>JBEBHO010000296.1:0-2791 GCA_040081095.1 Nitrospira sp.
ATCCGGCACAGGGGCAGGGGCGCGGGGTTGTCTCGACTGCGAATTACAAGGCGCGCGAGTACGGGATTCATTCGGCCACGCCGATTTCCACAGCCTGGCGTCTTTCGGAAGAGGCTCGTCGAAGGGGGCAGTCCCCGGTCACGTTCGTCTCCGTCGATATGCGCAAGTACGCCGGCGTATCCGCAGCGGTGATGGCCATTGCCCGCCGTGCCATTCCTGTTCTTGAGCAGGCGAGCATAGATGAGGCCTACGGGGATATATCCAGCGCCGGGTCCTTCGAAGCGGCGGCTGAGTTGTGCCGGTCGATCAAGGCGGCGATTCTCTCCGAAGAACGATTGACGGCGTCGGTCGGGATCGGGCCCAATAAATTGATCGCCAAGATTGCGTCCGGCATGCACAAGCCGGATGGGTTTACGGTGGTCACTGAAGCAGAGGCGGAAGCGTTCCTCGCGCCGTTGTCGGTACGGGCGATTCCGGGAATCGGGCCGAAGACGGAAGCGATGCTGGCCGCGCAGCATATTCGTCTTGTTGAAGAACTGAAACAGCTGAGCCCGGCTGATATGGAGGCGCGGTTCGGCAAACGGGGGCTTGAGTGGTATGCCAAGATTCGCGCACAGGATGACTCGCCGGTGGAGGAGCATTGGGAGCCGAAGTCGATCAGCGAGCAAGAGACCTTTAATGAGGATACGCTGGACTCACAGGTCCTGGTGGAACGGCTGTCGCAGTTAGGTGACGAGGTGTTTGCGCGATTGGAGCAGGAGGGATTCGACGCCTGCAGGACGATCGCGATTACCGTGCGGTTCGCGGATTTTACCACGGTCACCAGAGCTCATACCTTTCCTGATCCGGTGCGGGATGGGGCGGCGGTGCGGCGCGAATTGCTCAAGCTGCTGCTCCCGTTCCTCGATCGGCGGGAGAACCCGCGACGTCAACGGATCCGGCTCTTAGGCGTGCGAGTGGAAAAGTTGCAGTGAGTGAGCAGCGGGGACGGGTCGCGACGGGATGACGATGAAGCGGGCGGAGCTAGGATGGTTGGTCAGCAAATCTGATGGTGTAGAGATAGTGATAGAGACCTTTGCGCTCCAGGAGCTGTGCGTGGGTACCTTCTTCAACGACTCGTCCCTTATCCAGGACGAGGATGCGGTCTGCACGCTGAATCGTGGAGAGTCGATGCGCGACGACAAACGTCGTCCGTCCTTCCATCAGTCGCTCAAGTGCGTCCTGGACCAGTCGCTCTGACTCGGTGTCGAGCGACGAGGTGGCTTCATCGAGCAGCAGGACGCGAGGGTTTTTGAGAATCGCCCGGGCAATGGCAATACGCTGCCGCTGGCCGCCTGACAGGTTGATGCCTTTTTCTCCCACCACGGTCAAATATTTGTCGGGAAAGGCCGAGATAAATTCGTGCGCGTGCGCCGATTTGCTCGCTTCCTGCACGGCCGCCTCGCTCGCCTCGGGGTTTCCATATCGAATATTGTCGAGGATCGTTCCTCCAAAGAGGATGGTTTCCTGGGGGACAAGCGCGACCTGCCGGTACCAACTATCCACCGTAACCTGTTTCAGATCGTGCCCATCTACGGTGATGCGACCCTCGATAGGGTCGTAGAAACGATGGAGTAGATTGATGACGGTGGTTTTGCCGGCTCCCGTTGGTCCGACGAATGCGACGAGTTTGCCCGGTTGAGCTTCGAATGATAAGTGAGACAGCACCGGGGTGCGCGGGTCATAACTGAAGCTGACCTGCTCGGCCCGCACGTGGCCTTTCACGGCGGAGAGGATGTGCGCATTGGGGACGTCTCGAATATCCGCTTCGGCGTCGAGGATTTCAAACACGCGCTGGGTCGCGCCCTGGGCCTCTTTAATTTGAGCGAAGACGCGGGCGGCTGAACTGAATGGCCCGATCAGAATACCCGCGAACAGGACGAAGGCGAAGAGATCACCCGGTGTGACGGTGCCTTCAATCACTTGAGTCCCGCCGTACCACAGGACGGCCGCGGCGGCTGAAAATGTCAGCAGGCTGATGACGGGGACGAACAGGGCCATGATGCCGGCTCGTCTGAGCGAGAGCGACAAGCCATGCTGGACTGCGGTCAAGAAACGGCCTTCTTCCCGCTTCGTTTGCACAAACGACTTCACAATGCGTATGCCGGAAATGACCTCTTCAAGAAGGGTGCTGAGCGCTGCGGTTTGATCCTGGATTGAAGTTGAAAGAGATTTCAGCTTGCGTCCGAAAAACTTGGCGACGAGCACCAATAGAGGGAGTAGCAGCAGGATAAGCAGGCACAGCCGCCAATTCATGGCCAGTAAGAAGCCGATTCCGCCTATGAACGTCACCAACTGTTTGGCCGTATCGATGGGTGTTTCCGTGACGATGGATTGAATGACGGTGACATCGTTCATCAGCCGGGAGAGCAATTCTCCCGTTCGCCTCCTGGCGAAGAAGCTGACCGCGAGACTTTGTAGATGCGCAAAGAGATGGGTGCGGAAATCGGCAACGACTCGTTGGGAGATCCAGGCGGTCAGGTAGCTATGCCCCATCGAGCAGAGGCCTTGCAGGAGGACCAGGCCGATGAACAGCCCGATCAATTCCGTCATGCGGTCACGATTGTGTTGGACGGTAATGACGTCCCAGAGTGTGCCGGCCAGGCGCAGCAGGGCCAGATTGATGGCAGCGACTCCCATCACGAGGAGTCCTGCCAGGATCATCCGTGGAAGATAGGGGCGTACAAATGGGAGGAATCGTCTAAAGGGCGACATGTGTCCGGGAGTTTCGGTGTAAAGGTATCATCCCATC
>JBEBHO010000211.1:0-2788 GCA_040081095.1 Nitrospira sp.
AGACCGTCAGCAGTTTCTGCAATTCATTCAGACGCGCGATCCAAGGCTCATTCGACATCGACACATGTGCTCACTTTCTTAGTGGAGACCAACGCGCCGGGTAGTCACGGGATGGCCGATCTCCAGTGGCGACCCGGTTGAGCCTGTACACTCTCTCGTGCCATCGTCCGGCGTACGTACCTCCTCGGGCAGATCCTTCTGCTTTCAGCGCTCATCACTAGCACAGGGAATGCCGCGAGGCGCGAACGGTGATAACTGTAGAGTCAACGCGGGTTTCTGAAGTGAAACGCTTCTCCCGACTGTCCCCGGATTCCCGAGTTGAGCGCAGACAGACTCATTATCTGCAAATAATGCATGCCGTTGCGGTCTGAACAACACGGTCTTATGCAGATTTTTCACGAGAGATCAGACGGTTGCTTCTTTCAGACATGCGATCAGACTCGTGCAAGAATTGCAGATCGAAAACGATATGAGGGAGGCACGCTGATTTGTAGTGGGACGCGACGACCGGACCTTACTCGCGGATTCCGTATTCCTTGATTTTGTACTGGAGCGCCCGAAGACTGATGCCGAGCAGCTTGGCGGCTTTTTCACGGTGGTTGGTGACTTCCACAAGAGTACGGCGGATCACGTCCTTTTCAATATCCTCCAGGGAGGTCCCGAGGGTCACGACCATCGTGCGGATGTCTTCCTTGCTGGTTTGGATTTCCTCAGGCAGGTGTTGCGGCTGGAGGGTGTGATCCCGCATCGTGACAACCAATCGCTCAATGAGATTCCGCAGTTGGCGGATATTGCCGGGCCATGCGTAGAGTCTCAATAACCGCATAGTGTCCCGGGATACTTCCTTCGAGTCCTGATGGTGCTGGACGCAAAATTCACGCAGAAAGGTCTCGACCAGGAGCGGGATGTCTTCTCCGCGTTCGCGCAAGGGCGGCAGTTTGATCGGGACGACGTTCAGCCGATAGTACAGATCTTCGCGGAAGATCCCTTGCTTGACGGCTTCTTCCAAGTTCCGGTTGGTGGCCGCGATGATTCGGACATCGACTTTCACCACTTTGGTTCCGCCCAGGCGACGGATTTCCTTGGTTTCTAAGACACGCAGGAAATCGACCTGGGATTTCAGCGACAGCTCGCCGACTTCATCCAGCAACAGTGTGCCGCCTTGCGCCAGTTCGAATCGACCGGCCTTGGTCGCCATTGCGCCGGTAAAGGCTCCTTTTTCGTATCCGAACAGCTCGCTCTCGATCAGATTGTCCGGAAGCGCCCCGCAGTTGAGAGTGATGAATGGCTCATTGGTCCGCGAACTTTTGTGGTGAATCGCTTTGGCGACGACTTCTTTGCCGGTTCCGCTTTCCCCTGTCAGTAAGACGGTGACATCGCTTTCGGCGACCATCTCGACCAGATGATAGATTCGCTGCATGGGCTCGCTGTCGCCGACCATCTGATCGAAGCGGGTGCGCGTTTCGAGGCGGTCGCGGAGGTGTTTATTTTCAGTGGCGAGCATGTGGCGTTCGAGCGCTTTGCCGATGACCACAGGAAATCGTTCACGGTCGATGGGTTTGGTGAGATAGTCGTAGGCCCCGCAGCGCATCGCTTCAATGGCTGTCTCGATCGACCCGAAGGCGGTCATGACGATGGCTTCCGTCTCAGGCCATCGTTCTTTCATGCGGCGGAGAAACTCCATGCCGCCTAGACCCGGCATCCGGAGATCGGTGAGCACCAAATCGGCGGGACAGCCTTCGAGCAATGCGAGCGCGTCTTCCGCGGTTCCGGCTCCCCGGACGGTATGCCCGAGCTTTTCCAGCATGGTCATCAGGGCCGACCGGATGTTGACCTCATCTTCAACGACGAGAATGTGAGCGTGAGATGTCATCGGCCTGATACCAACGCTGGTTGGGTCGCAGGAGCGGCGGGAAGTTTGACGACGACTGTGGTACCGAGGCCGGGCTGGCTCGCAATCTGGATGGTGCCCCCGTGGTCCTGCACGATACGGTAGGCGATCGCCAGCCCCAATCCGCTGCCCCCGGTTTTCGTCGTGTAAAACGGTTCAAACAGGCGGGACAACGCTTCTTTCTTGATGCCGATGCCGCTATCCTGAACCGTCAGTTCCACCCATTCTTTGTCATGGGTCATGGTGCCCCTTGCGATGACGTGGCAGACTCCCCCGGCCGGCATGGCGTGAAAGGCATTGACGATGACATTTACCAGCACTTGGCTGATCTCAGTTTCGTCTCCCATGAGGGCCGGCAACGTATCGGGCTCCTGAGGGATGAGGCGGATATGGCGTTCCTGCGCTTCGTATTGCAGGAGCGAAATGATGTGCGCGAGCAATTGTTTCGTGTCGATCGGGTGCAGGGGGGCGGAGCCGGGTCGTGCGAACTTCATGAACGTATCCAGAATGGCCGATAGCCGGCGGGTTTCGGCATTCAAGACTTGAAGATACCGGTCCGTCGTGGGCGAGAGGCGTTCGCCGCCGCGCAGATCTTCTTCAAGGAGATGGAGATTCAGGTCGATGGCGCTCAAGGGATTGCGCAACTCGTGCGCGACGCCTGCCGAGAGGGTATGAAGCCCCGCCAGTTTGTCTGCGACCCGCACGCGCCGTTCCAGGTCCAGCAGTTCCGTGACATCTTTCAGCAGCACAATGACTCCGGCCGGCCGGCCGTCATCTCCCGTCAGGTCTGCGGTCGTCACGCGGATGGTGCGGGCCTGGCCGTTGGTGTCATAGGGCATATCGTGATGATCCACGTGGTGTCGGTTGTGGAGCGCGCCGTCGAGCACCAGGCGGATC
>JBEBHO010000336.1:0-10463 GCA_040081095.1 Nitrospira sp.
TCACCCACGTCTTATTTTCTCAGCCGCAACGGGTGAAGCCGGAGACGCTGCGCAAGGCGGTGCACTACGTCGAGCAGTTGAAAGCCAACGGAGGGACCGAAATCCTTCCCGCACTGAAAATGGCACTGAAAGGCGAGGCCCCCGCCTCTCATTTGCGGCAGGTGATCTTTCTGACGGACGGCCAGGTCGGCAACGAAGACGAGTTATTCGACATCATCCGCTCACAGCTGGGGACCAGCCGCCTCTTCACTATCGGCATCGGCTCGGCACCGAACAGCCACTTCATGCGCAAGGCGGCGGAGTTCGGCCGCGGCACCTTCACCCACATCGGCAGCACCAGCGAAGTGAAGGCCCAGATGGATGCGATCTTCCGCAAGCTGGAACGTCCGGTGTTGACGGATATCAAAGTCGAGGGACTGGACGGACAGATCGAGATGTTTCCCTCGCGCATTCCGGATCTCTACGAGGGCGAGCCGGTCGTGGTTGCGATCAAGGGCCGGGCGTTGCCTTCAGCCGTGACGATCACTGGCATGGTCGGGAACAAACCCTGGACGACTTCCGTGACGTTATCGGAGCAAGACCGGCGCGAAGGGTTGTCGGTCTACTGGGCTCGGCAGAAAATCGCCGCGCTGATGGACCAGCAACGGTATGGGCAGGATGAGTCTGCGACCAGGCAGGCAATCCTCGATGTAGCACTCACGCATCACCTCGTCAGCAAGTACACCAGTCTCGTGGCGGTGGATGTGACGCCGGTTCGTCCGCTTGACCGGTCGTTGCAGACCCATGCGATGAAAACTAATCTGCCAGAGGGCCAGGACTACCAAGCCATCTTCGGCTTGCCGCAGACCGCCACGAGCGGGCAGCTGCAGATCCTATTTGGATTCGCTGCTCTGCTGGCAGCCTGGCTGATGTGGGGATGGCGGAAACAGGTCGCATGAACGCGATCCGGCCTGTTCCCCGTACTCTGGCTGCGCTTATGGGGCTCCTCCTCGCTATCGGCTTGTGGCAGATCGGGGAAGGATCGTGGATCTATGCGAAAGCCAGGCTCGCGCAGTATTTACTGCAGCGGGCCTGGTCCCGCACCCTCGCCGGAGAGGCGAACATCACACCCTGGCCCTGGGCCGATACCTGGCCGGTGGCGCGATTGATCGTACCGACACAGCACATTGATCAGATTGTCTTGGAGGGCGCGTACGGAAGAACGCTGGCCTTCGGGCCAGGGCACGTGGAGTCGGCTCGACCGATTGGGGAATCAGGCACAATCATCCTCACCGGGCATCGCGATACCCATTTCAGATTTCTGAAGCGGCTTCAGCAGGACGATGTGATTGAGTTGGAAACGGCGGAAGGAATCCGCCGGCGCTACCGTGTGCACAATCGCCGCATTCTCGACTCGCGCAGCGCGTCGATCGGCATTGAACAGGGCCAGCCCCAGCTCGTGCTGGTGACCTGCTACCCTTTCGAGGCGATCCAGACAGGCGGACCGCTGCGCTATGTGGTGACAGCAAAAATTGAGGGGAACTGATAGATGCGTATGGAGCCGACGATCCGGATTGAACGGACGACCTGCTGTTTACGAAACAGCTGCTCTACCAACTGAGCTACGTCGGCGACTGTCCTACGCGGGGGATGACTCGGGCTGCCTGCGAGCCTCTCAGCGAGCCGGACGCAATGATACCGTCCACCGTGCGGCCTGTCAACGAAGGAGCGAGACTCTCGCCACTTTTACTGGCCAGGCCCGACTCCTCCAGGCGACGCGTTCGACGCCTCTCCTGAAACGGGAGTTTCTTTTTTACCCGATCCCACCGGCTTGGGATTATTCCCCTTGGCCATCGGCTGGATTCTGACCATGGCTCCTTGCCCGGGCCCAGGCAGACAGACCGGCTCCTGGCTGCTGCCGAATTGTTCCCCTGCCATGCGGGCGACTTCCCCCCTCGCAAACGCACAGAGTTCACCCGCCACCACCGTCCCATCCCGGTCGAGATCGGCCGGTCCTTGCAGGCCCCGGAGCAACTGATAGGTGAAGAGTCCATGACGGCCCCGGTCATAGGCGTGGGTATCTTGGAGTCCGCTGTTCCCGATCATCCACATCATCTTGGTATTCGGATCCGCCGCGCTGACATCCCACGCCGGGACGGCGCCCGTCGCTGGATCCGACCCGGACGCAGGTTCCAGCGATGCATCGATCATGAGGATCGCCCGTTGGATCGGCAAACGGGCCAGCGATTCTTGCAGCCGCCGCAACGGATAGACCCGGCCCACCAGGGCGGTGCTGCCGTCGTAGGGCACCAACGACACGGCCCCGGTCGCACCATCGACCAGCGCGCGCCCGGCAAAATAGATATACACGACCGTACCGGGATCGCTTCGCTTGGGAAGCCATTCGTCGAAGGTTTCGGCCAAATCCTGCTTGAGCGCACGGCCGTCCACCAGCACCCGCACGCGGTCGGCAGACAGGCCTCCGATGGATTGCAGATACGAGGCCATCACCTCGGCATCGCGGGCGGCGAACTTCATCGGCGACACGTGCGTATCACGGAAATGGCCGACCCCGATCGCAATGACCACCGCTTTCGGCTGCTTGAGTGAAGCCGCCGCCTTCGGCGGTTGATCGACATCGGCGGACGCCTGCCCCTCGCCGGATGAAACCGGCGTTACCAAGACCGTGAATTTTTTGACTGGGGGCGCCTGCGTCATGGGCGAGCCGGATCGCAGGCTTAAGAGCAATTCACCGCGCAAGGGTTCCTTGACGCTGGTGACCGGCTTTGTCAGCGTGGCTCGCTTGATCTCACCGGGCTGCACATCCCCGATCACGATGGCAGGGGGTAGCAGTGCGGTCAGGGCTCCGGTCCCACCGACAACCACCTCAACACCTGTCGCCTCCATGAGTCCATCGTTCTTCACTTCCAGCTCAATGGTCAACGGCTCATCGGACTGGAGGATGTGATCGCGATTATCATCCCGCAGAATGGCCCGGAAGCTCAGCACCGTGGCGCCATCCCCTGCCTGGATGGAGGCCGGAGCGCCTGCCGTGGCAGCCGGCCCTTCGATCGACAGATCAGCCGACGGGCGCGCCGGCACTCCGCTCGAGTGCGGTGGCGCCACAGCGTCGGAGGCGGCTGACATCGCGACTCCTATCCCGCTGCTCCGCTTGGATTCGGCATAGTCTCGAATCTTGCCTGATTGACTGACTTGCCTGGCGAGACCTTCGGCCACGATCTCCGCGGCTTCTTTCACCACGGCTTCGAGCCCGATGACATGACAGGATGGCTCCTTGACCTCGATCTGGCCGATTCCTGAACCTTTGATCTTTTTCGTCCACAGTTTGCTGCCATCGTCCGTCACAAACGCGGCTTCCAATCCAACCGTGACGGTGACCGGATATAAACTGGAGCTCCGGCGTGGAATCGCCATATCAATCTGTTTCACACCGATCGCCACATCAAGCGTGCCGTTCGATGGTACGGCAGGATCAAGCGTGACGCGCTGGAACGCCGGCCCCAGTCTCTCTCGCAACTCGGCGGCTAACGGCCCAGCGATCGAGACGGTGGCCGATTCCCCGCAGGCATTCTTGTAGTCGAGTGTCGTCTCAGCTGCCGGTGGTAGACGCACCAGGAGTGCGAGTGGCATCGGACCAGCTGCGGCCGTCGGAGCGACCCGTGTCGTCCGCGAACAGCCGGTCCAGGTGATGAGCACCAGCCCCACGAGAATGAGCCCGATGGAGCCGCGTACGTAAGAATGCGGAGGTTGTACTTGCATCACTGTTTTATACAGAAAAGACCTCCCCGATCACAACTCGCCTGCCAAATTGACAGTCCAGATGCCCTACGCTAAGGTCCGGCTCATGTCGGATCAGCCCACAATCTCGTCCCTGTCCACCCGGTCGATGCCGTGGGCTGCTTGGTTACGTTTGATTCGGTTCCGCAATCAGACCGGCACCGCGCTGCTCCTCTTGCCGACCTGTTGGGCGCTCGTGCTGGCCGAACGTGGCCTGCCATCTCCACGCTTGCTGGCAGTTTTTATCGCCGGCTCTTTTGTCATGCGCAGTGCCGGTGTGATTCTGAATGACCTGGCCGACCAATCGTTCGACCGCCATGTCGCACGAACAAAGTCCCGTCCGCTGGCCTCTGGGGAATTGACGAGAGGCCAGGCCTATCTGCTCCTCGGCGGTCTGCTGGCGGCGGCCGCGGGTCTCTTGCTCTTTCTGAATCCGCTCACCATCGGGCTGGCCCCCGTGGCGCTGGCGCTCGCCGCGCTCTATCCATTCTCCAAACGAGTCGTTCACATTCCGCAGGCGATGCTGGGCTTGGCCTTCGGCTGGGGCACGATCATGGCCTGGACTGCGGCGCGCGGCACGATCGATCCACCTGCCTGGATGGTCTTCGCGGCCACGATCGTCTGGGCGATCGCCTACGATACTATTTATGCGATTCAGGATCGGGATGACGATCGGCGCATCGGAGTACGGTCAGCCGCACTGTTCTTCGGATCATCAACCTGGATCGCTGTAAGCCTGGCGCTGGGAACGATGGTGGCGCTCTTAGGAGCAGCAGGCCTCCAGACCGGAATCGGCTGGCCCTACTTTCTGGTGCTCGGCGCGGTGAGTGTCTTTTTCGCGATGCAGGGGAGACGCCTGCGCGGGGCTCTCACCCCGTCGCAGGCATTCCAGATGTTTCAGGCGCACGTGTGGGTCGGACTGGCGATCTTCGTCGGATTGATCGCCGGATTCCTCGTCTGACCGTTCGATCAGCTCGCCGGCTTGTCCGCCGCGGGTTCTTCCGCTTTCGGCGCGCGCAAGGTGCTCAGATACATGCTGACGGCTTTGGCGTCGGCGTCGCTGAGCCCCAGAGCCGGCATGCGGGTTTCCACTTTCATCGCCTGCGGGTTCTTCAGCCAGCGGTATACCCAGGTCGAGTTCAACCGGAAGCCGGCACGATCCAATGCCGGACCGACCTTCCCGCCTTCTCCCGCCAGGCTGTGGCAACCGTTGCACCCGTACTTATTCTGATAGAGCCGCTTGCCGAGTTCGGCCTGCTGCGCAGCCACTTCTGGAGTCATGGTCATGTCCGGGCGGGCGATGTTAAGACCTTTGCCTGGGCGCGTCCCGAAATTATTGAGCATGGCTTGCGCGACATCGAGCGCCTTCTTGGCCGTCGTCATCGTCGCTTGTTCTTTGGCATAGGAGGCTTCGTCCGGCTCGACATCTTTTTTGAGGGCTTCGCTCTTCTTCTCGGCTTCGTCGCTGGCCTTCTTTTCCGCCGCTTCAAAGGCTTGCTTGGACTGATCGAAATTCTCCTGCGCGGTCTTGAGCGCGTCGGTCAATTCTTTCTTACGCTCTTCGACCTTGAACTCCAACTTCATACCATGCAGGGTTCGCACATAGCCGACGATCGCCCACACCTCATCTTCTGACAGCGTATACTTGAAGGTAGGCATGGTCGGCACGGCAAAATCATCGTCGCCGATCTTATCTCCACCCGGGCTGGTGTCCTTCATGTCGCGAGAGATCGTGTTGAAAATATCCTCGTCCTTGAAGGTGCTCATCTCTGACTTGTTCGAAAGATCTTTGGGCTTGGGGTCCGGCATGGACGACCAATTGAAACCTTCGTTCTGCCGGCCGCTCTCGCCGTGGCAATGCATGCAGTAGTGGGTGTAGAGCTCTTGGCCCTTCTTCTGCTGCTCGCTGGCACAACCGCCTGCGGTCATGGCCCACAGTCCAATCAGGCCGGCGACCGTTCCTATGACTTGTAGCCTTGCCGCCTTCATGCTGTCTGCCCTTTCTTCAATTTACGGATCAGGACAAACTGAAATCCCAGCGCCAGTGCGGCCGCGAAGGCCGCGTAGTAATAGCCTGAGTAGTCCGGGGGCGCTTCCGCACGGAAGTACCACCAGGAAGAGACGGCCTTCTGTGAGCCCTTCTCCACCAGGTCGCCGGATCCATCCTTCCGTCCGTCCCACACGGCAAACGCGATGTTGATGAAGCCGCCCAGCGCGAGTTGCGTATCCTCAGCCGCATGTTCGGTCGCCAGCGGCCTGGTAAAGACCACTTTCCAAGTCCCGTTCGAGAAGGCCCCGGTGGCTTTCACATCTTGATGCGTCTGCACCTTCAGCGTGCCGAATCCCTGGGCGTTCATATCCACGCCCTTCTTGTCCTTGTTCTTCCAATACCAAATATTCACCGGACCGCCTTCAACCTGCGCCATCGGCTGACCGTGAGCAAAGTGCGCCTTCTTGTCGCCGACCATAAATTCGATGGCGGCGGCATCGTCGGGGTCTTCGGTCGGATCGGCATACTCTAAAAGAATGGCGACTTGCGTGCCATCGTGCAACGCCCGCACGGAAAGATCTTTGACGGTGGTTTCCAGGATACGGTTGGGCCAATGCACTTGCGGTGACATCGGGAAGGTCGCCGGCTTGGCCGTGCTCCAGATAGCCGCATTGGGGTCGTCAACGGGAAGAGTTCCCTTCACCATGGGCGCACTCACGGACACGCTCTCGCTTTCCTGCGCCATGCCTGGGGCCGCTCCAGCCAGAATGAGCGCCGCGACCGCGACCGCTCCGACTCCGCTCACCCACTGTCCGATCTGATTCGCCGGTTTCATACGGGCCTCGTATTCAATTCACAGAAGGACAATACCATCTTGTCCATTCGCATTATTCCCACGTTCTCGGGGACTGATGGGCGCCATCGTACTCGCCCATGATGATCTTCCAGATCCACTCGTCAGGCAATTCGACTTCCCAGCGCGGCATGGCCGACTTCCAGGGCATTCCTTCGATCGGAAGACCGACGCCGCCCTTCTTGATCCGCCAGAACAGATAACTCTCCTGCAGCATGGCAATGGTAGTCGGATCAGAGAAGTTCGCCGGTGGCGGATTGAAGCCACGGGCCGCGGGCCCTTTGCCGTCAAACTTGCCACCGTGGCAGGGCGAACAGAAGGCCGCATAGAAACCCTTGCCCTGCATAATATTCTCGGGCGACTTCGCCACTGGATTCGAGAGACCGGTGTACTCGCCGGGAGGAGCCGGATGGATCGTACGATTCTCAGCGGGCGGCGCATCACTCGTGGCCGTGCTGCCGTAGGTCTGCCAGCCGACCAGCAAGGGAAAGAGGATCAAGAATCCGTAACGGGCCGCGCTCATGGCGCCGATGTTCTCGCCGGTCAAAAAGTTCAGAATCGGAGCGAAGAAGGCATCCTTGGACTCACGGCTCAAGGTCTTAAATACGACGATCCCGGTCGTGGTGAGCATCAGATACAGAAAGATGAGGCTGGACGGCAAGGGTGCGGACCCTGGAAGATTCGGGACCACAAACTTTAAAAACGCATACATCGCGAGAATCAGAAGCACTGGCTTTGCGAGGGAGCCGCCCATATCCCCTCCTTACTTCGCTTGCGCGATCGTCACGGTTTCAACTTGGGCCGACTTCACCGGAGCCGCCGGGGTCGCCCCGGGCATTTCCAGTTCGGTCGGATTCACCGAGATCGGTTCCCCGCTCATCTGCTGCAGGAACGCGATCACGGAGAGAATTTCGTTCTTCGACAGTCCAATGGGATTCTTATTGATGTAGGGCATCCGGGCCGGATATTCCTTCGGCAACCCTTCGTGGCGGTAGTCGAGGTAGATATAGGCCTGCGGCTGGGTCAAGCTCTCAAAAATGAATTCCCGGCTCAGCTTCGCTCCGATGCCTTTCAGATCGGGACAACGCGCGGACTCGCTCGGACCGATGGTGTGGCAGAGCGCGCACTGGCCCTTACTGAAGAAAATCTTCTGGCCAATCGACGCCATGTCGGCGGGCGTCTTAATGCTGGCGATGTCGATGCTCTCTTCGGCCGGCGGCAGAGAGGCCATCTGCGGGACGGCCAGAGCCACCAAGGAGAACAGGCCAAGGACGATGGCCACAAATCCCATCACCCGCACAAATTGCGAGCGGATAAAGAGCAGAATAAGGACGCCGCTTCCGATGACGGAAAGGCCGATCAGCTGTAATTTGACGACTTCACTCATAGGACTCCTCTGAGCAAGACGATCCGCTTAGATCTGCTTGTCCAATGTTTGAGACCCGCCCGCCATGGCCGGCAATGCCCCATGGCTGTCCGCACCCTTGTCCTTGCCGCCCTGCGGAGCTTTCGCTTTATCCCCCATGGTCGCCACCCAGAAGATGAACGCCACGATCAGGCAGAACATGAAGGTGTTCGCCGCCATCAGCGCCGCCGCATAGCCGAGAGCCGGCGAGAAGGCATATTGCGAAGAATCCCGCATGACACCATATACATGCCAATGGACCCGCGAGGAAGAACGCGCATAGCCCATGAGCGTCATCAGGAGAATGACCATGATGGCGTTGAGCACCAGCGCATAGCCCGCGCGCGGAGGCATCCGGCCCCAGACCATTTCCGTCGTCGTTTTTGCGCTCTTCAGGAGCAACGCTGTCAGTGGGGTAATCGTCACCATGACAAAGATGACGAGCAAGACCTGTGAGGTCGAGAAGTAGTTGATGCGGACAATGGCGGGGACGAAGTAGCCCCATACACCCAGGACGACGACCACGATACCGGCAATAACCAGCACGCCGCCCATCACCGCATTCGCCAATTTGGCCCAGGTCGCCGTGTCTTCCTTACCGGCGCGCCAGTACATGATGAAGCTCATGAAGGTCACGAGAATCATCAGGTTCGATACGGTCATCTTGGCGGACATGACACCGAAGACCCCAAGCAACGGATGGTGCGTGCCGCCCATTTTCCTGGCCTCTTCCAGACTCGCCACAAGCGAGTGCGGCGTCATCCAGACCCCGAGACACAAGAGCAGAATGATGAGCATCGCGAGGATCGGCCTGCGATACCGCAGCTCAGATCCAGGGATACGATGTGTGATCCCCATCCAGAAATAGTAATTCGATCCAATGAACAGCACACCGATCAGCATCGCCTGCAGGATGAACAGCCAGGAGAGAAATCCTCCCATGAGGGTGATGCCCATCTGCTGGTTGTACTGGTAAATTTCACGCATCAACCAGTAGCCGGCGAACGGCAGCGGGAGCAGACCGAACACCCCGATGAAGTTACCGACGTAGCCCATCCAATCGTAATGCTCTCGCTCTTCAGGAGTTCTCGCCGAGAGGTACCGGATACCGGCGTAGGCGCCGCAGATATATCCTCCGAGGACGACGTTCGCGATGAGACGATGGATGTTGACCGGCCACCAGGTTGGATTCCACGTTGCCGCCCAGGCGCGCGCAATATCCGATCCTTCCGCAATGACGACGGGACTGGCCTGGAAGGTTGCCCAGGAGTTGGGAATGATCATGATGAAAAACGCAAAGACGTTCAGCAGGAATCCCAGCACCAGGTGGAACACCTTGCTGCGGCCTTCCGACATGGCATCCCAACCGTACCAGTACATGTAGAGGGTCGCGGTTTCGAGCAGGAAGAGCGCGCAATACACCATGAATGACGGGAAGAAAATATCGCTGAGGTAGGCCATCAGCTTGGGATAGGCGCCGATGAGGATGAACAACAGAATGCCGCCGAACAGTGCGGTCGTGGAATAGGCGGAACTCAGCAGCTTCGTGAATTCTTTAGCCAGCTTGTCATACCGCTTCTCCCCGCTCTTCCAGCCGACGACTTCGCACAACCACGCGAAAATCGGCACGCCGAGCACGAAGCCTGCAAGGAGGAGGTGCAACTGCGCAACGATCCACACCAGGTTCCGGCTCCCGATACCGGGCACATCCCGATAGGCCACGGCCGATGCCCCGCCAGCATCTGCCGCCAGTCCGACCGCCGGAGCGACGAGCGCCCCCAAGGTCGCAACAAAGGCAACCATTGCAGCAGGGGATTCGGCGAGGCGCCGAATAAGCCGTTCAATCATTCCAGGCCGTTGCATCATGGATATCACCTCTCCGTCGCCCAGTCTTAGGGTGTAGCTGGAGCCTTCACCGGTGCCTTGGCATCAGCGGGCTTGGCCTTACCGGCCTTCCCCTTGTCTTTTTCTTTAGCCGCGTCTTCTTCAGCCTTCTGTTTTTCAATCGCCTCGACCTGCGCTGCAAGCTGAGCCACATGCTTTTCAGCTTTATTGAGCGTATCTACGGGCTTGTATAGGGGTGCGGCTTTCACTTCTGGCTTTTTACAACATTCATGGGGATGGGGTGTGCTGATCGGAAGCCCTGACCAAAAGAGCATCGAGAGGACCAAGCCTACGAGCGTCGTCGCCGTCAGCATGAGGCCCTGGTCTGCGGGTACGCGCATCAGGTCCCACCGTGTCACAAGTCCTTGATACGTGTCCGCTGCGGATGCGGCGTTCTGAGCAACACTGCGAATGACACGCCCAACCAATGACACGCCGAGAAGCATCATGACGATCAGCACAGTGGAAGAGGCCCCACCCCAGAGAGTCAGCTCGATGCCGATCTTTTCGGCCACCGGCACGCTCTTCAGCATCTCGGTCTCAAAGAGGCTATG
>JBEBHO010000094.1:0-2772 GCA_040081095.1 Nitrospira sp.
GACGTAGCTTCTGAGCTTTTAAGCCAGTTCCAATCCGCGGTCGCCATACTCCCTTCGGTTTCGTCGGACGGTTTTTGAGTGCCCCCTTTCAACTGTGTTACTCTGAATCAAAGCTGAATGAGCGCGGCCGGCGTTCTTTCCACTCGATACCATCAACGAGAGGGAGGGAAATCATGTCTACAGTTGCCAGGATCATGAGCAAACATCCCAAAACCATCGGGCCGGCGGTGTCGATCGTGAGTGCGGCCAAAAAAATGCGGACGGCCCGAGTCGGGTCGTTGCTGGTGAAGAAGGGCAAGCAGTTAGTGGGTATTGTGACGGACACGGATATCGTCCGTCGGGCGGTGGCGACCAGCAAGCCTCTTGGGAAACTGACGGTCGAGAAGATCATGACAACGCCCCTATGCACGATCGAGGGGAGTGAGTCGGTAGACGATGCGCAGGAAATGATGGGTGATCTTGGCGTGCGCCACCTGGCCGTCACGAAAGGCGGGGAGATTGTCGGCGTGGTCTCGGTGCGGGATGTGATGTTGTCGTATCGGAAGTATGCGCAGTCGAACATCTCGACAGAAGTGCAGACGTATTCTGAACCGAAGATCTCGCAGGACTAGCCGGTTGCTGAAAGCGGCTTCTAGCTTCGTTCTCGGTCGCGCGTCTCGCTGCGACGTGCCGCAGAGGGTACGTCGCACTCGCCGTGCTTCCTGCGGCTTTGCTAGAAGACCGTTTTGAGCATCCTGAATGAGGGGGAGACCGATTACTTCGTGAGTTCTTTGACCAGGTGGCCGAGCTCAGGAAGGATGAGTTTCTCCATCGCCAGGCGGACGGCGTTTTCTGATCCCGGGGTGGAGAAGAGGATGCGGCCTTTGATGATGCCGGCGGTGGCGCGGCTCATGATGGCCGGTGAGCCGATCTCCTGATAGGTCAGATAGCGGAAGACTTCGCCGAATCCATCCAGCCGTTTTTCCAGCATCGCATCCACTGCTTCAAAGGTCGAATCCCGCCGTGAGATCCCGGTTCCGCCATTGATGATGATGGCTTGCACGGAGTCGTTGGCGATGCCGTCGGTGATCCGCGCGGTGATCTGCGCCGGTTCGTCTTTGACGAGATGGTAGGCGGCGATGCTGTGGCCCTTCTCCTTCAGCAACTTCTGAATGAGCTGGCCGCTCGTATCGGTCTCCGGTGTGCGGGTATCGCTACAGGTGATGACCATGCACCCGATGGAACGGGGTGCATGGTGTTTATGCTCGTGGGCTGTGGGACTGCTCATCCGAATACTCTCTGGGCGAAACTATTTCCAAACCGCGTCGGGATTCAGCGTTGCGGCCGGGACTCCCTTGGCGATGTGCTCATCGAGGATGGTGGCGACATCGGCTTCCGTCACTTTTGAGTACCAGGTGTTATCAGGATAGACCACCACGGTCGGGCCCTGTTCGCAGGGACCCAGGCAACCCGTGGCGCTCACCAGGACCTGCCCAGGCTGCACGCCGCGCTGCATCAGGCCCATGTTGAAGGCCATGAGCAGTTGGGCTGCCCCGGCGCTGCCGCATGACGGCTTGGGGTGGCCTGGAGGACGGGAGTTGGTGCAGACAAGAATATGATGCTTTGGCTTTGGCATAGTTCCCTCAGTTAGAGTGGGTGAAGTATGAACGCAGCACGGATGTCGTGCTGTTTATGATGGCCGGTAGGCGTGCCACTGTTCGATGGCGTCCTCCGGCAGTTTCCACTGTTTGAGTCCTTTAATGACCCAGTCGAGATAGTGGTCTTTGGGCTTGAACTTTCCGATCGGGTTGGCGGCGTAGGTGGTGACGAGTTCTTTCTCACCCGCTTCATTGACGACCGTGATCTGTAGATGGCGGTACGCCCCCTGCGGCACGTCTTGTTCAAACTCATCCATGATTTTGAGGTCTTCGTCCGTCAGTTCGAAGACGCCGCCCCAGACTTTTTCGCCGGGGGACGGTGCGATGCTGGCGAGCCCGCATCGCCATTGCGCCGACCAGCGGCAGAACTTGACGGTGTGGTCGCCCAGAGTCGCCAGGTAGAGGAACTTGTGTTCCGGAGCCCGGCGCTTCAGTTGGGTCAGATTCAGGTTGTCTCCGTACAAAAAGAATTTCATGCGAGGCGCTCTTGGTGATCTGAGTGACGAAGTAGACGCGTTACTTGTAGCACACCGGCTTTTCGTCAGACAAGCGGCAGGCCTGGCTGGCGGGATCGTCCATTGACAACCGACGGGGCGCTTCCTAAGATGCCGGGCGATTCGTTTCGCTTCGGTGTGGCCATTTGTTTCCCAGGATTGAGTTGACTATTTATGAGCACTGATCCGTCGCGTTCTGCCTCGTCGTCGCCATCTTCGTCATTGGTCAGGACTCTCCACTACGCGGTGGTGGCCGTGCTGGTGTTCGGCGGGCTCTATTATTTTGTTACAAAGCCGCCGTCTCTCAATCCGATGGCGGACAAGCAAGCGGCCGAGGCGCTGGCCATGGTGCAGACACATCAGGCCATCGGGTTTCCGACGATTCTTCAAGCGATGAGCGAACATGTCCGCTCGAAGCAGGAGCGCGGGCAAGGGGTTCGGCTCGGTGAGTGGCGTGTCAAACAAGTGGAAGGGGAGCTCTACGAGATTCGTGTGCAGTTGCGCGATCAGAGTGTCAGCGGTCAATGGTTTGAGCGGGAATTTATCTGGCATGCGCACTTGGGGAAGAAGAAGGTCAATGCTGCCTCGGTGCCGGCCGATGGCGTGACGCCGATGGCGCCGGATTCCGATCGGCCGCAGAC
>JBEBHO010000350.1:0-2759 GCA_040081095.1 Nitrospira sp.
CGGGCTGATCAATCTGGTGGAGGGCACGCAGGGGAATGCGCTTTTGGATCGGATCAAAGGATTGCGGAGGCAGTTTGCCGAATCCATGGGGTTTGTCGTGCCTCCGATCCACATCCGGGACAATCTGCAGCTCCGTCCGAACGAATACGCCATCATGCTGAAGGGAGTCGAGGTTGCTAAGGCTGAAGTGCTCCCGGGTCATGTGCTGGCGATCGATCCCGGAACGGCACAGCGCGGCATGGTGCAAGGCATTCCCACCAAGGAGCCGGCCTTCGGATTGCCGGCGTTGTGGGTGGCTGAAGACCAGCGCGAGCAGGCGCAGATGGCAGGCTATACCGTGGTGGACGCGAGTTCCGCTATTACCACGCATCTGTCTGAGATCATCAAGCGCCACGGTCATGAGTTGTTGGGCCGGCAGGAAGCGCAAGCATTGCTCGACGAAGTCGGGAGAACGCATCCGAAACTGGTGGAAGAACTCATTCCAACCATGGTGTCCCTTGGCACGGTGGTTCGGATTTTGGGCAACCTCCTGAAGGAAGGCATTCCCATTCGAGATATCCGGTCCATTCTGGAGGCCATTGCCGATCATGCCATGACGACCAAAGACCCGGAACTGTTGACCGAGATGGCTCGTCAATCGCTCGCGCGCACCATTACCAAGCAGTATCAAGCGCCGGATGGGTCTCTCCCGGTTATCACACTCGACCCGCGCCTCGATCGTTCGCTGGCCGAGCAGGCCTCGACGCTTCCGCAGGGCGCCATGCTGAATCTCGATCCTGCGCTATCGCACAAGTTACTGACGGCACTGAAGCAGTCAGCGGAGCGTGTGGCGGCACGAGGCCAGCAGCCGATCTTGTTGTGCTCGCCGGCTGTGCGCCGACACTTGCGGCGGCTGACGGACCGGTTATTGCACTCAGTTCCGGTGGTCGGACTGAATGAAATCGACGCCATGGTGAGATTGCAGTCTCTCGATACCATACGGCTGGACTCAGAACTTCCGCAACCGTCGTGAGGTGAACAATGAAAGTCAAAACATTTCATGCCCTAACCATGCAGGATGCGATTCGAGCGATCAAAGAGGAGCTGGGTCCGGATGCCGTCATCCTCTCATCCAAGGAAGTGCATCAAGGCGGTCGTCTGATGAGCTACTTCAATAAGCCGGTATTAGAGGTTATGGCGGCAGCGGAATACGATCCGGTACCCGCCATTAAGCCAACCAAGCAAGAACCGGCTTCCAACGAGAGTCGGAAGGCTTCCACGCCGGCTCCGGCAGCCTCATGGACACAGCCCGTTGGCCCGGATGCGTTTCGAGAAACCTTACAAGGCATGTTAAAGGCCACGAGTCCTATGCCGCTGTCAGCGGTTGAGCCTCCGGCATCTGCTCCGGCTCCTCGACCGGCGCGATCCTCGGTGCGGCGGTCATTGGGTCTAAAGAATGATCGGCTGCAAGAGTTGCGGGGCGAACTACGCGAGTTGAGCCGCGACTTGGGGGCCTCGTTGCCGCCGGCGGCGCAATCCTTAAGTCATCATGCGGTGCCGGCGATCGCGTCCTTGTGTCGCAATCTCGTCGCCCAAGGATTGCGCCCGTCGAGTGCCGATCGGATTGGCCGATCGTTGAGTCTTGAACTGGCTCACGGCACGTCGCTCGAACCGCGGGATCTCCAGATCTCTCTGGAGAAATGTCTCGCCAAAGACCTTCGTGTGAGCGGGTCCATCCTGTCCGGTCAAGGAGACCGGACGATCGCGATGATGATCGGGACGAATGGCGCCGGTAAAACGGCGGCGATCACCAAACTGGCGGCGTATTATCAGTTGGAAGAAAAGAAGTCTGTGGCCATCGTGTCGCTGGACACCTATCGATTGGCGTCGGTGGAACAACTGCGGATGTATGCCGACGTGCTGGACATTCCCTGTGAATCCGCTCTTTCTGCTAAGCAGGCTGCGGCCCAGGTGCACAAGCATGCCGATGCGGACTTAATCTTGATCGATACAGCAGGGTTCGGGGAACAGGATCTGGCCTTGGTTCATAACCTGCACCAACTCCTTAAAACGGAACCAGAAGTACAAACGCATGTCGTCGTCTCTGCCTCGACGCGCGAGCAAGATTTGCAACGGCAGGTTGCTCAGATTCACGCGTTGCCTTTGTTGCGGCTCTTGTTCACCAAGCTGGACGAAACCGATTCCTTCGGGGCGCTGTATGAGCTCAGTCATCAATCGGGGATTCCGCTGTCCTATTGGAGCGCCGGACAACGGGTTCCGGATGATCTTGAAGTGGCTACGCCGCACCGGCTGGCGGAGTTTCTCATCGGGCGCCGGTATGCCGTGCCCTTCCCGTCGTCGACGTGCGATCGGGCGGCAACGGATCGTCAGCACTCTTTCACGCACCACATCACCACAGACACTGTCACACGGTAGGAGGGCGGAATATGCAGAGTCGATCGTTTACACCTATGGCGGGGGACTATGTTGATCGTCCCATGTCGCTGCCCCACGTCATTGCCGTCGCCAGCGGCAAAGGCGGCGTCGGAAAGACCAACATCGTGGCGAATCTCGCGATGGGGTTGAGCAAAGCGGGTCAGCGGGTGTTGGTGCTGGATGCTGATCTCGGTTTGGGAAATCTGGATGTGTTGCTGGGGTTAGTCCCGGAGCACACCATCGAGCATGTTCTGGCCGGCACCCACTCGTTGGATGATGTCATTGTTGACGGACCGGGCGGGATTCGTGTCCTGCCGGCCAGCTCCGGTGTTCCCCAGCTCACG
>JBEBHO010000352.1:0-10381 GCA_040081095.1 Nitrospira sp.
GTACCAAGATGCGACCGAGCACCCCCGCAGCTTCTGCCGCTCGTTGACAGGTGAATCTCGAGGAGGAGCATCATGTCGGACTTTCATCAAAACGGCGTTGTGACCGTGTTGCATCGACTGGGACGCCCGAACCTGGAGCAACTGGAAGCCGAACTTCAGCGTTACGCGACCGCCAACCCGATCGCGCTGGTCCTTCCCTCGCTCTATTCAGAACTGCAGCGGCCCGCGCTCAAACACATCGTCGAGACACTCACGCAGGTGCCCTATCTCAACGAAATTGTCATCTCATTGGACCGCGCATCCGCGCTGGACTTTCGACGGGCCAAGGAATATTTCTCAGTCCTGCCGCAACGCGTTCGTGTCATTTGGAACGATGGCGCGCGCATCCAAGCCCTCCTCACATTGCTGACCGATCATGCCATCGATATCGGGCTCCAGGGAAAGGGACGAGGCTGCTGGACCGCATTCGGCTATCTGCTCGCCCGGCATCAGAGCAAAGTGATCGCCCTCCACGATTGCGATATCCTGAGTTACGACCGCCATTACCTCGCCCGGCTCTGTTATCCCATCGCCAACCCCAATCTCGGGTACGAGTTTGCCAAGGGCTACTACAGCCGGATTACGGACCGGCTCCACGGACGCGTCACTCGGCTGTTCATCACGCCTCTCATCCGAAGTCTCCAGCAACTGGCCGGCAGTCATCCGCTGCTCACATTCCTGGATAGTTTCCGCTATCCCCTTGCCGGCGAGTTCGCCATGGTGAGCGATTTGGCCTGGATCAACCGCATTCCGGGAGACTGGGGCCTCGAAGTCGGTGTGCTCGCCGAGGTCTACCGCAACTGCGCGCTCCGCCGCGTCTGCCAGGTGGACATCGCCGATGCCTACGAACACAAGCACCAGGACCTGTCCGCCGACAACCCCGATGCCGGGCTCTTGAAAATGTCCGCCGACATCACGAAAGCGCTCTTTCGAAACCTGGCGAGCGACGGCGTCATTCTCTCAGACAGTCTGCTCAAAACGCTGCGCGCCACCTATCTCCAGGCCGCGCAGGACGCGATCAGCCGGTATGAGAACGATGCCATGATCAACTCGCTCCGGTTTGATCGCCACGAAGAGCGCACCGCCGTCGAAGTGTTTCTCAAGGGCATGAAGCTCGCGACAACCAGCTTCCTTGACGATCCCCTCGGCGTGCCCATGATTTCGAATTGGAGCCGCGTGGCTGCAGCCGTTCCCGATATCTTCGGCCTGCTGATCGATGCCGTCGAGAGCGACCATGAGTGGGAACCGGCCATCGAGCCGGCACAGACCACGCGCGAAACACGCCTGTCGATGTCACCGGCCGAGCGGCTGCGATAGGCCGCGGGCAGGAGATTGACCATGCGCGCCACCCCCGCACCACTCGCCGCCGAGACCGAGTCGCTCGTTGAGCAGATCGGCACCGCGGATCTGCTCGTGGGCATTCCCAGTTTCAATAATGCCGGAACCATCGGCCATGTCGTGCGAGCCGTCAGCGCAGGACTCGCCAAGTATTTTCCTGAACAGCGCGCCGTGCTGGTCAATGCCGATGGGGGATCCACCGACGGCACTCCGCTGGTCGTCGCGACCACGATGGTCGACCTGGATCCCCTGCTGATCAGCGATCAACCGGACACCTTGCACCGGATTGTCACCCCCTACCATGGCATCCCTGGTAAAGGGAGCGCGTTCAGGACCATCTTCGAAATCGCCCGGCGATTGAACGTGCGCGCCTGCGCGGTGGTCGATTCGGACCTCCGGAGTATCACGCCGGAATGGATCGAGCTGCTGCTTCGCCCGCTCGTGCGGGAAGGGTTCGATTATGTCGCGCCCTACTATCAACGGCACAAGTATGACGGCACCATCACCAACAGCATCGCCTATCCGCTCACGCGCGCACTCTACGGCACCCGTGTGCGCCAGCCGATCGGCGGAGACTTCGGATTTTCAGGCCGGCTGGCCGGACATTATCTGGATAAGCAGGTGTGGGAATCCGACGTGGCCCGCTTCGGCATCGATATCTGGATGACGACCGAAGCCCTGACCAGCGGCGCCCGGGTGTGCCAGAGTTTCCTCGGGGCCAAAATCCACAATCCCAAAGATCCCGCAGCCGACCTTTCGTCAATGCTGGCCGAAGTAGTGGGCGCCCTGTTCGGGTTGATGGAAACCCATCCGGCCGCCTGGCAGCCGGTCACAGGATCACAGCCGGTCCCCATCTTCGGCTTTCAGTACGAAACAGGCGTGGAACCGATTCATGTGAATGTGGACCGTATGATGGCGGTCTTTCTTCAGGGCGTGCGGGATTTGGAACCGCTCTGGGGCCGCATGTTCTCCGCCGATACGATGACCCACATCCATGAGCTGGCGAAACAATCGCCCTCAGCCTTTCACATGCCGGATTTTCTCTGGGTCCACATCATCTATGAGGTCGCCCTGGCCTGCCACACTGAACAGCTCCCGAAAGAGCATCTCTTGAAAGCGCTCACGCCGTTGTACCTCGGACGCACCGCCTCGTTTGTGCTCCAGACTCAGGGCCTCACCACCGGCGAGGCGGAACATCATATTGAAGCCTTGTGTCAGGCATTCGAATCCCACAAGGACTATTTGGTGACACGATGGGAATGAGCAACCGCTGCGCCCCCGCGCACCGTCGGAGGAGGACCCCATGACAACCACATGGACCGAAACCCTGCTGGAGCCTGTGACACTCCTGGGCCGACAGATGCTGGCTATTTTGCCCGACCTGCTCGCCACTACGATTCTCTTTCTTGCCGGACTCACCCTCGCCTGGGCGGCAGGTCAGACGCTCGAACGATTTCTCCGGGCCGTCGGAGTCGATCGGGCCTGCGATCGACTGGGATTGTCCGCTTCACTCCTGCGCGGCGGCATCAAATCCGATCCGTCTCACCTCATCGGGCGAACCGTGTATTGGCTCATCCTCTTGTTCGCCTCGATAGCCTCACTCGAAGCCTTGCACATGGAGCCAGTGCAGCAATTGACCCATGCCACCCTCGCCTACATTCCCCATCTCATTATCGCCGCCTCAATCGGAATCGCCGGATATCTCATTTCCAATTTCGTCGCCCAGGCCGTGTTGATTGCTGCGGTCAATGCCGGGCTCCCACCAGCCCGCCTGATTGCGACCGGCGCGCGCTGGATCGTACAACTGCTCAGCATCGCCATGGCACTTGAACAACTCGGCATTGCCGAACACATCGTCGCAGTAGGATTCGGCATTACATGGGGCGGCGTAGTCCTGGCAGCCGCGCTCGCCTTTGGCCTGGGAGGCAAAGACCTCGCCCGGTCATTCCTGGAGCGTCGATTGGCTGCCCCGGTGCGCGGACCAATGAATGACGACGTTCATCACCATTGAGGCCTCAATGACTCCTCGCTACCTGGTCTTTACCGATCTCGACGGCTGTCTTTTGGATAGCGACACCTACTCGTTCGAAGCGGCTTGCCCCGCACTGGCACAACTCCGGGCGGACCATATTCCGGTCGTCCTGGTCACAAGCAAGACGCGGGCGGAAATTGAACCGCTCCGCCAGCAGCTCAATCACCAGGATCCCTTCATTGTCGAAAACGGCGGAGCCGTGTTTGTGCCGAACGGCACGTTTGGATTTCCACTGGAGCGGGCCCGTCGTCGGGCGGCGTATCATGTCATTGAGTTTGGCACACCCTATGCGATGCTGCGGGATGTGCTCAAACAGATCGAAGAGACCGTCGGCACCCCGCTCATAGGATTTGGAGATCTTTCCATTGATGAGATCATGGAACTGACCGGGCTCTCCCGAGAAGCCGCGCTGCGGGCTAAACTACGCGAGTACGACGAGCCCTATCTCGTTCAAGGCCCCGAGACGATTGTCACGGAAGTCTGTCGGCAGATCGTCACACGCGGGTTGCATTGGACGAAAGGAGGCCGTTTCTTCCATCTGACCGGACTGAACAACAAAGGGCAAGCCGCCTTGAAGCTGCTCCACTGCTACAAACGTCAATGGAATCTGGACGGGCAGCCGAACGATGTCGAAACGGTAGGAATCGGGGACAGCCTCAATGACTTACCCCTCCTGCTGGCGGTGGACTATCCCGTGCTGGTACAAAAATCCGATGGCACCTACGAAGCCGACCTCGATGTGCCGAGACTCATTCGTGCCCCAGGCATCGGACCGGTCGGATGGAATCACGCGGTACTGGACCTCTTGAAACTCGCCGCCTAAAAGCGGCATCGCCCCAAGAAGATCCTCAACCCCGTCGCGCTTATTTTTTTGACGCAAACACCGCCGCATCGCAAGACAGATACTTGATCTGCTTGATCGGAACCAGGATCATCTCCCGCGGCGACTCCAGATAGATAAACTCCTGGTCTTCCGAGAGCCGATGACTGACCGCATCCTTGATCAGCAATTCTTGATTGTCCACAAACACGACTTTCACCCAATAATGCACGGCGCAGCTCCTTCCCACGAAACCGGTACAGACCGGTCAGGCCAACCATCTCCCCAAAGACGGCGGATTATACTGATCCATTCAAGACTGTGGCAACTTGCCAGCCGAGGCCACGGCTGAGTAGAGTGTTGCGTCTGTGCGTATCCACTTCAAGGGGTGCTCGATGCCCGGCACGCGTCACATAGCTGTCTTGGCGCTGTTGCTGGTGGCTGGCCTGACGCTAGACCCGCCACCCGGTTTGGCGCAGGTCGTTGGAGACGAGGCTGAGTTGGGACGGCTCCAGGCAAAAGCGGAAGAGGCGATCGGCAATGACGACGCCGACGGAGCCGCGATGATGATGGGGCGAGCCGCGCTCTTGGCGGCGCACCTCTCGAAGAAACAGGCCGGCTGGAGTGCGGAACTCCATAAGGGGCAGGAGTCGCTGTTCCGATCGCAAGAACATACCTACCGGGCGATGGCGCTGTTTCGACGAGCCGGCGGTCAACTCCCGGCCTCTTCGGGAGTTTGCGGGAGCCTGGCTCTCGCGGTCACGAGCCTCGGTCACGTGACCGACCTTAAGACGCCTCCGGCCTCGGATGCCCGTCTTCCGGATGAGGCGGCACGCCTTCGTGCCTCCGCCGACAACTGGCACCAGGCAATCGACTCCCTGATCGCCGAATACCAGTGCCCGTGACAACTCTCGTCTGAACCGGCCCGCCTGGCGTTAGTCGTCTTCAGGATTGATGATGTGCAATCCCGCCGTTTTTGCGGCTGCCAATAACTGCGAGTCGGCGCTCACCACCGTCAGTCGCAACGGCTTCAACTCCAGCGCCAAGGCCAAGTGCATGACCTGCGTGGCCCGGAGAAAGGGATACTCCAGCACCAGCTCTTTGGTAGCCAGATAGGTCCCCATCGTCGGTGCGATAAATTCAAAGAGTCCGGCCTTTGATTCCAGTTCAAATTTATACAGAACCGAATAGCAATCGTCCCTGGTGATTTCTCCCTGCTGGGCCCGATTGGAGAGCGTGGCGTAAAAATCAGTGACGGTCCAGGTCGGCAGAATCGCCACCTTCCCGCGCTTGACCATCAGCTTATTGACGACGCGAGTGCCCCGCTCCATGCTGTAGCGTTTCACCAGCGCGGTGGAATCAAAGTAGTAGTACGGCATCTTGTCAGGCCCTCCCCTTCATGATCAGGGCGGCCAGCGGCCCCTGGAGCTTGGAGAGTCGATCCTGCAACTCATCCAGCGGCACTTCTTCATACCCCTGCTTCCGCAACGTATCGGCCAGATTCCCCTGGTTGAACGACGCGGTGTCCTCCTTCAGCCGATCGCCCAGCTTGCGCTTCGCCGTCCGGCTCGACAGTTTCCGTCCGGGCTTCGTCAGCCCGCGTCCGCGGCTCCGTGGGGCGCGGCCCATCGATTTCTCTGTAGACTGTGTCACAGTGCTGGTTCCCTCCTCGTTAAAATGGGCGTGGGCTCAATAACGCCGGATTCGCCGGTGTGGATTCTCGCGGACACCCGGCCGGTGATGGAGCCTGGGCCGGCAATGACGCCTCTCCAAATACATGAGATGCGATCGCTTTGGCAAGGTCTGAGGAAAATTCTTGTTGGATAACCCGTAGGGCTTTGGCCGTGGCCTCGCGGTCTGAGAGATGCCCTTCCTTCCCTCCACGCGACACCGCCCCGACGACGCGCTGGGTTGCGGACTCCACCACATCGAAGTCACTGCACCACCGCACATACTTAAACTGCGGGTCTCGCACATCGATCGGCCAGATTCGCACGGTACCGCGCACCAGCAATTCGCTGCCGGCGCGCTGGGTGGTCACGTGCAAGCCCTCACGAATCAGCCCTTCCGTCAGCGACCGTTGGATCGGCTCTGCATGATCGCCCGCCACCTCAACCGCGATGACCAGGTTGGTCGAAAGAAATTGATCGAGCTCGTTCGTGAGTTCATTCACCCGATAGGCCGCCGGAGTCCCCTGGCCGGAGGAACGGATGACGCGCAGATCCGCGTTGAAGGCTTCCCGCATCACCAGATTCCTGGCGGCACGCCGGAGATCCCGCACTTTGCTCAACTTGTCGGTGGTCTGCCGCGCCTCCACCAGATCGGTCTCGATGGTCCGATCAAGCTCGTGCATCTTGTCCATCAAGGCCGCCTCGCCCTGAGCACGGTGCATCCCCGCCAAAGCATAATGCACGCCCTGATGCCCGTCGTACCAGGTGTCCAGAATCTTCACATTCTCCAGGATCTTGTCGGTTGAAACGTTCGTCACCTGATCGAGCGTGAGCCGTCGTTCCGTGTTCGTCGATCCCCGGTTTTCAACCAGCAAATACGACTCCCAGTCCTTCGCTTGGGCCGCAATCTCGGCCTTAAAGATTCGAGCCACGGCTGCATAAGCCTGGTCAGCCGCGGCGCTCTTGCTTGAGGCCTGTCCTTCGCCCAGCAGATATTGAGCCGATGAAAACTCTGCACTGCTCCCATCCACCCAGGCTGGCTTCGACTTGCCCCCGAACCACGTACAGCCCGAAAGAGTCGCGCCTCCGATACACAACACGACAAGAGGCGGAATCACACCACGCCTCAGCCTAGCCATTGCGCTCATTGAATCACCCGTTGAATCATGACGGTGGTTTGCCCAGGAGAGAGCGAGAGCGTACGCCCGCTCTCCGTGACTGGACCGTTTCCTCGCCCGACCAGCTGCACTGACGCGGCATACTGCCCGGGAGCCACCCAGGCGCGAGCGATGTGGATTTCATCCGGCAGGGTCTGCCAGCTGCGCTTGTCGGCTTCTTCCGAAGCCACGGCAAGTCCTTTGGTCAGAAGACCGACGACCAATCCAACCCAAGGGGCAGCGTCTTTCCCCGCCGCCTGCTGTGCACCGCGCGTCACCCCTTCCGCCATGGCGAACTTGACCGCCGACCGCGCTAAGGCTTTGACCGTAATCCCAGGCAGACGATCGGAGAGACTCTTTTCCGCCAGCGCGGAAATATTCTGCCCCACCTCTGACCGAACCGTAACCTGCACCCCGGTTTCAGCGATCAAACTCAGTTGCTCGGAGGGCACCTGGGTTTTCTGCGTGACCAATCGCGGCAACGCAACACGCACGACACGGCCATTGAGCCCATAGAGCACACTATCGGCGGCCCGATTCTGATGCCGCGACGACTGGGAGAACCCACGATTCAACAGCACGAGCTGCAAGGCATCCAGACTGATCGGCAAATCAAGAAAGCGATCTTCTTTATGGGGGGCGCGCCCATTATAGCTGATCAATATGACTTGGGCGAGATCCCGCTGGGCCTCACTCGACTGCCACACGGTGTCGGGGAAACGCTGTCGATACTCCTCGAACTCATTCGTCAGGTGAAGCGCCTCGGCGGTTCGCAACAGATCGGCACGAAGCTGATTCGGCACCGGCGCGCGCGCCCAGCCTCGCATCGCATCGTACGCCTCATAGGCCTTTCGATAGGCGATGAAGGCATTGTTCACATCGCCGGTTGCCTCATAGAGCATGCCCGTCAGGTACCGGGCGAAACCGTCCTCATGATAGCCGTTCTTGTCTTTGACCTTGTCGGTGAGAACATTCAAGCGGTGATCGATCCGCCGGGCCTCGACCAACGCTTCCTGAAATTGCCCCTGTGCGGCATAGTTTAAGGCCTTCACGACATTGATCATGACGTGCTCATACGCGTCGCCTTCGTAAGAGAGTGCGTTATCATTGGTGAGGAAGGCCGCCGCTTCGGATCGGACCGTCCTCGTATAGAGCCGTTCCACTTCCTCTTCCGCCTGTTCGAGCACCGCGCTGCTCTGCGGATAGTCCCCGGCCAGCTGCAGCGTCATACCGCGATCCATGCCATAGAGCAGGCGGCTCTTGTTGCCATAGGCGCTCTCCGCTTGCTGGACAATGGCATCGGCCTGCTTGGCATTGCCCGCAGCCAGACTCTGTTCGATTAACGCGTAGCGATTGATGGAAGGACCGCAGGCGGCCAGCAGCAGCAAACCGGCCAACCCGCTGTACCGGAGGAGTGAAAAGACAACGCTCCACCGCACAACAGCACTGCGAGCAAAGCGTGGCAGGAAAGGGCTCAACGACGTCCGGGAGCCTAGAAAATGGTTCGTTTCTTTTCGATGACTTTCTTTATCTTTTTCTGTCCGTACCAAACCTTGGCATTGCTCTCAAGATCCACCATCTGAAGATCCACCTGATAGAAGACCGCCTTCGTACCTTCAGCTTCATCGAGGATGGTTGAAATCGTGCCCTTCATCATGTAATCGGCGCCGATTTCTTTCCCGGGAGCCTTTTGCGTATCCTCGCGTGAATACATCGCCTGTTCTTTGCGCTCCGTGCGGAGTTCATCACGCTCGCCCTTGCCGGCCACGAACGTGACTTTCTGCGAATTGGTCAGCTCGCGCTCAAGATCGGTCACAAACGTCTGGACACTGATATGCTCGTGGCTGCTGTTCAGAATCGTGCCCACCACGACGACGGGCTGACGATGCTTGGCTTGCGTAAAGTTGCCGAGCCACGGGTAGTCGAGCGATTCCTTGACCATCGTTTCCGCGACCATCCGCGAGTCGGTATCGTTCCAGCGCCCGCTCAAGTCAGTGACCACGCCGGCATCAACCCGCGTGACCTTGGTCTCGCTCCCGCAACCTGCCAGTGTCAAAATGGTCGCGGCCCCCAATGCCATCAGCCCAGACTTCATCACCATCACACCAATCCCTCCAGCTGAAAGAGACTCATCGAATCAGCATCTCAACAACGCACGTTACCGCGCCAGTCGCTTATCTTCTTCTTTCTCCAGCCGATCGAACATTTTATCGGCATTCTTCCGGACGAAGTCGCGAACCTGCGCATTGAGCTCTTTCGCCTGCTCCAGATTATTCTTCATTTCTTCGAGATTCAACTTGGTGAGAACGTAGTAGGTATTGGTCTTTTCGTCTTTGTAGCGATCGATGGGACGAACGCCGCTGAGAGTCGCGGTTGTGACGGTCTTGACCGCCCGCTCGACATTTTGCTCTTCCGTGTTCTTCGTGAAATCTCCCGCCGTCGTCGACGCGGCGTAATCTCTCATCAGATAGCCGGTGTAGGTTTCAAACGTCTTGGCAATCTCAGCCCGCGCGCGATTCTCTGCGGTATCCCAAGCCAGTGGCTCGTTCCGCACACCGACCACCGCCCCCACTCCATAGAACGCCTTGCTATCCTTCTCATTAAACGCTCCAGATCCCTGCTTCACCCACTTCGGAGGGCCACCACAAGCAGCAAGTCCGACCAAGAGAACTATGGCAAGCCCGGTGCCGGCCAGTCTCGTAAAACGCGCTTGCGATGTAGCCATGCGATCCTCCTTCATAACGGGAAATTGATGACGTGGTGCCTGAAACCATTCGAAAATTCGCGTGAAATCATGCTAACATGCGTCCCTACTTCAGTCAACGCAACGGCATGCAAACGGTTGACGAGACAGTGAAGATTCGATCCACGCTGTGAATGTTCATAGGGAGACCTACACTGTGGCCGACGTTCAAATAGAAGACGGCATTATCAAGATCGCGAGCCTGGAGATTCAGGACCCAAAGGCAGCCGCAGTCCTGGCAGAATACCCGCAAGTACGCTGGGCTGAAATCACCCGACGCGCCTTGAAGATCGGCCTCGGCTATCTTAAAGGTGGGGGAAAAGACTAGGGCTTCGTCGGGGTATCGACCTGACTCACCGCCGTCCGAGCACGGGAGTCCGTCCCGCCCAGCTCCAAATAGCGGCGAAACGCCTCGACGGACTTACCCTGATCCTTGAGATGATCGGCGTAGAGCGTCCCGAGTGAAAAGTACACATCCTGATACCCGGCGTTGACCTTGAGCGCCTGCAAGAGGGCCTGTTCGGCTTCGGGAAAGCTCTCGCGCTTTTCATAGATCAACCCCAACGTATAGTACGAATCAGG
>JBEBHO010000340.1:0-10307 GCA_040081095.1 Nitrospira sp.
ACGGCACCGATGTCTTCAGGCGCGACGCTTCCGGCGACAGTCGATGCGAAGGGACAGCCGATTGTACCGCTGGACGAGGATGGGACCCTGAACAGTCCGGTTCAACCGACGGCGGGAGAGTTGCGCGACCTTCAGCGGTACCAGCCGGCAATACCGCTGAGCGCTGAGAAACCGGCCCAGGTCTCAGAAAAGACGGAGGCGAACACTCCACCGGCCGCTCTGTTGAGTCAGCCACAACCAGAGGAGCCGAAAACTCAGGAGACCATGAAGGCGATCGCCACGAGCCAGGATCAACGCCCAGACGAGAATCGCACTACAGCCCCAGAGCGACCGGTTGTGAAACAAGAGGCCCCTGAACCTAAGGAAGAGGTAGCGCCTCGGCACATGTCGGTCACACCGCAAACCTGGCAGGAGTCGACGAATCAGGACCGCGAGAGTGGAATGGAATGGTCTGGCCGGGACCATCGCGAGCGATCTTCTGCGGATCAGATTCCGGCACACCCCGTGATGGCGGAAGGGCCCACGCCGACGGCACCGTCAAATCCCGCACTGGTGGTGAATGGTGTGGATCAGCGGGCGTTCTCTTCCGCGCCGTCAGTCAAAATGCCAACGGATGTGCATCCCACCGCAACCGTTTCTCCCGTGCAACCGACGGACTGGATGCCTGGCAGTTCTGCGGGCCAGACCAAATCGATGGTCCTCGAGCTATCCCAGGCGGATCTCGGGCGAGTGAACATTCGTGTGGCGGTCAATCAAGATATCGTGCACACGCACTTCTCCTCGGACCGGAGCGAGATGAGTCAGTACCTCCAGAATGGCCAGGAGAGATTGCAATCGGCCCTGCAGACGTCAGGATTGGACTTAGGACGATTCCAGGTCGATATCGATCGCCAAAGCGCCGGGCGCTCGTTCCAGCAGCCGACATCTCAGGGACAGTCCAACGGTCATTCTCCGCAAGGGGAGCGTCAGAACCCAGGACAGGGACGTGAGGAGTTCACCCGTGACAACGCGCCTCGTCGAGGCATGTTAAACCTGGTGGCATAAAGATAAAGGAATAGACCATGGCAACAATCGGTTCGGCAACTACGCAGACGGCATCCTCACCAACGACCGGCGGCTTGGCCGACGCGATGAGCGGCAATCAGAAAATGGGTCAGAATGATTTTCTCAAGCTTCTGGTGACGCAGTTGAAGAATCAGGATCCGTTGAAGCCGATGGACAATACGTCCTTCGTGGCGGAGCTGGCGCAGTTCAGTCAGCTGGATCAGAGTACGAAACAAGTCCAGTTGCTCGAGAAGAGTATCGCTCAGCAAACTGATTCGATGCAGTATACCTTGCTGCCGATGGTCGGGCGGAACGTTCAGGTCGAAGGCTCATTGATCGATCTGAAAGGCGGACCAGCGACGCTCACCTATGCCTTGGAACGGGACACCTCCACGGTGCGTGTGACCATTCAGGATCAACAGGGACGGGCCATCCGCACGTTGGACCTGGGATCGCAAACCTCAGGCAAGCAGCAGGTACAGTGGGACGGTCGCAATCAAAACGGTGTGCTCATGCCGAACGGGATGTATCAGTATCAAGTAATGGCAAAGGATTCAAGAGGCGGAACGGTCACGGCAGCCCCGAGTTCCACGTTGACGATCTCCGGCGTGCGGATGGTGGACGGTATCCCGCAGTTGGCCGCCGGCGATTACGTGATCGATCGCAAAGACATTGTAGAACTGCGCTAAATCGAACGATCGAAGAATTTGTTACAAAGGAGGGTGTGATCCATGGGTATCTTGTCGTCCCTATTTGCTGGTGTCAGCGGTCTGAATGCCAACGGCACGGCGTTGTCGGTCATCGGCAACAATATCGCCAATCTCAGCACAGTGGGGTTCAAAGGAAGTCGTGCCACCTTCGCCGACCTCATCAGTTCATCGATTTCAGGCGGGTCAGGATCCGTGCAGACCGGAATCGGCGTGGCCCTCACGTCCGTTCAGGGCGACTTCACCCAGGGATCGCTGGCCACCTCGTCCAATGTGCTCGATCTGGCGATCGACGGCAACGGATTCTTCGTCATGAGAGATGCGCAGAACGGCACCTTCTATGGCCGCAATGGTCTTTTTCGCTTGAATCAAAACAGTGTGGTTGTGGATCCGACCGGCTTTAAGCTGCAGGGTTTTCTCGCCGACACGACGGGGACCATCACCGGCAACATCGGCGACATTGCGTTGCCGACGACCACGGCGGCGCCGAATCCCACCACGACCGCCCTGTTGGCCGCCAATCTGAACTCCAGCACGGCAACCACCGGAGTCCGCGGCAACATTATTGGTTCGGCCGCGTCGGTTACGACCTCGGCCGCCGGCAACAATTCATTCACCATCAACCTGAACGGCGATGGCGTGCGGACGATCACCGTCGCAAACGGTCTGACCGGATCAGCATTGGCCAGCGCCATACAAAGCGCGGTGCGTGGGTTGACGGCGGCCAATCCTTACTTGCAAGCGGCCTATGACGGATTTGACGCGACGGTGGGGGCTAGCAACATCTTCACGTTCCGATCGGGCATTTCAGGGGCGACGAACGATGCCGCGACCAATACCGGCGCGGTGCTGGTTGCCGCCAACGGCGCCGATACCCTGGCCTCGACCCTGAACATGCTCGCGGGCGCTTCGACCACGGGCACGGATTTCGATATCACCGATCCGGTCGGCACGTCCAATTTCACCACCTCGCTGACGGTCTACGACTCCTTGGGGAACGATCACCTATTGACGACCTATTTCACCAAGGTCGGGGCCAATACCTGGAACTATAACGTTGTGTCGAGCACGGCCGATGTGAATACCGCCAACTATCATTCCAGCAATATCGATTCGACGCTGGGGATTGTGCGGGTCGGCGCCGGAACGCTGACCTTCGGGACGGATGGGACGCTGCAGCGCGAAGGGCCGGTGATTCGTTTCGATACGAATACGGCAGCTGGAACCGTGGGGACGACGGCCGGCGAACTCCAGATCGACTTTGTCGGAGCTACGCAGGACCAGCTCATTGAGTTCAATTTCGGCGACAGCGTCATTACGGACGGAGGGAACGGGCTGACGGGATCAACGCAGTTCGGCTCCACCTCTGCGCTGGTCCAGCAAACACAGGACGGGTATGCGGCCGGCTCGCTGCAGGCCTTCAGTGTCGATACGAACGGCGTCATCAGCGGCCGGTTCTCGAACGGGCAACTGCGCGCGCTGGCCCAAGTTGTTCTGGCGAGATTCCCTGATCCGATCGGCTTAACACGTACGGGCAAGAACACGTTCGCTGAATCGGGCAACTCCGGCCAGCCGGTGACGGGATCTCCGGACAGCGCAGGTCTCGGTCGTGTGCTTTCCAATTCGCTGGAGTTGTCGAATGTCGACCTCGGTCAAAGCTTCATCGACATGATTGCCGCCCAACGAGGCTTCCAAGCCAATTCTCGCGTGATTACCACCTCCGACGAAATTCTCCAGGAGTTGGTCAATCTGAAACGATAGTGGTGTGCAAGAGCCGGGGTGATCTCAGAGATGGGATCCCCCGGCTCCCTCCGATTCTTCTCTCCTCCGCAATCCAACGCAAGACCGCCAGACGCGCGAAGTCCTCTCGACACGCATCACCGTCAGAATTCTGACAGCGTCAAGAGATCAGCTTGCCATTTCCAACCTTCATCAGTCTTTGGTTAAACCGCCGCATGTAGAGCGTTGTTTGGCGTGCAGTTGGCTGTCATGCCCATGACAGTGACCTCAAATTCAAATGGCATATCCATTGCACAAACACCGGTGACGACAATTGTGTGATCTGAGGAGGTTGATATGTCAGAAGAAGCAGCAGCTCCAGAAGCAGGCAAGACACCGGCACCAGCTCCGGCGCTCCCCATTAAGCTTCTCATCATGGTCGTCGCCGCAGCCCTGGTTGCAGGATTGGGTGGCGCGTTCATCGTTGTGAAATTCATGGGTGGCCACAATAGCGGAAGCGAGGCCGGGGACGAACATAAGGCGGAAGCTCCCGCGAAGTCCGAAGGGCATGGAGAATCAGGCGGTAAACAGACGGCTGGGTCGGCTCTTGGTGTGATGTTCGATCTGGATCCGTTCATCGTCAATCTCGCCGATTCGCCGGACATTCGCTACCTCAAGTTAACGGTGAAGTTAGAGGTTGAGAACGAGGGGGTCTCGACGAATCTAGCGAGTCGCATCCCGCAGCTCCGCGATACGATTCTGGTCCTCCTTTCGAGCAAAGATTCCACGACGATCCGCACGCCCCAAGGAAAATTTCAGCTGCGCGATGAAATCACCCAGCGCATCAACGGTCTCCTGCCCAAGCCGGGCGTGAAGACGGCCTATTTTACGGATTTCGTGGTTCAGTAGGCGGCATCGTATGGACAAGATTCTTTCCCAGGACGAGATCGATGCCCTTCTGAAGGGGGTGGTGTCCGGCGAGGTCGAAACGGAGCCTCCGGCAGAGGCCGTGGCCGAAGCGACGGTCGGAGTGAAGGGCTACGACCTCCTGAATCAGGAACGGATTATCCGTGGGCGCATGCCAACCCTCGAGATGATCAACGACCGGTTCATCCGGCGCCAGGCGGTGGCCTGGACCGGTGTGTTGCGAGAAGCGATTGAATTCGTGGTGGTCGGCACACAGGTCATCAAGTTCGGGGAGTTTCTGAAGAAGGTCCCGATGCCGTCGTCGCTCAATGTCTTTCATATGGCTCCCCTGCGCGGCAGCGGGTTGTTTGTGATGGACGCGTTTCTGGTCTATCTCCTCGTCGATTACTTCTTTGGAGGCAAAGGACAGACACACGTCAAACCTGAAGGGCGCGATTTTACGACCGTGCAAGTGCGGATGATTAAGAGATTGCTTCTCCTGGCGCTGGCCGATCTTGAGAAGGCCTGGCAGGCGGTGCTCCCGGTGAAAGTGGAGTATGTCCGTTCCGAGAGCAATCCCCAATTTGCCATGGTGGTCACGGCCTCCGAAGTCGTCATCGTCGTGACGCTACAAGTCATTATCGGTGAGACTTCGCGCGACTTGTTCGTGGTCTATCCCTACTCGATGCTTGAGCCGATCAAAGAAAAACTCTATTCCGGCCTCGTCTCCGACCAACTGGAACAGGATGGATCCTGGAACCAGAAGTTCCGCGATCTGATCCACGAATGCGAGTTGCCGATTGCCGTCAAGCTCGGGTCGACGACGGTCACGGTCCAAGATGTGCTGAATTTTTCTCCAGGCGATGTGGTGATGCTCGATCAGCGCCCCGGTGATCCGCTGGAATGTTACGTCGAAGACTATCTCAAGTTTTTGGGCAGCCCCGGAGTGTTTAAGGGGAATCACGCCTGCCGTGTCACGAAGGTTCTGAATTAACTCGTACGTAGGGGAGACGACTGTATGGCTGACACCGATGCGAATCAAGCCGCCGAGACCACTGCACAGGAATCCGTGATCGCCACGCCGGCCTCGTTTCCGCCTGTGTCGAATACCGCGGTCGCGGAGCAGCCGAAGAATATCGACTTCATTCTCGATATTCCCATGAAGGTGTCCATCTACGTCGGATCGACGAAGATGGCCATTCGAGACCTCTTGCAGCTCGCACAAGGCTCCGTCATCGAGCTCGACAAGCTGGCCGGGGAACCGATGGAAGTGATGGTGAATAACAAGCTCGTGGCCAAAGGGGAAGTCGTCGTCGTCAATGAAAAATTCGGCATCCGGCTCACCGATGTGGTCAGTGCGGCGGAGCGGGTCAAGCAACTGGCGTAAGCGTAGGAGTGTATCGACGTGATCGACGTGTGGGACAGCATCGGCAGAACTCTGATGGCCCTGGCGATTGTCCTCCTGTTAATGGGGGCGGTGGCCTGGGTCGCGCGCCGTGTATTGGCCCAGCGCATGGCGGTCCCGGAGGCTGCGCCGCTCATTCAGATCGTGGCGAACAGTTATCTAGCCCCTCGCAAATCCATCGCTCTGGTGGCCATCGCCGGTGAATATTTTGTGGTTGGGCTCACGGCCGACAGCCTGGTGCCGCTGGGTCGTCTTGAAGATCAGGAAGCCATCGCGACGCTCTTGTCGACTGCCGGCTCGTCGAATCTCCCGTCCAGCGTGTCGCCGCACTCCATGCTGCAGGCCGATTGGTGGCAGGATGTCGCCAAGACATTCTGGCAGGGGAAGAAGGGCGGCCCCGATGCGTAGCGTAGGGCTATTCATGCGCCGCTGGGCCCTGGCGGGCTGCCTCATCGTCCTTGCCGGACTGCATCTCGGGATGCCGGAGTTCGTGTCTGCCGCCGGACCTTCGGTCAGCATCGATCTGGGATCGGATTCGCCCAAGCAGACGGCGGTCGTCATCCAGATCCTTATCTTGTTGACGGTGCTTTCGTTAGCGCCGGCGCTGTTCATTATGGTCACGTCGTTTACACGCATCGTGATTGTGCTCTCATTCCTCCGTCAAGCGCTTGGGACGCAGTCCGTTCCTCCGAATCAGGTTCTGCTGTCACTCGCCCTCTTCCTTACGATGTTCATCATGGCTCCAGTCGGACAACAGGTGTATGGCGAAGCGCTGCAACCGCTGCTGGCTGAAAAGCTGTCGTATGAGGACGCCTGGGCAAAGGGGATTCAACCGGTGCGGGGGTTCATGCTGCGCCAACTCCGGGATAAGGATCTGGAGCTGTTTATCACGCTTAGCAAAATCCCCAAGCCGGAGAAGGTCGACGATGTGCCGACGCACGTGATCATTCCGGCCTTTATCCTCAGCGAGCTGCGGATTTCGTTTCAGATCGGATTTTTGATCTATATCCCCTTCCTGATCGTGGACATGGTGGTGGCCAGCATCCTGATGTCGATGGGCATGATGCTGCTGCCGCCGGCGGTGATTTCATTGCCGTTCAAACTCATCCTATTTGTGCTGGCTGACGGCTGGTATCTCGTCGTCGGTTCAATGGTAAGGAGCTTCCAGTAATCCTATGACACCTGAATTGGTCACTGAACTGGGACGGCAAGCGCTGGAAACGACGTTGTTGGTCTCGGCTCCCATCTTGGGCCTGAGCCTTCTGGTCGGATTGGCGGTAAGCGCCTTTCAGGCCATGACGCAACTGAATGAAGCCACGCTCAGTTTCGTGCCCAAGGTCTTGACCCTCTTCGGCGCCATTCTGGTGTTCTTGCCGTGGATGTTGGGGGTTTTGACCAGCTACATGACCAATCTGTTGACGAATATTCCGAACTACATTCAGTAGGGTCTCATGGGACTGACACAGTCGATTCACATTCTCCTCCCGCAATTTCAGGCCTTCCTGGTCCTGGTGTTCCGCATCGGCGGCATCTTAGCCGCGCTGCCGGTGTTTAGCGGGCGGACGATCCCCATGAAGGTGAAGCTCGGTCTCGTGCTGGTCTTGAGCCTGATGCTGGCGCCGGTGATTCCCTTGTCCCCGTTGTCGCTGGATCCCATGGTGATAGTTGGCGGCCTCTTCAGTGAAATGACCATTGGGGTGACGATCGGGCTGGCGGTGCGTTTGGTGTTCGGCGCGCTGGAAGTGGCCGGCGAACTGCTGGGTATTCAGATGGGATTCGGGGCGGTTCAACTGTTCGATCCGACGACCTCCCATCAAACACCGATGGTCGCACAGTTCCTCACCATGCTGGCCTCACTGGTATTCTTGTCGCTGAATGCCCATCTGTTTGCGATGGCGACCATCATCCACAGTTACGAGGCCATCCCGGCGTTTGGCGCGCATCTCTCTTCTCATTTGGGAGAAGAGATCCTGATGCTCTCGAATCGGATGTTTACGATCGGTCTCAAACTGGCCGCACCGGGGCTCATCACGGTCTTGCTCATCAACGTGCTCCTGGCGATGCTGGGTCGAGCGGTTCCCCAAGTCAACGTCTTCGTGTTGAGTTTCCCCGTCACCATCGCGGGTGGACTGGTCGTCCTGAGCCTGGGCATGCCGTTTACCGTTGATCTGATCGGATCGCAGTTTGAGCAGCTCCAACTGACGATCGAAGCCTTATTGGGGAGTCTCGGACGTGGCTGATTCAGATAAGAGTAGTCGCACAGAGGAAGCGACTGAGAAACGCAAGTCGACAGCCCGGAGCGAGGGGCAGGTCGCCATGAGCCGCGATGTCGGGACGGCGGCGGTCCTGATCGGTGGAATCGGATTTTTGGCTATCGGCGTGCCCATCGGACTCCGGCAGCTGACCGACGTCACGCGGCGAGGACTGTCCTTGTCGTTCGATGAAACATTCTGGAAAACGCTGACCATCGACCATATTCACACCATCATCGTGCAAACCAGCGTGACCACGCTGCTTCTCATTCTTCCGATCCTTGGCGTCATTCTGTTCATGGGTACCGGGGCCTCTCTGGCGCAAACCGGATTTATGTGGCGCCCCAATGCGCTGCAGCCGAATTTCGGCAAACTCAACCCGATCAACGGTCTGGGGAAACTGTTCTCCATGCGCTCGGTGATGGAGCTCATCAAAGGGCTTCTCAAGATCGCCATCATCATAGGTGTGGCCCTGTTTACCGCGCGCCACGATCTGCTCATGGTGCCGGCTCTGATGGATTACGATTTGCCGGCGTCACTGGAAATGGCCGGGCATCTGACATTGAAAGTGGCGATGGGTGTGACCGGCGCGTTGGCCGTACTGGCGGCAGTGGATTATTTCTATCAGCGGTTTGAGTGGTCCCGCGATCTCCGCATGACCAAAGAGGAAGTCAAAGAAGAGCACAAGGCGGCGGAAGGCGACCCGTTAGTCCGCGGGCGCATCCGAACTGCCCAGCGCGATCTGGCGAAGAAGCGGATGATGGCAGCCGTGCAAACCGCCGATGTCGTGGTGACCAACCCGACGCACCTGGCGGTCGCGCTGAAATATGACGCCTCGCAAAAGGCCGCCCCGTTTGTCGTAGCGAAGGGTGCCGGCTTCATCGCAGAGCGCATTCGTGAATTGGCCCGTCACCATGGGGTGGCCGTGGTCGAAAACAAGCTCGTCGCCAGAACACTCTACCGCCTGGTCGATATCGGGAAGGAAATCCCGTCGAATCTGTATCGTGCCGTTGCTGAAATCCTGGCCTTTGTGTACCGGGCCAGGGGAGTCAATCCCGGACAGTTTTAAGAAGGACGTTGCCACATGTCTTCGACGACCACCGTGCCTCCAGTACAGCATCCCCCGTTGCTCAAACACCCGGACATCGTCATGTCGGTCGGTGTCGTGGGTGTGCTCATGGTCATGCTGTTGCCGCTGCCACGGTTTCTGTTGGATCTCTTGCTCAGTTTCGACATCACGATTTCTATCATCATCTTGCTGGTAGGACTCCAAGTCCGTCGGCCGATGGAATTTTCTGTGTTTCCCTCAATCCTTCTCATGGTGACGCTCCTCCGGCTTTCTCTGAATATTGCGTCGACCCGTCTGATTCTTCTGCACGGCAATGAAGGAGCGGCGGCGGCCGGTGAGGTCATCCGTACATTCGGCACCTTTGTGGTCGGCGGCAACTATACCGTCGGTCTCGTGGTCTTCGCCATTCTGGTGATCATCAATTTCGTCGTGGTGACCAAGGGCGCAGGCCGCGTGGCCGAAGTGGCTGCGCGCTTCACGTTGGACGCCATGCCGGGTAAACAAATGGCGATCGATGCGGATCTCAATGCCGGGCTGATTAAAGAGGATGAAGCCAGGCAACGCCGGAAGAACATCGCGGAAGAGGCCGACTTCTACGGAGCCATGGACGGTGCCAGCAAGTTCGTTCGCGGCGACGCTGTGGCCGCGGTCATCATTGTGGTGGTGAATATCGTCGGAGGATTGACGATCGGCATTTTACAGCAGGGGATGAGCCCTGGCCTGGCGGCTCAAACCTATACGCTCTTGACCGTCGGCGAAGGACTGGTCGCGCAAATTCCCGCCCTGATCGTTTCCACCGCCACCGGTATGATTGTGACGCGCGCCGCTTCAGAAAACGATCTTGGCGGTGAAATGACCCGACAACTCCTCAACTCTCACCGGTCCGTCGGCACGGCGGGAGGCATTCTGTTGGCGCTGGGGTTAGTGCCGGGGTTGCCGCATCTGGCGTTCCTGGTCCTTGGCGGCGGCGTCTCCTGGATCGCCTATCACCTTTATCAGCGCGAACAAGCTCCTGACACGCTTGCGCCTCCGCCTGTGACGGCCAAGGTTGAGGAGCCCGTTGCCCAAATCGCTCCGCTTGATTTGATGGAAGTGCAAGTCGGATACGGGCTGATCAATCTGGTGGAGGGCACGCAGGGGAATGCGCTTTTGGATCGGATCAAAGGATTGCGGAGGCAGTTTGCCGAATCCATGGGGTTTGTCGT
>JBEBHO010000035.1:0-10290 GCA_040081095.1 Nitrospira sp.
ACGCACGGGATGCATGCCATGAAGGGAGCCTGAACGGCCTAGCGGGTCGGCGACGCCGGCCCGCCATGCGCCGGGGCGTGAGGCGCAACCCCGGACACTGATGACCGCGCGCGGTGACAATCCAAAAACAGGATGATGTCCACTTCATTTCTACACAAGGAGGCTGCCATGAACGTATTACAACCGCTCACGTTGACCGTGGGCCTGCTGCTCACCGGCACGGCTCTCGCGTCAGCGGAAATTCTCGCCCTGATCAACTATGAGAGTAAGCCCAACCAGCCGGTGAGACGGGAGGGAATTGCGATCATGGACATCGATCCGGAGTCTGCGGACTACGGAAAGATCCTCATGGACATTCCGCTTCCATCCGACCTCGTCGCCCACCACATCTTCTTCAATCGAGATCGAAGCAAAGCCTATGTCACATCTCTGGGGAAGAGCCTGCTGCACGTGATCGACCTGACAACATTTCCGTACCGGCTCCGTGCGATCGACGTGCCGGACTGCCGGGTCGGTGAGGATCTCGCCGTGTCGGAAGACAACAAGACCTGGTACCTCACCTGTATGGGTTCCAATAACGTGATCATGGGCGACGCGCTCTTGGATAAGCCAGTCAAAACGCTCAGCGCCGCTGAGCCGGCTGTGGCGACGATTCTGTATCCGCACGGGATCGCGATTCACAACGGCATCGATCGCGTCCTTGTCACCAGTACCATGAAGCCGGACATGTCTGATGCGGGCGATTCGGTGACCGTGCTGGAAGCCGGGAGCGGTCGAGTACTGTCGACGCATAGGATTGCGTCGAAGCCGGCTCCGGCCAAATCAGCCCCGGTTGAAATTGTATTCAGTCCGAATGCGAATCCCCCGGTAGTGCATATCACCAACATGATGGAAGGCACATTGTGGGCCGGGGTCTGGGATCCGAAGAGCCAGGCCTTCTCGTTCCATGAGATTGATGATTTTGGACCGCGACAACAAGGCATGCCGTTGGAAATGCTCTATAACGCGAAGGGGGATCGCTTGTTCGTCACGACGGCGAAGCCGGGGTTCGTTAATCTGTACGACAACAGCGATCCGCGGCACCCGAAGTTTCTCAACACCATCGCGGCAGCCGCCGGTGCCCATCATAGCGTGCTGTCGCCCGATGAGCGGTACCTCTTTGTTCAGAATAGTTTGCTTAATCTTGAAGGGCTCAGCGACGGGTCCATCACGGTCATCGATTTGAAGGAGGATAAAGTGTTGGGGAGCATTGAGACGTTGAAAACACAAGGGTTGAACCCCAACTGCATCATGTTGCTGCCGGATCACTCTGGCGACTTGCGGGCAAGCCGGGTCATCGAGTGAGGCAGCTGGGGACTCTGATTGGCGAAAGAGCGAAGACTACGGCGGTAGCTCTGTATGCTGCCGTATTTGCCGGATGTCAGCGGGCGGGAGGAAAGAAAGATCGTGATGACTGACACTATCCTTTCCCCCTGTCCGGCCGCTCCGGTCATGGGAATGGAAGATGTGTAATTGCAAGACCTGATCTCATCTTGCAGAAGTCATCAGCATACGTGTGTGAAATATCCAGAGGAGAAAGGGCATGGTCAATCTCATTCAGCAGCCGATCATCATCAGGGCCGCAGGAAACACGCACAAAGAAATTGCCGAGTACGTGGGGCGCCTCAACTCCGCCACGGAGGCCTTGAGTATTGCCCACATGAAGAGTCCTGCCGGCTGGGGTGAGCCTGGACAGATTCCCGAGTTTGATGAATATACGTTGGTGTTGCGCGGGGCTCTCCGTGTGGAAACTTGCACGGGAACTAGTGACGTAAAGGCTGGCCAGGCAATCATCGCTTGCAGAGGTGAATGGGTACGGTATAGCACCCCGGAGCCCGAGGGTGCCGAGTATGTGGCGGTGTGTATGCCGGCCTTTTCCTCGGAGCTCGTACGACGGGACGAATCCAGTACGGTGGCTGAACTAAATACCAGGCGGTAGTTCTGTATGCCATGTAGAGTTTGAGAGAAACAAGAAAAGGGCAAAGTACAGCCTGTCACCTGTGCTTTGCCCGTGTGAGGGCCTGGCGGGGCGGACATGGCAAGGATCGAACGGGAGGAGAAGCTGATGCAAGAGGGGACGGCCTTGCGCGCGACTTGTCACAATATGGTCAGACGACATGTCTATGCCAAGCGCGTCTTCCTCGTGGCTGGGATCTACGGTCTGGCCGTCCTCTTCCCTCAATACTTCATGGAAGGCCAAAATGGGCGGGACTTCCCGCCGCCGATCAATCATCCGGAATACTTCTACGGCTTTATCGGCGTGGCACTGGCCTGGCAAATGGTGTTCCTGCTGATCTCGCGGGACGTGCAACGGTATCGGCCTCTCATGCTGCCCGCCGTGTTGGAGAAAGTCACCTGGGGATTTGCCACACTCGCCCTCTATGCTCAAGGACGACTGGCCTTCGCCGTCGTGGGATTTGGAGTCGTCGATCTTATCCTCGGGAATTTCTTTCTGTTCGCCTTGTATGCCACTCGACCGGACCACCGCTGAGCGCGTAAAGCCGGAGGCGTATCCATCACCCTGGCGCGATGGATACGCCGTGAGGGGTTGGCGAGGAGGGGCCTGACTGCCATGCATCGGGAACTGTCGATTTGCAGGACCTGATCCCCATCGTTGGGCTACCCGTGTCGGAAGCGTATCCGTTCCGTATTCATGCGTGCTCTGCAAAAATCATCAATGTCCTTGCGGGATGCGGGGTTTGATGGCACAGGTAGGCCATGAACGTCTTGCGCAGAAAGATCTGGGGAAGCCTGGTCGGTGTTGTGCTGTTAGCCGTCGGCCTGAGTGCCTGCGGCACCACCCCGGCTCCATTGGTAGAACACAAGAGCGAACCACCCGCCGACCTGTCCGGCAAGGTCCAATCTCTTCAGCGGCAACTTCGAGACCGCGATAAGCGTATCGAGGAGTTAGAATCCCAACTGGATACGTTGAAGCTGATCGAGCAAGACTTCACGAGACAGAGAAGTCCCGTCTATCCGCCCGCGACACTCACGCCTATTAGATGACCATTGCATAATGTGTGGCGGTAGGGGCCAACTGTGATGGCGAATGCCATGACGATCAGTATCGCGGCGACGGCGAACGTGGTCCGCATACCGGTGGTAATGGCCTTGGGGCTCGTCTGACCTGCTGGATCCCGGTCAGCGTGTCGACATCGGACGAACTCTCAGTGTACTCACGAGGCCTGCCGCTAACGTCAACATCGCTCCAATCCCAAGACCGATCTGAGGCACGGCGTCGGCGGATGTTAGGGTAAAGAGCAGGGTCATGATGACCGCGCCAGCGGTTTGCCCAAACAGCCGGGCGGTGCCCTGCAGCCCTCCCGCGGCGCCACTCCGCTCGGGTGGTGCCGAGAGGAACATGGTGCGGTTGTTGGCCACATTAAAGAGGCCGAACCCAAGACCACAGAGCATGGTGAACGGTACGAGCAGCTGCGGATCGCCCTGTAGTGGCCACAGTGCGGCAGCCCCGAGTCCGGTCGCGAGAGACACACCGCCTGCGGCACTAAGCCAGGTTGTCGACACACGGTCTGCGAGACGACCTGCGAACGGGGCGGCGATAGCCACGGTCAGCGGCCAGGCTGTCATATAAAGCCCGGCCATCAACATGTCCTGCGCGAGTCTGTGTTGCAGATAAAACGGGAGCGCCACCATGCCTGCGGTCTGCCCGGCAAAACAACAAACCGAGGCGATCACCGAAAAGCGGAATGAATCGGCGCGGAGTAAGTCGAGCGGGATCAGTGGCGCCTCTTTCGGTATTTCCCGCCGAACCAGCGCCACCAGCTGAAGGGCGGCGGCGGCGAGCAGGACGGCAGCCAGCGCCGGTTTGGTTGGGAGCAGTTCTGCGCCAATGACTAACGACGCAAAGACGCCGGCATTCAATGCCACACTGAAGAAGTCCAGCCGACGTGCTGTCCCGACGACATCTGGTAGCGCGTGGATGGCGAGGAGCACCAACAGACCCAAGGGTAGGTGGCCGGCGAAGAGCCAGGGCCAGTGTGCGACTGATAGAACCGCCGCGCCGATCGCCGGACCGGCGGCAGACGACAGCGCAACGGCAAGGGCATTCCAGCCGATGGCGGTGCCGAGCCGCCGATGTGGAACTAGGGTACGCAGCAGCGCGACGCCGAGCGCCATGACGGCGGCGCCTCCGAGCCCCTGGAGGAAGCGGGCCGCGAGGAGCCAAGGCAGGGACGGTGACAACGCGCACAACGCGGCCGCTCCCGTGAAGAGCGCAACGCCCATCGTGAAGACGCGGCGATAGCCCAGGCTTTCCCCGAGTGCGGCGCAGGGCAGCAGGGCCATCAATAGGGCGGTCTGGTAGATGGTGATGACCCAGATCGACATGGCCGGTATCACATGCAGCGATCGCGCGATCGTCGGCAGCGCGACGTTTGCCATGGCCGCATCCAGTACCACGAGCACCATGGCCGCCAGCACGGAGGCGATCGCGACCATGCGCCGTAGCTCGCCGAGCCCCGACATTGCATCATTGGGATACCCTGTGGGTCGCATTCCCCTGCGGTCATCGACTTGCGCGGGCGAGGTCGATCCGCGTGTTTTAGAGGAAGGAGCCTTGACTGCGACGAATATCGGCGCCACACGGCGCCCAATGGCTTGGGTAAAGGACATGGTCATGGCGCCCCCAGAGTCCAGACACCGTCCCGCTCAACATACCGCGTGACTTTGTGTTCTTCTTTGTCCTCCTTCTTCAAGTCTCGTTCGGTAAAGCGGAATAACAGCGCGGGCCCCGAAATGCATCGTGTGTCGTGAATATCTCCTGGCAGATACACCTGGACCTGTCCGGGTCGTACCAGCGTGGAATCCCTTTTCACGAGTTTCACGTTACCGTCCGGGTCCTCGATTCGAGCATAGGTCCCCATCTCGATTTCGCCTTGCTGGATCGCATAGATGACCCACCCTCTGCCGTGGTCATGCGGTGGCCTATAGAGCCCCGCATGTTCCGTGTGGGCCAACAGCATGAACCCTTGCGTCGGATCCCGGTACAGTTCGTGGTAGGCCGGAGCTTCCCGGTGCAGTGCCGCCAGCCATTCCTCCGTGGATGGCGTGTTGACGAGCTCCTCCAAATGCTGGCGGCAACCTGCGACCACTTCGGAGGTAAGCGGTCCCCACATCTGTCTGACTCCCTCGATAAACTGTTCCAGCGAGTTCTTAGCCATCTGTTTCCTTTCAGTTCGGCGTGGATGGATCCGGTTCAATCGATAGTCCGAAGTATAAGCAACGTCCAGACATGGCGTAAGACGCACCAGTTGCACTATATTCGTGCATGTAACGCCACATCACGATCAATCTGTGCTATGGTCGATGCATGTCCGCACCCGATCTCAACTTGCTGGTCACTCTCGATATGCTGCTCGTGGAAGGGAGCGTGGCGCGCGCCGCCCGGCGGTTGCGGCTGAGCCCGTCGGCGATGAGCCGGGCGTTGGCGCGATTGCGTGAGACGACGGGCGATCCGCTGTTGGTCAGGGCCGGACGCGGTCTCGTTCCCACCCCCCGGGCGCTTGAACTCCGTGAGCGGGTCGGTCAGCTGGTGCAGGACGGACAAGCGGTACTGCGCCCGGCAGAGAAGCTCGATCTCAAACAGCTCGTCCGAACGTTTACCCTGCGGACCAGCGAAGGCTTTGTGGAAAACTTCGGGCCGGATCTCATCGGCCGCGTCGGTGAGGAAGCTCCCGGCGTGCGGCTGCGCTTTGTGCAGAAGGCGGATAAAGACAGCGCGCCGCTTCGCGAGGGAGCCGTCGATCTGGAAACCGGCGTAGTAGAGAAAACAACTGCGCAGGAGCTGCGCGTTCAGGCCTTATTCAGGGATCGACTCATTGGCGTCGTGCGAGCAGGGCATCCGTTGAGCAAAGGAAAGATGTCGCCTTCCCGTTATGCGGCTGGCCGGCACATCTGTATTTCGCGGCAGGGTCTTGAGAAGGGACCGATTGACGAAGCGTTGCAGAAGCTGGGGCTGGACCGGGAGATGGTCACGATCGTCGGTGGTTTCGCAACAGCGCTCGCGCTCGCCCGGGCCTCCGACCTGATCGCCACCGTTCCCGAACGGCATACCGGAATCCTGCGCGCCGGCATGCATAGCTTCCCCCTTCCGGTCGCCACGCCGGAGTTCACGGTGTCCTTGCTCTGGCACCCGCGGCTGGATGCCGATCTGGCGCATCGCTGGTTGCGCGGCCACGTTCGGGATATCTGCGCGGCGATCCGCTGACGCCGGTCCTTGACCTGCCTCCGAAATCAGGATGCATCACCCTCTGACCCGGCTTGGTTGAAAGAAGTATGTGAAGTGATGAACAGGCAGCGGGAACGGAATCATACGAAGGGAGCCGGCGAAAGCGAATGTCTGCTGAAAAGTGTCGTGCCGTTACCGTCGTGCGGAGTCTTTGCGTTTGATGGCATCTGAAAGCAGCTGATCCGCGAGTTTTCCGGCCACCCGCCGCCGGTACCAGCGCCGTCCCAGTTCGAAGATGAGCATCCCGGCGACAGCGATCGCCAATGCCCAGCCTAAATTATCTGTCCAGCTTGAGTCATCCATGGACGAATCATAGGTCAGTCGCCGGCCTTGAACAAGGGGAAGGAGCGAGCCGGGAATGGTTCCTAACGCCGTCCTTTCTCCTCTCAAATCCAGAATGTCTCTGGTTTCTTCCCCTTCAGCCTCCCGACGACTCCACAACGACTATCGAATGCCGATAAATCTTCCTCGCAAAGAATACTCATAACTCTCCGTGAGGACCTTCGCGATATCAGGGGCGTGCTGATCAAATTGTTCGAACACGGTCTTGAAGCCCAAGTCGTACAGCAATCCAAGTAAGGCCTCTCTTTGTAGCCAGAAAGACCGGCTATTGTGGAAGGAGGCCCAACGAAGATTTTGCCTTTCTTCGGCCGACGCACTGTCATGAAATTCCCCGTACCAGCGGCCCCGGAGAGATTCGTTCGAGGTCATCGGCGACAGCACATATTGCGGTTTGACCTGTTCAGACTCGATCGCAAAATGCGTATCAAGGATTAATAAGGTTTTCGTTTGCGCGGCCACTTGTTCCAGAAAAGCCTTCGGCTGATCGAGATGATAGAGCAGGCCACAGCAAAATACGGCATCAAATCTTCCGTAGCGGGAAAAGTTCAGCACGTTATCCTGTACAAACTGCAGATTCGGAAGGCTCACCTGTTCTTTCACATAGGTGCAGCATTGAAAGTTTTGGTCCCGCACCTCAATGCCCACCGCCTCGAATCCCTTCCTGGCAAATCCGACCGAATAGCCTCCTTCTAAACATCCAAGGTCGGCAATTCTCACCCGCTCTTTCTGAGAAGGAAACGTCAAATCTAATATCCTGCTCACAGAAGCAAATCCCGACCATTGCTCCAGCAACAGGGAATTACCCGGAATGGTGTATGTGCCATTATCAAGCCGGATGTTGTGCGCCGTAAACGGAGGGATGCTCATGCTCGGTGCCTTTCACGTGGCTGTTGGTTCGCCGATTCATCCTGTGATATTGGATACTTGAGCTGTAGGTCAAATATGCCGCAAAACTCATAACCTGTCTAGAACTGATAGAAAGCAGAGTCCCATCTTGAGCTCAAGGGCGACAGACGAGAAGAGACGAGGAGGTGAGAAAAGTGGAAGAGGAAACGGGGCTAGCTCAGTCCCCATTTTCTTCGTTCCCTTTTCCTTTGCTCAAGAATAAAGTCCTTCAATATGGAGTCTGTGCAATATGGGGTCAGGCATGAGTATTGACTTATTGCATTGGGCGAATCTGGATCGCCCGACGTATCTGGGTTTCGATTGTGGTGTCGGGGTGGGCTGTATAGGCGGCGGCCAGGCGGCTGATCATGGATGGATCACGTCGCAGCCGTCGCCCCAATTCACGAGTGGTCAAGACGCTCCATTTCCGTGCAAGACCCACCAGCATCGTGCGGGCCGGGACCACGGCCCGGTGCCGCCCCGGAGCAAGAATTGTCTTCGGTGTTACCTCGTAGGCCGTGGCAACCGCAGTCAGGAGCGTTCCGAAAGGCACCCGCTTGGGGCGGGCCGATACTTCTCGCGTTGCGGCAGTGCGCCGATCGGCTTCCTCGATAAACCGTTCATCGCCGAGAAAGCGCTGATCCACAGTGTCGTAGAATCGTTCCTGATGCCCGTGGGCTAATCCGTCCATCAGAAAACGACGATAGGCCTGCCGGGCAGGACCCGTCTGTCGATGAAGCGATTCCAAGACCGTCGACGTCTGGACCGTGACGGGACCGGGGCGGCCGAGATACACCGCATGACTGCTCCACTGGTAGGTCCACGGGTTTAGCGGCGCCCGCAGCCGGGCGGGATTCAGATGTAGGTACCGTACCAATTCCAGCAGGTAGGCGTCGCGGTCGCAGAGAATGGCGTGATAGCGGCCCTGAAACACATGGCCGCTCTTGTTGTACCGGCGATTGTAGTATTGGCTGTAGGTGAACTGCAGGGTTTGCATCGTACGGGCCAGCGAATGTGCTCCTGTCTCCAGCAACAGATGCACATGATTCGTCATCAGGACGTAGGCGTGGAGCGTGACGCCATCCCGAAGGCGATAGCGTTCGAGGCGCTCCAGATAGGCGGTGTAATCAGCGGGGGCATGAAAGATCGTCGCGCGCTGGTTGCCACGGACGATCACATGGTAGAAGGCCCCCGGAAAGTCGATGCGCGGCTTGCGAGCCATGGCGGGGAGTCTAGGTTTCGAGATGAAATAAGTCAATACTCATGCCTGACCCCATTACGACCGTTGAGTATTCCCAGATTTCGGCCGTCACCCAGCCAACCAGCGCATCCCGATGCGAAGCGGTGCGCCAAAATACTGGCGTCTCTTTATGCGGCGGATGGCCTGACTCTTGCGCAGCTTCCAGTAGAGCCAATCGCCTTTATTGAAAAAAGGCGCGAATAGTTCCTGCACCGAGGGATCGAGATCTTTGTAGATCTCCTCATCGATACTAAAAAATGGATCGCCGTACTCAAAGTAATAATCCTTGCGAAAGTAGCCTATGGTCATCATTGTGCGTGGCTCATCCGTTTGGTTGGGAGTCCCGCGGTGCCACATGCCAGGATCGCGGATTAGAAGATCGCCCGGTTGGAGTTCGAGCTTTTTGGAAGGAAGATGGCTCACGAAGGCCTCCATGGCCTGGTTTGCGGTATCCTCCCCGAATGGGCGAAGGTTGAACTTGAAAAACTTTTCGCTGCGCCACAGATGACTGCCGCCAGGCCATACCTCGGTCGGGCCGTTATGAAGCCCGCAGTGCATGAGTGCAATGTTGATATAGCAACCTCGTGCAGTATCCTCATCGTAAAAGTCGATGTCACGATGAGGAGCCTGAGTAATCGCGCCTTTCGCGCAGGTGTCGCTTGAGATAAATTTGCAATAATAGCCTGTGCCCAACGTTTCCGAGAGAATAGACTCCGCAAACGAATTCCGGACCACATGGGGGCTCGCAAAAGGGCCTCGTAGCTTTGGGAAAATTCGAAAGCGGGAATTCTTTTCCCAAAACACACTGTGCCCATTTTCACCCTCACCGATGAATCTAGTGCGGTGTTTCTCCGCATGAAGTCGCTGCACATTGTCTTTGTAGATGGTCTTGAAGTTTGCGTACAGCTCAGTCACCAGGGGTTCAGGTACCGCGCCTTTGAGCACGACATAGCCCCGGGCATGTAGCAGCATGACCCCCAGTTGAATGTTCTCGAGCGAGAGCGTCCCGCTGCGACGCTCTCGATCGGATATGATGATGTTCAAGTCGAGCGGATCAGTGCGACTCGCCATAGGATTCCCTCCGAAGTATTTACAGGATTCTCACTGTAGCACCGCAGACACATCATGCAAGCGATTCAAGAGAACGCTGCAGGAAAGACGGAGTCGTATGGTGCGGTGAGAGAGGAAATCAGACAGGCTGCTAATTCTTGCGTCTGAACTCCTCAATGGATTGATCAGCCGTTGTTCGATCATGAACTGATCACACTGCGTATGTGCCTGAATCGGCAGGAGCCATTCGGAGAAGAGGAGCGGCAATCGACGATTGCCGCGACGCTGGGATTAGAATCGTCGATGCGGAAGCGAGCAAGGCCGAAGAGGTCGCCAAAAAATAGCCTGTCCCCTGTTCTTGTCGCGCCGGGAAGTGGGCTTCCCCAACTTCTTAGTTGCCAATGTCCCAAGGTTCTCGGCGAACAAGGGCCTGCAAATCTCGCGCGCCGTGGACGACTCGAAGAATGAATCAGCGTGAGGCTGTCAA
>JBEBHO010000206.1:0-35876 GCA_040081095.1 Nitrospira sp.
GAGGGGATCGACCTGCCGGAAGGCGCCGTCCTCCACCCGCGTCTGAATATAGGCAGCCAGATGGTCGTAGAATACTTTGTGGTGTTTGCCGAAGAACATATCGGATAGTTCGTGGCCTTCCAGCGCGCTGAATAGCAAAAGTCGCAGCAAGGTGGGATCGACGCCGGGGCGGATCCGGTAGCTGGCGATCAAGGTGAAGACACGCCGGTCGTCCTGCTTCTTGGCCGATTCCTCGATGGCGACGAGGAGTTCGCTGATCGTCACTTTTTCAGCGAGGATGGCGGCATAGAGCGCGCGTTTGGTCGGGAAGTGTTTGAAGACCAGCGCTTCACTGATCCCGGCGGCCCTGGCGATCTCTTTCGTGGTCGTGCCGTTGAAGCCTTTTTTGGCGAACAGTCTCGTGGCCGCTTGAATAAGGCTAGCCTGGCGCTCCTGGCTGGATCGTTTCGATGATTGCGGTGTCCGAGTCATAGTCCGGTGAGTGAGTGTTTACTCACCGTGACGGTAGCATGGGCAGGTTCGACAAGACAAGCAATGCCTCGAATCGATGGCGGGGGCCTTATCTCAGTATGTGCAGGCGCGGTTGCGAATGGTGCGGCTCTTCGACCGTGGCAAAGAGCGGGAGGAGATCGCTCATGGCGGCATCGGGGAGATGCTTCCAGAGAAACCGGCGCAGGCGCGAACGTTCGAGCGGGCTCACGCGCGCAAAGCTCAGCCCGTACCGGGACCCGTCGATCCACACGACGTGTGCATCCGTAATCAGTACCGGTTGGGGGAGTTCAAGGACCAGCGCCAGTCTTTCTCCAACCTGCAGTTCCCCCGCGCTGTGAATGGAGCATCCGGAATCGGACAGATCGCGGAGGAATGCCTCGCCGGTCGGGGTTGTTTTGTGCCGTTTGGCAAACTGGAGCGGTTGCGTCACGCCAATCCGGTACGTCCGTCGCGCATCTGTCTTCATGGGCATATCCTGATCTAATGGTACGGATGACATCGTGCGTGCTCCATTCTCTTGTCGGGGGTGACCTGTTAGTGACAGTCTAGTAAGGCGTCCATCCAACCGAAGGTGCCGACTTTATGCGTGGGAAGTTGCATGCCGCAGCGGTTTCCGCTGGTCCAGAGCACTCGAACCTGGGGAATGCACAGCGGACGGTCGGACTCGGGGAGTTCCAGGAAAAGCGCCAGTTCCATCCCCTTCTTTAAGCCGCGGTTGCCGGTGAGACCGAAACCGCGCCGACTCAGATCGACGATCGTGGCGTATCCCATGACGATCTTCTGATCGTCTGCGCCGGAATAGCGCACTTTGAATGTTCCGCCAATGCGCGGATCCCGGCGTCGTTCCGCTCCGGATTCCAGGACTTGTCCCGCTGATTGCGTGTCGGTGTTCCACCAGCTCATTGTGTCACCCTTTCTGTTCGTGCTTGAGGCACTCGCGAGATGCCCGCGTGGCACCGTGTTATTCCATGAACAAATCGATTACGTTGTTCAGTTGGGTACGGGTGGCTTCGGGAACGGCGGCCAGGTCGATGCCGAATGAAGAACCCTCGGTCCAGGAGACGTGGGCGCCCGCGAAACACAGATGATCGTCCGATTCCGGCAACGCGACCATCAATGCGAGTTCCATCCCAGGCTGGACCCGAGCATCACCCGCGATCAGCATGGCCCCCTCGGACAATCCCAAGATCAGACCATCGCCCATCACCATACGGCTGCCGTCCATACCGGAGTAGGAGAGCGTAAAGCAGCCCGCCGTGATCGAGGGATCCGGATGGGGGATATCCATGACGGCTGTTATGTGGGTCTGTGTCTGGATCATGACGGCCAACCTCCTCGTTGCCAGTGCGTTGTCTGATGGTTTGAAGGTACCGCAGGGCCGGCAGTTTGACAGCCCCCTAGGGGAGGGGGCAGCCCACCCTGCTGAAGGTGGGGGCAGAGAACGGTCGAACGATTGTGCAGGTCTGGCCGCCGTTCAAAGAGGGCTTGAAACGGACCTGGCGCAGGAGTCGTTAGAGGCGGTTTCTGGAGGTTCTTCTTGGAAAGCGCGTGAATCTGAACAAGGCGGTTCGAGTGAAAGGCCCGGCCTGACTTGTGGAGAGATGGCGGGGCAGCAGGGGCTCAGGTACGCCGTAATCCCTGCTACACCAATCTGAATCGCGTCCGCTGGTTCTGAACGGTGTCGTGCGTAATGTTTTTCCAGAGGAATGTTTGGATGCGCTTGCGGTCGGCTTGGCTGAGTTGCATGAAGCGGACAGAGAAATGGCACCCCGAAACCCAGACGACATGAGCCGATGTCAGCTTCAACGGGGCTTCTCCGTCCGGGAGTGCGATGGCCAATGATAACAAGGTGCCTCGGGTGACGGGACGTTCGCTGATCAGCTTACAGCCGGAGAGCGAAATGTCCTTCGTGACTCCCTCGCCTTTGTGCGGCTGCGTTGAGACTTCACCTGAGTAGCGCACCGGACAGGTCACAGCCACCCGCTCGGAATATCGTTTATCCAAGCTGGAGTACGAGGGTTGCAGAGTTCTTGTCGGCGTCGGCATTGCTTTTTTCATGAACACCTCCAGAAACGGAATAACAGGCTCAGGCGATCAAATCTTCGGCTCACTCTACTCCCGCCTTCTGGCACTGAGAATCCCCAAATAGGTCGGGGTTATCCCCCTGGAAGGAGGGGGCGCGGAAGATGGCTGGTTCGCGAGCGGTGACGGCTGATGAGGATTCAGTATGTTTGAGAGGGCTGAGAATTGCGAGCGATAGATGAGTTCTCGCTCCAGTGTGTGAGGCGAGGTTAAAATACCGTGCCCGAATTACCTTCCGAGAGTTTCTCGCGGAGGATCCGGCTTTCGAAAAAGATGATGCCCCGCTCGATTCGCGACTCGTACCGCAGCGTAATTTCCGTGTCGAAGCCATGCCAGGCATAGACGCGGATGGGGCCGACTGAAATCTGTCCCGGTGTACGATCGAGCGGGCCATAGGTGGTTTGCAGATAGGCCAGGATCTGTTCGTGCGTTTCTTTGCCGTGGTAGCGGACGAGCACGCGGCCGAATTTTCCATCGAAGGTGGTGTAGCGCAACACCTCGACCGGAATTGTGCCGAGCGTCGGCTGTCCGGTTTTCAGCTCATAGGATAGCAGCCGCCCTGCCTCTTCAACCTTGGCGAATCGGTCGCCTTCCGTCACCGCAGATTCCCAGGGCAGCCCTTCAAACCCGTTCGGGTCGTTCAGGATCGGGACGGCCAGCGCCAGAGCGGACTGGAGGAGAAGTCCGAGAAGCAGGGTGGGCAGGCGCAATGGGAGGCGGTGCATCGTGTGTTAGATTCCCTTACTCTGCGGAGTCCGTGATGTGGTCGTTGAATCGTGGGGCCAACGTGCGGCTGTCGATGAAGATGAACCCGCGTTCCGTGTTGGCTTGATAGGTCACATTGATCTCAGTTTCAGGCCCGCGCCAATTATATTGCTGATTCAGCCCCCGCGCCATCTGCCCGGGGATGCGTTCCAGCGGTCCGAACTGCGCTTCGAGAAACTTCATAACCTGCGCGTGGGTCTGTTCGCCCTGGTAGCGAATGGTCACGCGGGCGAATTGATCGTCGACCGAGAGCAGGAGGATACTGGTCATCTCCGCTCCGGCAAAGCTCGCCGGGCCTGACGTGGAGCGGTATTCCGATATATGGGGACCGGTTCTCGACGGTGCAACGTCTGTGCGTTCGGCCAGCGCAGCGCCCCACCCGATATTCTGAAACCCTTTCGGGTCGTTGATCATCGGAACTGCCTGGGCTGGCAGGGAATGCAGAGAGGTGGAGACCACGGCGAGACCGAGAAGAACATTGCGAAGACAGTGGTTAGTCATGGTGTCGCGGTTCCGCCGAAAAACGATCCATCGTTGCACGCTACCATGGCGTCGATGGCGGCGCAACCGGATGGTTTGTTGAGAATGCGCGCAGGCCTGTCTTATAATGCGCCGGCTTTTGGAACCAGACCGCGTGCAGGCGGTCTCATGCCCCATGGCGTCGGTAAACGATTGGATGTGCGATGATTGAAAGTGATGCATTTGTTCAGGCGCTTCAGGATATCGGGGTCGACTTCTTCACCGGAGTGCCCGATTCGATTTTGGGCGGCATTATTGCCGAACTGATGGTGCGGCGGATCTATACGCCGGCCGTGCGCGAAGACGAGGCGGTAGGAATGGCGGCCGGCGCCTATATGGCGGGGAAGATCCCCGCCGTGTTGATGCAGAATTCCGGGCTCGGCACCTCGCTCAATACCCTGATCTCGTTGAACATGATCTACCGGCAGCCCTGTATTCTGATTGTCTCCTGGCGTGGCCAGGGTGGCAAAGATGCTCCTGAGCATCTGGTGATGGGCGAAGTCATGCCGCAATTCCTCGACACGATGAAGATTCCGCACCGGACCTTGACCGAGAAAACCGCCGTTGACGATTTCAAATGGGTGGCTGAGACGTTTATGAAGCAGCGTATTCCCGTGGCTCTGGTGATTACGAAGGGTGTTGTGAAAGGGTTGCATCCATGAGACCAGAAGAAGGAACCCTGATTAGCCGGGCGCAGGCCTTAGCCGCGCTGCTGGAGTTGCTGACCGACCAGCCGGTGATCATCTGCAACGGTTTCCCGTCGCGCGAGGCGCACAAAATTGCGGATCGCCCCACCCACTTCTACATGATCGGTTCCATGGGCAACGCCCCGGCGATCGCGCTCGGTGTGGCCTTAGCCAAGCCCCATAAGAAGGTCATCACGTTCGATGGCGACGGCAACGTGTTAATGGGAATGGGGACGCTGGCGACGGTCGGAGCCTTGAAGCCGAAGAATTTCATTCATGTGGTGTTCGACAACGAAGTGTACGGCACCACCGGCAACCAGCCGACGATTTCGAATGTGGTGCCGCTGGAGAAAGTCGCCAAAGCGGCGGGGTATGTGAATGTGGAGCGGGTGCTCGACCGCGAAGATCTCGTCTACGAGTTCAAAGACATGTTGAAGAAAGACGGGCCGAGCATGTTGCTGATCAAGGTCAACGAGTTTGCCGAAGATGCCGGACGGGTGCTCCATGAGCCGCCGGACATCACGAAGCGGTTCATGCAGGCCATACAATAGCAAAGGAGGCCAGAGGCACGAGGCCAGAGGCAAGGGGTTCGGAGGATTTCCTCTAGCCGCTAGCCCCGTACCCCGAGCCCTTGGGAGAAATGATCTTATTAAATCCAGGCCCAGTCAATGTGTCAGAGCGTGTCCGGCAGGCGTTATTGCGTCCGGATATCTGCCATCGGGAGTCGGAGTTCACCGAGCTGCAGCTCCGGATTCAAGCCAAGTTGCTGAAGGCCTTCGTGCCCGGCGCGGAAGCCGACTATGCGGCCGTGCTGATCACCGGCTCCGGCACCGCTGCCGTTGAATCCGCCCTCATGTCCGCGATTCCCCACGGGAAGCGGGTCTTGGTGTTGAATAATGGCGTGTATGGCGATCGCCTGTCGCAGATGGTCGGGTTGCACCGGTTAGGCGTGTCCGAACTCAAGTACGAGTGGACCGCCAGGCCTGATCCCGAGCGTCTCAGGCTGGCGCTGCGGCAACATCCTGAAGTGCATGCGGTGGCCATGGTGCATCATGAAACCACCACTGGCCTGATCAATCCGGTGAAAGAGATTGCCGATGTGGTCGATAGTCAGAACCGCGCCTTCATTCTCGATGCCGTCAGCGGTTTGGGTGGGGAAACGGTCGACATCGCCGGATCGCATATCTATATGGTGGCAGGCACGGCGGGTAAATGCATCCAAGGATTTCCCGGCGTGTCGTTCGTGCTGGTGCGCAAAGGATTTCTCGAACGGATGCGCCAATATCCCAAACGTTCGTGGTATCTCCATCTCACGCACTACGTGGATGACCAAGGCCGGGGCACGATTCCGTTTACCCCGGCAGTCCAGGCGTTTTACGGCTTCGATGAAGCGCTGAGCGAATTGCTCGAAGAAGGCGTGGCCAACCGCATTCAACGCTATAAGAAGGCGTCCACGCTGATTCGCGCGCGCATGGCCAAGCTCGGGATCAAGCCGATGCTGACGCCGGAGCGCCAGTCGAACACCATTACCGCCTATTCGCTTCCTGATGGGGTCGCCTACGACCAGCTGCACGATCGCCTGAAGAAGCAAGGCTATGTCATCTATGCGGGCCAGGGACAGTTGGAAAGCAAGATTTTCCGCGTGGCCAATATGGGCGCCTTGACCGAAGCCCAGTTGACGGGATTCCTCGACGCATTCGAACAGGCGTGTAAGCCGGCATGAAGGCGATCATCCTGGCTGCGGGGGTCGGCAAGCGGCTCTGGCCGGTCACGCAGCATCACCCGAAGTGCCTGATCAAGATCGGGGGGCAGACGCTGCTGCACCGGTATCTGACGCTATTGGCGAGTGTCGGCATCCGGCAAGCCGACATCGTGGTGGGGTACAAGCAGGAGATGATCCGTGCCGCGGTCGAGTCAGACTCCTGCGGTGTGCGGGTGAATTTTCTGGTGAACGAACAGTTCCATCGCGGAAGCATTTCGTCCTTATGGATCGCGCGAACGGCGTTCACCGACGATACGATTGTGATGGATGCCGATGTGCTCTTCCATCGGGACATCCTGCAGCGGCTGGTCAACTCGCCTTGCGAGAATGCGCTGCTCATGGACGAATCAGTCAAACAGACCGGCGAAGAATGCATGGTCGTGGTCGAAGGCGGGCGGGTGATCGCGCTGACGAAAACCATGCCGCCACGGTATGAATATGCCGGTGAGGGCGTGGGGTTTCTCAAAGTGCGGCATGCCGACTCTCCGCATGTGGTCGCGTCGCTCCGGAAGTATGTTGACCGGGAAGCCTGGCAGATGGAGTATGAAGACGCGCTGATCGATTTTTTCCGCGATGTGAAGGTTGGCCACGAAAAAATCGGCGGGTTGCCCTGGACCGAGATCGATTTTCCGGACGATGTGACGAAGGCTGAGCGGGAGATCTTGCCGAGACTGTGACGCGGGGAGGTCGTTCGTCATGCGTCAATCGGGGCAATCCTGTGCAGCGCTTTTCTTACGGGTGGCGACTGGCGTATGCCGGTTGACGGGATTCAGCCATGAGTGAAAGTCTCATCCTGCATCGCGCGGAAGTTCAGGGACTGGCGACGGCCATTCTGCTGCCGTCCGTCAGCGTCTTCGGCGATTCCATCGAACGATTGCCCGGCACTCCAGGCCCCCTGACACAGGTCGTCGGGATCGGGCTGTTTCAGCGCGCCGTCCTGACGCTGCAACGCGCCGGTATCCGGCAGCTCATTGTGCTGACCGGTCCTGAAGAAGATCAGCTCAAACAGGCGCTGGCCCGCGGTCCTCGCGTGACCATTCCCGTGCGGTGGATGCCCATCAGGGAGTTCCCGCTGGATGATCCGCGCACCTGGGAAGCGATGGCGGCGGAAGTGCACGGATTCTGCCTGGTCGCGAGTGTGCGGGGTGTATTCTCGCGCGCGTTGATCGAAAGTTTGCGTCGTGAAGTGCAAGAGGGGCAGGCCATTCTGGTGGCCCAGCCGGTGGTGCCGCGGGCGGCGGGAGATCGACGGGTGTCGGTGAAAGTGCAGGCCGAGCGGCTCTTGGCCCTCGGTTCATTCCGGGCCGATGAGGCGACACTGGTTGCGGCGGATTTGCTGGTCCTGCCGGCCGGTCTCATGGCGGCGGCGCAGGATGTTCAGGCACCCCCCGGAGCCGTCCCGATTCGCCGATGGATTGAGCGGGCGGCGATCGACGGGCGGGTGCGGGTGCTGCGGACGGACGGCCATCCCTCCCAGTGGTATCAGGATGTGCGCACGCAGGCCGATGTGCCGGTGGCCGAGCGGAAGCTGTTTTCCTCCCTGAAGGGTGAGTTCGAAGGCTTCGTCGACCGCTACTTCAATCGCAAGATTTCCCGTTGGTTCACCAGGATTTTTCTGGCGGTCGGGGCCTCGCCCAACGCCATTACGATGGCGGCGACGGTCGTCGGTCTGCTGGCCGCCGTGGGGTTTGGCATCGGGACCTATGAGTCGGCGATCGTGGCGGCGCTGCTATTCCAATTTGCGGCGGTGATCGATTGTTGCGATGGCGAGGTGGCCCGTCTCACCTTCACCGAGTCTCCGTTCGGCGCCTGGCTCGATATCGCGATGGATAATGTCGTGCACATGGCCATCTTCGCCGGGATTGCCGTGGGGATCTATCGGCACATGGCCGGGCAGGGCGAGGATTGGATTCCGCTCGCACTGGGCGCGGCGGCCGTGCTGGGAAACGCGCTGTCGTTTCTGCTGGTCAATCGGGCCCAAAAGATCAACGCGGCGAGCGGCTGGCGGACGCCGGTGCAGGCCGCCTGGTCTGAATTCATGCTCAAAAATGTGGCCAGCCGAGATTTTTCCGTCATCGTGCTGATGGCGGCGTTGCTGAGCAAGCTGGATTGGTTTCTCTGGATGGCATCGGCCGGTTCCCTGGTCTTTACGGCCCTCATGCTGTGGGTGATTCGTCCGTCAGCGACCTCCCGTGCTTAGACTGCTCCTACTCTTCGCCGGTTGCCTCACGCTCGGTCTCATTGTCTGGCATATCGGTCCCGGGAATATCTATGAGGCGGCGACCAGGCTCGGTCCCGTCGCCTTGTGCGTCATCCTCATGCCCTCTCTCGTCATGTATGCGATCGAAGCCTATGGGTGGAAGATCACGCTTGGCCCGGCCGGACAACGGGTCCCGTTCCTGCGGGTGTTTGCCGTTCGCACGGCGGGTGAAGTGGTGAATATGACGACGCCGACGGCCTACATCGGGGGCGAGCCGCTCAAAGCCTATCTCTTACAGAAGTCCGGCGTGCCGATGGTCGAAGGATTGGCCTCCGTCGTCATCGCCAAGACGACGATGACGATTGCGCAGGTGCTGTTCATTCTGCTCGGGATCGCGTTGGGCTTCTGGCTATTGGGCGCGCAGGGATCGTCGGGGCAAGTCGTGGCGGCGGGGCTGTTGAGTATCGGGCTGTTAGCCTTCGGGACCGTGGCGTTTGTATTCGTGCAGCGGCGCGGGCTCTTTACCTGGATCTTGGAGACGGTGCGGAAGCTGGGATTCCGGATCGACTTTCTCGAAGCGCGAGAAGGGAAGCTCCGTGAGCTGGATCGGACGATTCTGAATTTCTATACCCAACACCAGGCGGCGTTTTATACGTCGACGGGCTTGTACTTCCTGGGGTGGCTGGCTGAGGCGCTGGAAGTATTCGTCATCATCTACTATCTCGGAGGCCCGGCCGATGTATGGTCGGCAATCTCGATCGGGGCCCTTTCTGTGTTTATCAAAGGCGGGACGTTCTTCATTCCCGGCAGCCTGGGCGCGCAGGACGGCGGAAATCTGCTGCTACTCCAAGCCTTCGGCTATTCCGATGTCACAGGGATCACCTTCGCACTGCTGCGGCGGTTTCGCGAACTCGTTTGGATCGGGATCGGTCTGCTCTGTCTGAGCGTGGTGGGGAAGGCGCCGGTGCCGGACAAGCTCTAAGAGGATGCACGTTCCTGCTTGATGGCCTGAAGCCGTTCGAGCATCCGGTCCCACACGAATCCATGCAGGCGAAGACTGGCCGCACGGTCTACTTTTCTAAAGTGGACTCCGATTCGCCGCTCATCCATCCATCGTACTTCCGCTTCGTCGATCGGGAGCGACTCCTGCTTATCCGGAAGAATGAGCCTCAGCAGCAGATTCGTTGCATAGGGCGGCACCGCCGCACATTCAATCGTACAGCCGAGAACCGAGAGGTTGGTGATCGTGCCCTCTCCGATCGCGGAGGTGCCCGCAAACATCACGGGATAGGATGTGGGCAGGGGCAACCGGTAGTGCTCGCGTTTGTAGGGCTTGGTCTGTTCCATCGCAGGCCGCAGTGTAGCGCGGGCCGAGGCGACAAAAGTATCCCTCCTTGGAGGGGCTGCAGATGTCGGTGAGGGGCGAATCAGTGCAGGGAGTGGCTGTTGTGGGCCGCTGTGCTCTGCTGATCCAGAAAATCCATCAAGCGGCGGTGGTGTTCGGGCGAGATGTCGACCAGGCGGCCACCGGCGTGCCGGCCTGCGGCATGGGTGAGTGTGAGTGCGCAGTGGATCCTGCTGTCGGCTTCAAGTTGACACTCGATCTCCACCCGGTCTCCGACCAGGAGGGGGAGTTCAGCGGAAATCTGGAGCCCCTGCGCGGTCAGGTCCACGAGGGTGCACAGGCTGGTGGCCCCGTTGCGGTGCATGAAGCCGCGCCGGTTGACGGGGATGCGAAAGTGATGACGTGGGTCGGACATGGGATGCCTTTCGTTATGACACCATACGGTTAAGCAGAAACATGGAATGCCGAACGGGGAGGCCGGGATGTCGCCCGGCGACCCTCACGGATGCGTTCCATCGCCAGCACGCCGACCAACAGGGGAAACGGGAGGAGTGTGGCTAACAGGATCACCATGAGCCATGACATCGCGAAACTCCTTTCAGGGGAAGGCCGATGCTAGTCGTAGTGCAAGCCGGAGGCCAGTGAGAAAGTTTTGATGAATGACCGGCGAGATGTGGCGATTTACTGTTGTTTTGAGAAATGTCGGTGAATCTCGTGGCACAGCAACCGAATCGTGAGCGAGGGAAGGGAGGAAAAGAGCGGCAAAACGGCGTCCTGCAGCAAGAATTTCCTCCCGCTTTCGGGGGGGGGAGGCTATGCGGTGCGGGCTCCTATGAGGCGGCGGCGTGCGAGCTCAGGATGGCGGAATGCGGGATGGTTTTGAGCGTGTTGATCCAGCGGTGCTTCATGAGCTGGTCGGCGACCAGGATATACGTGTCTTCCGGGAGTGTCAGCGCCGCACTGAGTGCGTTCAGGAGCGCCTGATTGCTGCTCTCTGTATCCAACTCGTACCAGGCGCGTTGAGGAATGACGATCAGTGCGTAGCAAGGCACGGCAGTCAGGACCTGTACTGTTTTGCGGACCAGGTAGGCGGCCTGCACGTCGGATCTCGACTCTAGTTGCCGGATGATGGCGTCCACTCTCTCAGCGGACAGTCCGTGCGGTTCGAACGCATCTCCCGGCTTGAGCGACCGGCGTTCTGCCTCGGCCTCAAGGAGTTGTTGCCGCTGCCGCTGGGCCTTGACCCGGTAGCGCATGGATTCTTTATGATTGCCCCGCCGCTCAAGAAAGCCGGAGGCCAGCTGGCAGGCCGGAATCACCGTCTCGCGGTTTTGAGCAATGGCTTTCTCCAGATACTGCAAGCCGGCTTGATCGTTCTGCGCCAGTAAGTGGCGGCCCATCGCCAGGTTGGCCGCGGCGTGGTTCGGGTCTTTTGCCAACAACTGTTTCAGGACAGTCAGCGCTGCCTTATCACTCTCAAGCGCTTCCATCTGACAGGCATATTCCCAGAGTTCATCCGTCGAAAGCCCGACGGTGGCGGACTTATCGCTCAGGGCCTGACAGCGCGCCCGTACCGCCGCCATTTCCTGATGTTTGAGCGTCCATTGGTCTGCAACGGACTCCGCCCAACTGCGATCGAGCGCCTCGCGTACGACCGTTGCGTGAGCGCCCAGGTAGTATTCCGCCGCCGCGGCTTCGTGAGGCGCACGGAGCTGCGGAAAGGCCGATGGTTCAGCCGGAGTGTCAGATTGATCCTGAAGCAGATCCAAGGCCGCCAGACGGTCGGTCAACGACGGGTGCGTATCGGAATAGCCGGTGGTCCGTTGCAGAGCTTCATTCATCCATCCTGAGACCGTATCTGGATCGGGCCTCTGCTGGAGCAGGGAGATCAGTTCCTCGAGATGCGTGGCGGGCGGGGTAGGATTTGTTATGGTCCGGCGATTTAAAGCCGGCCAATACAGATCGTCCATCAAGCGAGCCATCACGTTGACCGCCGCCAAGGCATCTTTCATGCGGTCGCTTCCGACCAGCCTGGCTGCCTGACGATCGGCCTCATACTCCAATGTGCGGGCGAGGACAAACGAGTAGGCGTTGAAGAACGGCGCATACCAGCCGAGGAATTTGGCGAAAATGATCGAGCCCCAATGATCGTGTGCGGTCAGTTCTTCCGAGAGGCGCGACCAGACCATGCGGGTGCGATAAATCCATGCGGCAAAGCGCCCATGTTGTTGGCCAAGATGGCCGAACTCATGGGCGAGCACGGCGCGGAACTGGACCGGCGTCATGGCCAACATGAGCGGAAGGCCGAGCAGCAGCGAATTCCGATACCAGCCGAAGATGCCGAGGCGCGGAGTCTGTGCGACGGCCGCATTGAGGTCGTTCACAAAGAGCACGTGATGAAACGGCGGCGTGCCCAGCGCAGTCGTCAGTTTGTCGATCAGGAGAAACAGGCGCGGGGCTTGCTCTCGATGGACCTCCAGTCCCGCCGGTGGCGTGAGACGCACCCAGAACGCACGCAGAATGATGGCCGCGAGAACCCCGAGCCCCATCAATAGCTTGATCGAGCTGAGATGGATGGCGCCTCCCTCGTTGAGCGAGAGGAGCAGCCACGCGCTGATGCCCAAGGCCAGACCCAGGACAGCCAGCACGTAGGCGTAGCCCAGCGCGGCGACCAGTGCGACCTTCAGCTTGTACTGCGTCGGATGTTGCCGGACGTAGGATTCGAGGCGGCGCACCAATTGTTCGAACGATGTATCGGACATTGTGTCAGGAAATCCTCCATGGGTCGCAACCAGTCTATGAGAAGGGTGAACAATCGCCAAGGAGATTGTCATTTATTGATGGCGGCGAGCGAGGAGGTTCCCTAAGGGTGAGTGCTCATATTAAAAGCCGAGATCGGATGTTGTCGCAACCAGTGACGGAGGTTGGGCGGCGTATTCTTACTGCTGAACAGGTAGTTCCCGGTTTATGGTGTCGAGTAGCTGGCGGACAGCGTTAACGATAATCTCCGGTTGGTCGAAGTTGATGAAATGGCTGCTGCGGTCGGCGAAGACCTGGCGGCTGTTGGTCGAAAGTTTCGTCAGGTCCGCCTGAAGTTCAAGCCACACCTCGCGGAATTTGGCGGGGTCGATGTTCGGCGGCAGATCGGGCCACCAGGTTGGGCCGGTCGCGGTCAGCACGATGAGCGGGAGAGTCCCGAGCGTTCCGGCGCGCGCCGCGTCCCTGCCCGTCTCTTCCAGCGCCGCGCCTTCCTGTGTCATCGTCTTAAAGTAGCGGGTCTGCATCCAGCCAAAGCGGAGCAGCGGGCGGATTTTAGCGATTACTGAGTGTTCTTGCTTGGCGAAGAGCGGTGGGAGGGCATCAAGCGAAAAGAGCAGTCGCGTGAGACCGACCGCCGTCATGCCCCGTACGATCGGAAACACGAACGTGCCGGGCGCGACGAACTTGCGGAACTCCTCCTGCTCGAACTGCTTCTCATGCCCCGCGTCCACCAGTACGATGCCAGCCACATCGCCCGGATGAGCCTGTCGATAAATGCGGGCGACAAAGCCGCCAAGCGAATGGCCCACGAGGAGATAGGGGCCGGAGATCCCGCCGCGGGTCAGCAGCCGGTGCAGTTCATCGGCCATTTGTCGCCCGGTGCGAGGCAGAGGGCCTGATTCACTCCAGCCGAATCCCGCCCGGTCATAGGAACAGACTCGCGTTACTTTCGCGATCTCCGGTTGAACCGTGCTCCAATAGATCGACCAACCCAATCCCATCGCCTCTAAGACGACAGTTGGGCTTCCTTCGCCGGTGCAGTAGAGATGAAGTGTATGTCCGCCGACATCGATGAGTTCCCCTGGCGGGAAGTACTGCTCTTGGTCGGTCATCATGCCGAGGAGCTGATACCCCATGCCGATCAATGCCAGCAGCAGCACGCCAATGATGGATCGGATCAACCATCGCATGGAGGACTATTTTCTACTTTCACAGAAAGGGAATCAAACGGCAGCGGCGTTCCCAATGAGAGACCGAAGAGCGGAGGAGTAGAAGCTGGCTAGAGCGGCTTCTGCATGGCGCGGTGCCAGCGGCGCAGGTGTGTCAACTTGGGCAGCTTCGTTTTGCCGTTGGACAGATAGTTCCCGAGCACACCGTAGAGATTGTAATCGACGAACAGCGGACGATCAGCCAGCAAAAATGGCGACACAGCCAGCATGTCGTCGAGCGGGATCAGCAACTCGGCGAATTGCGCGCACAGGTATTTGCGATGGCTGGTCCATTCCTGGACGCAGCCCTTCCCGAACTTCCGCTCCTTGTGACGGATCAGCATGACGCGCTCCACCAGAGGGCGGGAGGGGATCACATAGGTGTCGTTTACTTTGAAGCCCACCATCTCCAGGTGCTCCTCAATGTAGCGCGAGAGAATCAGTTGCATGCCATCGAATTCTTTCGGGAAGAGATCGAGGTAGTAGCGCCGATCGATATAGCGGGCCACTTCCTGCCCGAAATCCGTGACATCGCAGATCGCGTTCTTTCCATCGACGATGCAGGGCACTGTGTAGCCCCGTCCGTTCGTGGCTCTGATAATGGAAGCCCGCTCGTGAAAAGGGATGTTGCGCAGGCGGAACAGGATGCCGTGCTGTTCAAGGATATGCCGAACCGTGATGCAGAACGGCGACCAGGGAAACTGGATGAGTGTGAGCATAGAGCCTATATGACCCAACCGGAGGGGAAACTTCAAGATTGGGAGGAGGATGGGGCACCCGTAGTTGGTTCTTTGCTCACTGAGCGCGCCCGCAAGAACAGTCAGATTTTTAAACAAAGGGCGGTGCTCGCTCAACGTGCGCAGTGGGACCAATCACGAGTGCCGTTTCGGGAAGGAGGGGCGAACAAGTTTAGAAGAACCACTTTTAATTACTAAAGATCTGGATAAGCTATTGCAGGGGGCTGTAATCACTTTGGAGGTGGAGAGGATTGAGTGAGAGGGCCGAAAAGGTTGATAGAGGGGGGGCGAACAATTGCTATGCGCAGACAGATTTCAGAGGGACAGCGGTTCCAAATAAGTCGATTTTCCAGGATGCGTCGGCTGTGTCTGTGGCCAATTTTCGAAATCGAACTACACCGGTGGAGGATGGTACTTCCTTTATGGATCGAACAGTCTCTCTAATTGTCTTGGAAACAATGCTGTGACGAGTTTTAGGTTCCTTGGTCTTAGTAGTTGCAGTTGAGTAAGACTGTGCGGAACTTTTGATGATACGCGCGACATCTGTTTTTGTTGGGAGGGCCGTACTACCATGAATAAATGGTGTAAGAGCAGCATGGGGCTGGACCTGTAATAATTCTTCCCACACCCGTGGTTCATGGGCGGTGATTGAGCCATGGTGAGCGATTTTGAAGACGGAGGCTTTCCCTTGAGGGCGTGTAACGGAATCTAGAATTGCCACCCATCCTGTTGATGGATCTGGGGTATTTTCAAGGTCTGACCCCAGCAGTATTCCACTAGTACCTACTTTGACCCATAGCGCCACGGCCACATGATTAGGCGGCCTTGATGTGACGCGCTTTTTTTTATCCAATGGGCGAGGGATAAGCGAAGCAATGGCGTGTTTCGAAAGAGTTATAGAAGCATCGGAGGGTGAAAGACTGTGTACCTCTGATTGAATCGTTGCCGAACCTGTTGTTCCGCTTGCCCAGATCTTTCTATCGGCGCTTGCCCATGATGGTGATGGAAATCTTGATTTCTTGTCCACGCGTTCTTCGAGAATTCTCATTACTTCCCCGAACTCCCTGACGCCTGAGCTAGTCATCATGGATCGTTCTTTGTGTGAGAAAGCTAACTCGATAAATTCGTCACTCCTAAGTGCATCTGAACACACGAATTTTGCATTCTTGCATTGCTCAAGGATGGAAGAGAGTCCTCGAATATGATCGTCGTGCCAGTGAGTGGCTACAACCATTCTTACTGCTTCTGCAGGGTCAACTCCGAGGGAGCGAAGGTACTCAGTCGCTGCGGGGGCTTTGGATTTAGTCAGGCAGGAATCTACAACCATCCACTCCTTGTTTCCAAGGTGGACAAGAATGCTTTCACCATACCCAGGGCCGAAAAGCGAAACCTCAATTTCATTATCTGCGGGTAGGGTTTCGAGTTTACTTCCACCCAATCTTTTCCCTCACTCGTGCTGCTTCCTGTGCTGCTATGCGGAGCTCTTTGGGAGTCCATACCGGCAAGCGTCTAAAACGGATCGTTGATATACGCTCTCGCCCGCTCGGTCTGTCTCTATAGCCAATGCTCCAGTAGAAAACTGCACCTGCTTCAACGAGGTCACGATCTTCTGTGTCTACCTCATCAAGGGAGAACTCGGCTTCTTCATCGGGGTTGCTACCGGTCTGATCAATTAGGCGCGCAGTAAATGCATCCTCTTTTACTTCCAGAACAGTACATTCCCACTTCTGAAGCTGTAGAAAACGAGCTTCTGTGGCATATGTCTTTCGAGGAACGCGGACTGGCGAGGTGGGCTTCAATTGCTCCGGGAGGGACATTGTATTGAACTTGGGCCACAAAGAATGGCCTACGTCATTACTTTGAGAGAGGGTAGTCATAGTGTTGGATGATCCGGCTGCTTGGATCTGGAGATGTTGGAACTGATTTGGGGGAGTGGTTTGATGCCAAACACTCCCAGAAAACACTTTTGACGTTACAGATTTTGGAATACGACTATTTTCCATGGAATTGGTGCTCACTGACAAATCAACTGCTTGAGCGGGGTCATATTTATGAACAGCGACGCCACTCATTGTCGAGCCACAATGCCTTCCGCGATCTTCAAAGATCGCTCTAATGACGTTTTCCAGGATATCTCAAGTGCTTCAAGCATTTTGTCCGCACCATGGCCTGGCTCTGTATCCAAATCGTAGTGATCATTTATTGTAATGAAAACCCCTGGCTTTACTCTTCCCGAAGGCTCCACCCGAGCAATGATTGCTCCTTTAAAAATATCAGCACGAGCCCCTTGTATTGATAGGCCCTTTAATCCCGGTTCTTGTAATAAGCTCGCCCAAGGTTCTTTAGGCGCTAGTCGGTTGCCTATAGAGTGCCAAGCCTCTTCTGACTCCATACGGTAATGTAAGTCCCGATTGATTCCCATTTTTTCGACAGGAGTATGTCTCAGGACCCGAAATGTTCCCAATGCCAGATCTCTCAGTGGATCATAGAATTGAGGTTGGCTGGTAGCAAATAGGACTCTCTCTGGAAAAACTTCAATCCGAAATGACTCGGTTGAGAAGCTAACCAGTTCGCGATGGACTACCTCGATCTTGGCGGATTGAGCTTCTTCCTTGCGAATCAAACCTTCATTGCCAAACCATGAGGGCTGAAATATTTGAGGATTAAAAGACCCGAGTAGAACGATGCTGTGGCCTTCTATTTCAAGCTGCGAAAATGGCATTAGGCTTACCGCTAAGGAGGTGTGGTATTCAACTCTGAACTGCTGCTTTCTTGTGTCGCCAGTATAAATGGACTGTTAATGATCGGCAACTAGCGAAAGATATTTGGACAATCTAGTTCCTAGCAAGAAACGGCGAAATCGCCGATCGATTATGATCTTAACGGGTTGCCCTCACACGTTAGCTGTGTGATAGGATGCCACGCATGTCCGCATTAAAACTGGTCTTGTGGACCCTCATTGCCATTCTTGGTGCCATCGCTCTTGCTTTTATCACGGGGCTCATCAATCCCCACGAAAAAGTGAATGGTCTTTGGCTCGTCGTGGCGGCGGCCTGCATCTATGTGCTGGCCTATCGTTTCTATGGTCACCGGTTGGCCAAGCAATCTGGATTGTCTGCTATCTGAACTGACCGGGGCGTAAGCTGCAGACAGGTGTCAGGTCTGTCGTCATTTTTCATGACAAATGACGACTATCCCGATCATTGGGATGGGCAGAGGTATCTTGATTACGAGGGGGAATCACATTCCGCTGCGTCGGGCCACACTCTGATGCGATGTCCGAGTTCTTCGTGACTGATCGTTCGTTCTGCATCTGAATCCGCCAGCCCTTTTTCGACCATTCGTACAAAATTTAGCTCGCGCAGAATCTCATCGTACGAGCTATCGTTGGGCTGATCGTTGAGAATCTTGAGGATTCGTTCTTTGTCCGAAGGCATGTTGCCAGGTCCTGCCAATTCGCTATTCCCACTTCCAGTTTTTCTTGTCGAATTGTGTAGGGGGCGTTGCATCGAGAAGGCGATCTATCCCTCGGGCCCGCATGCGTCGGGCAGCTTTGGCCCAGCCAGTTCGGGGTGTTGCTGACTTGTGCATCTGGATCAGACCAGGTTTGACGTGGAGTTCGACTAGGTCTCCAATCCGTGCATTTGGAAGAAGTGCCTTGGGTAGACGGATTCCTCGTGAATTGCCAACTTGTGTGATGCGAATTTTCATACGGTTCTCCCGAATGGCCGCTCTATCGTAGCCACCTAATAATCTGAACGCAAATGGCGGCGCGATCATCAATTTACAAGCGACCGGTGGGTTGTTAGGATGCGCCGCATGAACGTGGCTGTGAATCTGCTCTGGGCGCTGCTCTCCGTCCTTGGTGCTGTGGCGCTGGCCCATGTTGTTGGTGCCATCAATCCCCATGAAAAAGTAAATGGTCTTTGGCTCGTCGTGGCGGCGGCCTGCATCTATGTGCTGGCCTATCGTTTCTATGGCCGCTGGCTGGCCAGGCAAGTCGTCGAGCTGAACAATCAGCGAGTGACTCCGGCTGTGCGGATGAACGACGGGGTGAATTTTCATCCAACGAACAAAGTCGTCCTCTTCGGTCATCACTTCGCGGCCATTGCCGGGGCCGGGCCGCTGCTTGGGCCGGTGCTGGCAGCGCAGTTCGGCTTTCTTCCTGGCTTTCTCTGGCTCGTGATCGGTGCAGTGCTGGCGGGGGCGGTGCAGGATTTCATCATTCTCGTGGCTTCGATGCGGCGGAATGGCCGGTCACTCCCCGAGATTGCGCATGATGAACTCGGATCTGTTACCGGGACAGCGACTGCGGTGGCGGTGCTCTTTATTGTAGTAGTGGCGCTGGCGGGGCTGGGCTTCGCGGTGGTGAATGCGCTGTATCATAATGCCTGGGGCACGTTCACGATTGCGATGACGATTCCTATCGGCTTTATCATGGGCTTCTATCTCCAGAAGTTTCGCCCCGGAGCCGTGGCGGAAGTATCGGTGATTGGAGTAGTTCTGCTGATCGCGGCGGTGCTGTTCGGCCGCGTAGTCGGGCAGTCGTCTTATGCCTGGTTCTTTGAGTTCGAGCGTCCGACGCTCGTGTGGCTGCTGGCCGGCTACGGATTTCTTGCCTCGGTGTTGCCCGGCTGGATGTTGCTAGTGCCACGCGGGTATCTCTCCACCTTTATGAAGCTCGGAGTCGTGTTTTTGCTCGGGTTCGGCGTGATTCTCATGGCGCCGACGATTGAGATGCCGCGCGTGACGGCGTTTGCCGATGGCGGCGGGCCGATTATTCCCGGCACGCTCTTCCCCTTTCTCTTCATCACGATTGCCTGCGGGGCTGTGTCGGGCTTTCACTCGCTGGTCGCGTCCGGCACGACGCCGAAGATGATCGAGCAGGAGTCTCAGGCGGTGGTGGGTTATGCGGCGATGCTGCTGGAGAGTTTCGTCGGTGTGATGGCGCTGATTGCGGCCTCGGTGCTGATTCCAGGCGATTATCTGGCGATCAATACGACATTGAGTGCCGATACGTTAGCTGCGATGGGCTTTGCGCCGTCCCGGATCGCAGAGCTGTCGCAGCTGGTCGAGGTGGATGTAGCGGGGCGCCCCGGCGGAGCGGTCTCGCTCGCGGTCGGCATGGCCTCGATCTTTGCGGCGCTGCCAGGCATGGCGGGATTGATGGCCTATTGGTATCAGTTCGCGCTGGTGTTCGAGGCGCTATTCATTTTGACCACGATCGATACGGGGACGCGCGTGGCGCGCTATCTCATTCAGGAAATGGCGGGGCGGGTCTATGCGCCGTTTCGCCGGATGAACTGGTGGCCGGGGGTGCTGCTGAGCAGCGCGTTCGTGGTTGGGTCTTGGTCTTACTTGATCGGGACCGGAAGCATTTCGACGATCTGGCCGATGTTCGGTGCGGCGAATCAGTTGCTGGGGACGCTGGCCCTTTGCATCGGGACGACGGTGTTGATCAAGATGTGGAAATCGTCCTATCTCTGGGTGACGGCGGTGCCGATGCTCTTTGTCGGTGTAGTGACGCTGGCCGGGTCCTATGAGATGTTTGGGATGTTTATGAAGAAGGCGGCGACGCTGGCGGCGGGACAGGCCTTTGCATTGTATCTCGATGCGGTGCTGGTGGCAGTGGTCGCGATTCTCGGGTTAGTCGTCTTGAGCGATAGCCTGCGACAGTGGTATGGCTATGTGATCTTGAAGAAGCCGTTCACGAGCAGTGAAGTGGTAGTGATGGCAGGTGGAGGTTCGGCGGGGCGGATGCAGACGGCATTGACGAAGGATGAACCGACGAAGGCCTATCGGCTACCGCATGGCGGGGGCTGCTGTTAGCGAAAGTCTAACGTCATGCGCCAATCGTCAACCGGCAATGATGAAGAAAAGAGGCGTGCATGCTGGTCAGTGGCTTTTGCACGCTTGGCGTGTGACGAATGACGTTTGACGAATTACGAGGAGGGAGCCGTGGCCGATCAATTTTCGTTTGATGTCGTGTCAGAAGTGAATATGCAGGAGTTGCGGAACGTGGTCGATCAGGCGACGAAGGAAGTGAAACAGCGGTTCGATTTCAAGGATTCCAAGACCGAGATTACGCTGAAAGAAAAAGAGAAGGAGATCGAGATCGTATCAGATGATGAATATAAATTGAACGCCGTCATCGACATCATCAAGACGAAGTGCACGAAGCGTGGAGTGTCGCTGAAGGCGTTTGACTATGGTGCTATCGAGCCGGCGCTGGGTGGGACGGTTCGGCAGACGGCCAAGATTCAAAGTGGGATTGTGACCGAGAAGGCCAAGGAGATCACGAAGGCGGTGAAGGAGTCGAAGCTGAAAGTGCAGGCGCAAATTCAGGGCGAGCAGGTGCGGGTGCTTGGCAAGAGTAAAGACGATTTGCAGGCGGCGATGTCGTTGCTCAAAGGAAAAGATTTCGGGATTGATTTGCAGTTTACCAACTACAGATAGAATCGATTGCGCCACGTGCAGGGCTCATGAAACTATTTCTCGCTCTCTTTCTTCTCGCCGCCGCGCTGACCGGCTGCAATCGCAGCGATCCCATCGTCGTGCTGCAGCTCCATCCGAAGAATCCTGACATCATCTACGTCGCGACAAACGACTACATCTATAAGACGCGTGATGCCGGACAGACCTGGACGAATCTGTCGAAGGGCATGAGTCACTCGCGCGTCATCTCGATGGCGATCGATCCGGCTTATCCTGCGACGGTCTACGCCGGGACGAAAGGTGATGCGGTCTTCAAGAGTCACGATGGCGGCCAGCGGTGGGTCTCGATGCGATCCGGTCTGGATGACGCCACGATCACGTCGGTGGTGAATCAGCTGCTCTTCGATCCGGCCGACAGCCAGCACATTATTCTCGCCACCACGATGGGGGTGTTCGAAACCACGAACGGCGGCGAGAACTGGTCGAAGAAGATGGAGGGGATGAAGGAAGTGCTGATGGTCGTGACGCTGGGCATGGACCCGACGCGTCCGTCAATTTTCTACGCGGGGACAAGCGGAGGCGTGTACAAGTCGATCGATCAGGCGGGGCATTGGGAAAAAGTGAACAACGGATTGGTGCCGGCCGACATGGTGAAGACGTCGCGGGCTTTGAATGTGACGTCGGTGCTGGTCGATCCCTACGAGCCGGACACCATCTATGCGGCAACGCTTGCGGGGCTCTATAAATCAACGGATGCGGCTGCTTCGTGGGAACGAATTGGGGAATCGCTGGCGGATCAGATGATCATTGCAATGGTGCTCGATCGGACACGCAAAGGGGTGATCTACATCACGGGGCGGGATGGCGTGCACCGGAGCGAAGACGGCGGTGCGACGTGGAGGGCAATCAACAACGGATTCGCCACAACCAATATCAGAACGATCGCGCAGAGCCCGGCGGATCCGAAACTGTTCTATGCCGGAACGAACGGGAGCGGGTTGTATCGGAGCAAGGATGCGGGAGAGACGTGGGAGTCGATGCCGCCGCTCTACGCCGGAAATGAGATGCGGCCGTGAATGAGGTCGAGAAGGTCAGCGATTGGTGCCGCGATTCTGCAGGCTCGATCCGACCGATGATCCGCCGAGCGATGAGCCGACGGATGTATCGTTTAAGCTCGATCCGATAGTCGATTGCCCGAGGCTTGATCCTACCGTCGTGTCGCCGATGCTCGATCCTACCGTTGACTGCTGCAAGCTTGATCCGACGGCAGATTGATCTGAGTTCAGCCGAGACTCGCCGATATTTGCTCCGGCGCGGCCCGTTGCGCCGATGTCAAAACCGGTCGGTCCGCTGGCGCCAATGTCCGCGCCGCTTCGCGGTGTCGCGCCGACGTCACTTGCTTGCGACCCTCCGGCTCCGATGTCTGCGCCGGATTTCGGCGTTCGTCCGATGCTCGTGCCCACGGCAGAACTGGCGCCAATACCGGTTCCTGTTTTAGGGCCTCCCGGTAGAGAGCGAGCCTGAAAATCTTTCTGGATCGAATCTTCCATCTCTTGAATGTGACGCGATTCCTTGGCGGCTGATTCGTAATCAAGCTGGCCGAGTTGGTTTCGTGCGTTGCCGATCGCCTCCAGCTTGGTATGCAGTCGCTTCAGATCCGCACGCGCCTTGGCGACGGGTGGCAGGAGCTCCGCGAGCGTCCAGCCTCTGAGCTTCATGTGTTCACTGAACAGGCCTGCTTGGGCCATGGTCAGCAATTCATTCACGTCATTGCCGAGTTCTTCGACCGATTGGAGTTCAGCCAAATCGGTCCGGCAGCATTCAAGAAATTGATTGTACTTCTGGAGGAATGTCGTGACGTCCTGTTGCAGGTTGTCGATTTTCAACTGACGGGTTGATTTGGTCGATGTGTCTTCGTCGGGTGCAGCAGGATCTTTCTTTTCGACCAGCGGGACGCAACCGGCAGCGCCTTTTGAAGCTCTGAGTTGTTGGTCGGATGAACTGCGCTCGCAAAATTCAAGTTGAGGGGCGGCTTCTGCGTGATGGGCGGACGCAAAAGAAAGCGCGGCGCCAAGTGACACCAGGGCGGTCATTGTCAGATGTTTTTGTCGCGTTGAAAGCATGAAAAGATTGTCCCCTCATAGTGCATCAAAGTCAACGAATCTGCTCCATCGGGACGGTGTCATCCTGATGCGTGGGTGATGGCCTCACGCGCATTCGTTCGATGGATCGTGTGGCTCTAGGCCGCAAAGTCTTCTGGATCGTAATCTGGATCGTAAGCGGGGAAATAGTCTGCCTTCTTGTGTCGGAGAAAATGCAGAGCCGGATGCTGATTCAGGGGGAGTATGTCATCCCTAAAGCGGTCAGAAGCGACTATCCTCGCTGAAATTTCAGGTGAATTTCCCCGCGAGTCAAAAATCTCCTAAGTGCATGAATTTGTTATTGACAAGGAGTTAAACGGGAGTATACTCGGCCTCCAAGTGGGGGAAAGTGGCTACAAGTGGTGGGATAAATTTATCGAGCGGTTCCAGGCATGCCCCTGTTTTTCTTGATGAAATAACAACTTGGCTGATTACGGGGAAGGCCAAGATTTTCGTAGACGGAACGGTGGGATATGGTGGGCATAGCGAGCGGCTACTTGAAGAGGCTGGGGATGATGCCGTTCTCGTGGGGATCGATCGGGATGAAGAGGCGTTGTCTTCTAGCCGGGTTCGTCTTGCCAGGTTTGGTGCGCGCGCGATTCTGATCAAGGGAGACTTTGTTGACGTGAAGCAGTTATTGCGAAATGTCGACGTTCCCGAAATTGATGGAGCTCTGTTTGATCTCGGGGTCTCTTCGCCTCAGCTAGACGATGCGAATCGAGGATTCAGTTTTCAAGAGGACGGGCCTCTTGATATGCGCATGGATCAGTCGGCCGGGACGACAGCGAGGCAGTTGGTCAATTCGTTGCCCGAGTCTGAGTTGGCCGACCTCATTTTTCAGTATGGCGAAGAGCGCTTCTCTCGGCGTATCGCGCGTGCGATCGTCCGCGCACGAGAGCAGAAGCCGCTCGATTCCACGCAAGACCTGACGACGGTGATCAGGGATTCCGTTCCTGCGGCCTATCGGCATGGGCGTATCCACTGCGCAACGAGGACGTTCCAGGCGCTTCGTATCGCCGTCAATCGCGAACTGGACGTGCTTGAGCCCGCTATCCGCGACGCCGTCGATATGTTGCGTCCTGGCGGGCGCATCGCGGTCATTTCGTTTCACTCTCTGGAAGATCGAATTGTGAAGCATACGTTTCGTGCGCTGTCGGAGCGGCCGCATCCAACGGTCGCGGTCTTAACCAAGAAGCCTCAAGTTCCTTCCGACGCAGAGTGCCAGGCGAACCCGCGCGCGCGCAGCGCCAAATTGCGGGTCGCTGAGCGTCTGTCAAAGGAGTCTGCCCAATGAGAATGTTAGCGGTGACGGCCGGGCTTTGTTTGGTGTTCGTCTTTGTGTGGGAGCGGGTCGATATGGTCCGTCTCGGGTACCAGGTTGAGCGGTTGAAGCATGAGCGGGTGGTGCTTGAGCGGGAACGCGATGAGTTGAAGGTGAAGTTCTCTGCGCTGAGCTCGCCCGATCGGATTGCGAAGGTCGCGACCGAAAAGTTCGGGATGAGTTTGCCGCAGCCCGGTCAGGTGGTGATGGTTCAATCGAAGCCGAAGGACTCGCCTGCATCCGCCGTAGAGCTGCGGATCGCCAGGAACGATGTGTTGAACGGGAGGCGATAGTGACTGGTTCGCCGTCACGGGCTCGACGGTATGTGTTGCTGCTGGTGATGCTCTGCGGGTTTGCGATCGTGCTGTTCCGGTTGGTGAACTTGCAGGTATTGCAGGCGGCTGAGCTTACGGCCAAAGCCGACCGCCAGCATCAGAAGACCGTATCCCTGGAGGGAGCTCGAGGGACTATTGTGGACCGTCACGGCAAAGTTCTCGCCATGAATATGGAAGTGCCGTCCGTGTTCGGCATTCCCACCTCGCTCGAGAGTCCTGCCAAAACAGCCCGGTCTCTCTCTCCGGTTTTGCGTGTTCGAACGGATGAATTGGAAAAGAAGCTGCGGCAGGATCGCAGTTTCGTGTGGCTGGCCAGAAAGCTGGATCCGGAACAGGGCCATCGGCTCGAGCATATGCCGATGGAAGGGATCGGGTTGGTGATGGAAGGGCGCCGATTCTATCCCAAGGGTCCGCTGCTGGCTCATGTGTTGGGATTTGCCGGGATGGACGGAGAAGGACTTGAGGGGATCGAGCGGCGCTATGAATCGCAACTGCACGGCGAAAAGCGCGTAGCGATTTTGCAGCGGGATGCCATGGGGCGCACGGTGTTTCCGAAAGGACAGGCCGAGCAAAGCCCCGCCGCCGGTCACAGCTTGGTTATCACGATCGACGAAGTCATTCAGTACATCGCCGAGAAGGAATTGGAAGAAGCGGTTACGAAGGCGCGTGCCAAATCGGGCACCGTGATTGTGCTGGATCCTCAGACCGGTGCCGTTCTTGCTTTAGCGATTAGTCCACGATTCGATCCGAATGCGGTGGCTTCCCTCACGGCGGATCGGTGGAGAAACCGGGCGCTCACCGATGCGTATGAGCCCGGTTCGACGATGAAAGCGCTTGTCGCGGCGGCGGCTCTGGAAGAGAAAGTCATGAAACCCGGCACGATGGTGCATGGCGAAAACGGGCGGATGACGATTGCGAATACGGTCATTCATGACCATGAGAAGCTCGGGTGGATGACGTTCGCGCAGGTGATTCAGAAGTCGAGCAACATTGGCGCGGCGAAAACTGGAATGGCGCTGGGAGACCAGCGGCTCTATCGCTATTTGCAGGCATTCGGATTCGGGCAGAAGACGGAGATCGATCTCCCCGGGGAAGCCGGTGGCTTAGTCAAGCATCCCAAGGAGTGGGGGCGTCGTTCGTTGGCTTCAATTTCAATGGGGCAGGAGATCGGGGTGACGCCCATTCAGATGGTGTCTGCGGTGGCGGCCTTGGCCAACGGCGGGGTGTTGATGAAGCCCTATGTCGTATCTGAGGTGCGAGACGCGCAAGGGAAGTCGCTGCGGCAGTTCCTTCCGCAAGTGAAGCGGCGGGTGGTGTCGCCGGAAACCGCGCGGACCGTGACGTCGATTCTCGAAGGTGTGGTGACGGATGGGACCGGAACGAAGGCTGCGATTCCTGGATTTCGAGTGGCGGGGAAAACAGGTACGGCGCAGAAGATCGATCCGCGCACCGGCGCTTATTCGTCGACGTTGTTCGTTGGTTCCTTTGTCGGTTTTGTTCCTGCCGACAATCCCCGTCTGGCGATGATTGTGGTCATCGATGAGCCGCAAGGTGAATCCTGGGGTGGAACGGTCGCGGCCCCAGTCTTCCGCCGCGTCGGAGAGCAAGTGTTGAACTATCTCGGGGTTTCGTCTGACGAGCCGGTCAAGCTGGCTATGGCGTCCAACCGTCGGTAGCACGAGCGATATGATGACGTTAGGACAGCTGACAGAGGCGTTACGCGGACAGGTTGATGTCCTTGAGCAGGGAGGAGATCTCCAGGTGCCGCTGTCCGCCATTACCGACGATTCCAGAGCTGTCCAGGCAGGAAGCGTATTTGTGGCTGTGAAGGGCGAGCAGGTCGATGGCCATCGATACATCGCTTCCGCGCTCTCGGCCGGTGCGGCTGCCGTGGTGATGCAGGAAACGGTCGCCGGCCTCGATCGCCCCTACGTCCGGGTCTCAGATTCACGGAAGGCGCTGGGGCACTTGGGGGGCTGCTTTTACGGCGACCCTTCCGGCCGCCTGCGGATGATCGGCATCACCGGCACGAACGGGAAAACGACAACATCCTATGTCTGCAAAGCTCTGCTGGAAGCGGTCGGTGGGAAGGTCGGACTGATCGGAACCGTCGCCTATCAAATTGGAAACGAGATCATTCCGGCGTCTCATACCACGCCGGGGGCGCTGGAGTTACAGCAGCTTTTGAAGCGGATGGTGGATGGCGGATGCTCCGCGGCGGTGATGGAAGTGTCATCGCATGCGCTGGCGCAAGATCGGGTGAGCGGATGTGAGTATGACGTGGCCGTATTTTCGAATCTGACGCAAGACCATCTCGATTTTCACAAAACGATGGAAGAGTATTTTCAAGCCAAGCTCCGGCTCTTTACGGGATTGACCGGGACGAAGAAGCCGAACAAGCGGGCGATCGTCAATAGCGATGACCCCAGTGGCGCCCGCATTGCGTCTTTGTGCAGCGCGCCGGTGTGGACGTACGGCATTACCAGTAAGGCTGATCTCCGGGCGGAGCAGGTTCATCTCTCTCTCAACGGCACCACATTTACGGCCGCGACGCCAGCCGGGACCTTCCCGGTCGACAGTCATCTGGTCGGGGAGCACAACGTCTACAACATGCTGGCGGCCATCGGCGTGGCATTGCATGAAGGAGCGACGATCGACCAAGTGCGCCAGGCGGTGACCCGCGTCACCAATGTGCCGGGCCGATTCGAGCGTGTCATGGCCGGGCAACCGTTCACCGTGGTGGTGGATTACGCGCATACGGAAGACGCGTTAGTCCGGTTGCTGTCCGCCGCGCAGGCGTTGAAGGCGGGCCGGATCATCACGGTGTTCGGATGCGGGGGAGATCGGGATCGCGGGAAGCGACCCAAGATGGGGCGTGCGGCGGTCCAGCAGAGCGACGTGGTCATTCTGACCTCGGACAATCCCCGCACGGAAAATCCGCTGTCGATTCTGGATGAAGTGGAAGTCGGTGTGAAGGACGCGCTTCAGCAGCGAGCACATGTGAAATATCAGAAAGTGGCCGATCGGCGTGAAGCGATTGCGACGGCCATGCGGACCGCTCAGCCCGGCGATATGGTTCTCATTGCCGGAAAGGGGCACGAAGACTATCAGATTATCGGGACCAAGAAGTTTCACTTCGATGATCGCGAAGTCGCCCGCGATGCGATCCGTGAGTTGACGAATTGTGCCTGATTCAACCGGGGCCCTGTCACAGATTGGGATGACCATGCCGCTCTTTACCGGCGAAGAACTTCGAGAAGTGATCAGCGTCAAAATGCTTTCCGGCGATGCGTCCCGGTGGCCGAAGCAGCGCATTCGACAGCTTAGCCTGGATTCGCGGGCTATCCGTGCCGGGGATTTGTTCATTGCGATCCGCGGCGATCGGTTTGACGGCCATGACTATGTGGAAGCGGCTCTCGCGCGGGGCGCAGTCGGCGCCATTGTGCACGACAACTATGTGGTTCCTCCGGCCCTCTTGAAGGCGGGGCCCAAGTCGTCCCCGCCGTTTATCCTGGGCGTGCGTGATCCGTTGTTCGCCTATCAGCAACTGGCCACGCATCATCGCAGCCGGTTCGATATTCCCCTGGTGGCCGTGACGGGCAGCAACGGGAAGACCACCACGAAGGAAATGGTTGCGAGCGTGATGGGCCAGCGCTGGCGCGTCTTAAAAACCGAAAGTAATTTCAATAATCGAATCGGCGTTCCCCATACCTTGTTGAGGTTGACGGGCCGGCATGAAGCGGCTGTGATCGAGATGGGCGTCGACAACATCGGACAGACCACCCGCCTTTGCGAAATCGTCCGCCCGACCATCGGCATTATTACGAATATCGGGCCGGATCACTTGGAATTCTTCGGCAGCATGGAAGGGTCGGCGCAAGCGAAGGCGGAGTTGCTCGATCTCCTGCCCCCGGATGGCACGGCCATTTTGAACGCCGACGATCCGTACTTCGATTACCTGGCCGCACGGGCTCAATGCCGCGTCGTGTCGTTCGGTTATTCGCCGAAGGCCGATGTGCAGGCGTTGCATGAAAAATCAGACGGGCGCGACGGGACGATTTTCCGGCTGCTCCTGCCAGGGAAAGTCCGTCACACCATCGTGAGAATTAAAGTGCAGGGGGCGCATAACGTGACAAATGCGTTGGCTGCCGCCGCCGTGGGGATGGTGCTGGGTGTGTCCGGCGCGGTCATTGCGCAGGGACTCTCGCGATTCCGGCCAGCGGCGATGCGGTCGCAAATCGTCATGAGCCAGGGGATTCGGGTGATCAACGATTGCTATAACGCGAACCCCGCCTCGATGAAGGCGGCGGTGCAGTTGCTGGCTCAATCCGGGGCCGGGCGGAGGACCATTGCGGTGTTGGGCGATATGCTGGAGCTCGGATCGGGTGCAATGCGCATGCACGAAGACGTCGGCGCGTTTGTCGCGCAGCAGGGCATTTCGCAGTTGATCGCCTGCGGGATGTTAGGCCGTGGTCTGGCGGACGGTGCGCGCCGGGCGGGGATGGAGCAGACCAGGATTCTGGAAGTGCCGGACGGGGTTGCGGCGGCTGTGGCTGCAAAAGCGATGGCGGTCTCCGGTGATGTGGTGCTGGTCAAGGCGTCACGCGGGATGAAGTTGGAGCAGGTGGTCGGCGCGCTGCAAGGCGTGAAACGGGTCTCGAAGAAGGCATCGTAACTATATCAGGGGCACAAACGGGCTCGGCGCTGTAAGCCCCCGGCGTCGTCGTGACGGTTCTCTTATGCTGTACAACTGGCTGTATCCACTGCACACTGAATTCTCGTTTTTGAACGTATTTCGCTACCAAAGCTTCCGCATTATCTATGCGGCGGTCACGGCATTCCTCATCGCGTTCATGCTGGCTCCCTGGCTGATCCGGAAGTTGCAGGAAATCAAGCTGGGCCAGCAGATCCGGGACGATGGGCCCAAGCGCCATCTGGCGAAGAGCGGAACCCCCACAATGGGTGGTCTTCTCATTCTCTTCGCGGTTGTCCTTTCCACGTTGCTCTGGGCCGATATTACGAAGCCCTATGTCTGGCTGGTCCTCGCGGCGATGGTCGGCTTTGGCGCCATCGGCTTTGCCGACGATTACCTGAAGTTCATCAAACGGCAATCGAAGGGATTGTCGGCGGGCCAAAAGTTTGCCGCGCAAGTGTCGATCGCATTGTTGATCGCCATTACGCTGTATTTCCTGCCGGGCTATACCACCAAGCTCAGCGTGCCATTTTTCAAGAACTTCACGCCTGACCTGGGCTGGTTCTACATTGTCTTTGCGGTCCTGGTGATCGTGGGGAGTTCCAATGCCGTCAATCTGACCGACGGCCTCGACGGCCTCGCCATCGGCCCCGTCATGATTACGGCGCTGGCCTATACGATTGTCGCCTATGTCGCCGGCCATCGGTTGATGTCGGACTATCTGTTGATTCCCCATATTGAAAATGCCGGCGAGATTGCCGTCTTTACAGCGGCTATTCTCGGTTCGAGTCTCGGATTCTTGTGGTTCAACACGTACCCTGCTTCCGTGTTTATGGGGGATGTGGGATCCCTCCCACTCGGCGCTGCGCTCGGAACGGTCGCCGTCATCAGCAAGCACGAATTGTTGTTGCTGCTGGTCGGTGGGGTGTTCGTGATCGAAGCGGTCTCAGTCATTTTCCAAGTGATCTCATTCAAGTCGCGCGGGAAGCGGATCTTCTTGATGGCGCCGATTCATCATCACTTCGAGATGAAGGGGTGGGAGGAGCCGAAGGTGGTGGTCCGGCTCTGGATCATTGCCATTCTGTTGGCCTTACTGAGTTTAAGCACGCTGAAGTTGCGGTAACGAGATGGTGCGCAAAGACGGAATGAGATGGTGAGCGAAGACGTGATGAAATTGAACGGCGCCAAAGTTACGGTGGTGGGATTGGCCCGTAGCGGCGTGGCCGCTGCGCGGTTGCTCCAGGCTGTCGGTGCGCACGTCACCGTTGCCGACCGGAAGGAGCGCAGCGAACTGGGCCAGGTTTTGGCGCAGTTAGATGGCACTGGTGTCGGCATCACGGTCGGCAGTCAGTACGAAACGGCCTTGGAATCGGCGGAACTCGTCGTCATCAGCCCCGGCGTGCCCTATCGCATGGAGGCACTGGAGCGGGTGCGGCGGCGCGGCGTGAAGGTCATCAGCGAGTTGGAGCTGGCGTCGCAGTTTGTCTCGGCCCCCATGCTGGCTCTCACCGGAACCAACGGCAAGAGCACGACGGTCACGCTGATCGGGAAAATGCTGCAGGAAAGCGGGAAGCGGGTCTTTGTCGGGGGGAATCTCGGCACGGCGCTCAGCGAAGCGGCCATGCAATCCGTGCTCGCCTCGCAGCAGGGATTACCCAGTCCATTCGATTTTCTTGTGGTGGAGGTCTCAAGCTTTCAGCTGGAGACGGTCGAGCAGTTCCATCCCTGGATCGCCGGGCTACTGAACGTGACCGTGGATCACCAGGATCGCTACGAGTCGATTGAGGAATATGTGGCGGCGAAGCGGCGCATTTTCGAAAGTCAGAAACCGACCGACTACGCGCTCTTCAATCTAGACGATCAACGAGTCGCGGCGCTTCGGCATAGCGTCAAAGCCCGGGTGTTGGGATTCACCAGGCAGTCGGCTCTGCCATCGGATGTCACCGGCGGCACCTATCTGGACGGCGATCGAATTGTGACCACCGTGATGGGCGCGCGGCAGGAGATCTGTCGGCGGCAGGAGATCAAGATCATCGGCGACCACAATGTGGAGAACGTGATGGCGGCCTCCACCTATGCGCTGCTGAGCGGCTGTTCGCTGGAGGCCATCAGGCGCGTGCTCATGACGTTCCCTGGTTTGGAGCATGCCTTGGAGATTGTGCGCGACCGCCGAGGTGTCCGGTTCGTCAACGATTCCAAAGGCACGAACGTGGATGCCACGCTCAAGGCGATTGAGAGCATCGATCAACCCATTTGGCTGATTGCCGGCGGCCGCGACAAGGGCGGGGATTTCTCCCGACTGGCCCCAGCCATCCGGCAACGGGTGAAGGGGCTCATCTTAATCGGAGAAGCGACCCCATTGATCGCGCAGGCGATGGCTGGATTCCCCGCGGTCAGCCGGGCGGCCACATTGAAAGAAGCGGTGCAGGCGGCGGCCGACAGCGCCACATCCGGCGGCGTCGTCCTGTTTTCACCGGCCTGCGCCAGTTTCGACATGTTTGCGGATTACCAGGATCGGGGCCGGCAGTTTAAGGCCCTCGTGCAATCCTTGCCGGCCTGACGGCGGCGAGGCAGAGGAGATGTGAAGCTGAACGATGTCACAGAGATCTGCAGGGACGCTGGCATTGCCGTGGCCCACCACGAGCCCTCGCACCGCGAAGAAGCGAGTGCCGATGGACCACACGCTCTTGATCGTGACGATCGTGCTGGCGTTGGTGGGGCTGGTGATGGTGTTCAGCGCGAGTGCCGTGGTGGCGGGGAATCGGTTCCACGACTCCGGCTACTTCCTCAAACGCCAACTGGCCTGGCTGACCTTCGGCTTTCTGCTGCTGCACGTCGCGTCGCGGGTCGACTACATCTGGTGGAAACGATTGTCGGTCCCGCTGCTGGGTTTGATGGCGCTGCTGCTGGTGATGGTGTTGATCCCCTCGCTCGGCGTAGCTGCCAAAGGGGCGCGGCGCTGGTTGCGTCTCGGGCCGATTTCGATTCAACCGGCCGAGATGGTGAAGCTGGTGTCGGTGATCTATCTGGCCGCCTATCTGACCAAGAAGGAAGACCGGATCACGAGCTTCGTTTCCGGCCTGTTGCCGGTGTTGTTCGTAATCGGCGTGTTGAGCGGTCTGGTGCTGTTGGAGCCGGACCTCGGGACCGTGGTGGTGATCGGACTCGTGACGATCGGACTGCTGTTTCTCGGTGGCGCGCAAGTGAAGCATCTCTTGGGGTTGGGATTGTGCGCAGTGCCGGTCGTTTTGGTGCTCGTCCTCGGCTCGAGCTATCGCCGGCAGCGCCTCCTCACGTTTCTGGCGCCCTGGAAGGATGCGTCGAACGCCGGGTTTCAGATCACCCAGTCCTTTCTCGCCTTTGGGAGCGGAGGTCCGTTCGGAGTGGGGCTGGGCGAGGGAAAGCAGAAACTGTTCTTTCTTCCCGAAGCCCATACGGACTTCGTCCTGGCGCTGGTCGGGGAAGAATTGGGGTTGGTGGGGACCGGAGCGATCGTGCTGCTCTTTGCGCTGTTCGTGGTGCGTGGATTCCAGATCGCGGCGCGGGCGCGGATGCCCTTCGGCCGATATCTGGGAGTCGGTATTACCTTGCTGATCGGCGGGCAGGCACTGGTGAATGCGGCGGTGGCCACAGGGATGCTGCCGACCAAAGGGCTGACGCTCCCGTTCGTGAGTTACGGCGGATCGTCGCTGGTGATCAGCCTGCTGGCGGTCGGGATCTTGTTGAATATTTCGAGGGACCGTCAAGCGGGTCCGGAAGAAGGCGCGCGGCGGGGTGGCCGTGGCGGGTCTGGTCGCGGATGACGATACTCATCGCCGCAGGCGGGACGGGCGGGCACTTGTATCCGGCGGTCGCATTGGCCCGCGAGTTTCTTCGGCGTGATCCATCGACCACGATCATTTTTGTCGGAACGGCGAAAGGGATCGAAACCAAGGTGCTGGCGCACGAAGGATTTCCACTCGAACTCATTACGGCGAAGCCGGTGATGGGAAAAGGATTGGGGGACGCGTTGCGCGGGTTGCTCTCCGTGCCGGCCGGACTCTGGCAGTCGATGCAGCTCATTGCTAAGCATCGTGCCGATCTGGTGATCGGGGTCGGCGGCTATACCAGCCCAACGATGCTGGCGGCGGCCGCGTTGAAGCGGATTGCGCGGGTGATCCTGGAGCCGAACGCCTATCCTGGCATGGCCAACATTGCGGTCGGGCCCTGTGCGCAGCGTGTCTTCCTGGCGTTTGACTCCGCTGCCGACAAATTTGCAAAGGCGAAAGTACGCGTGGTTGGCACACCGATCAGACAGCCTTTTCTCGATACCCTCGATCAATCCGTGTCGATATCCGGGGGGCAGCAGCGGCTGTTGATTTTTGGAGGCAGTCAGGGCGCGAAGGCGATCAATCGCGCGGTCATCGATGGATTGGCAACATTGACGCAGAAGCTTCCTCGTCTCTCTATCACGCATCAGACCGGTGAGGCTGATCATGCGCGGGTCGTCGAGGCGTATCGCCTGGCCGGTGTCCAGGCTGAAGTTGTCCCGTTTCTCTACGATATGCCGACGGTCTTGCGGGCGGCGGATCTGGTCGTGGCGCGTGCCGGAGCCATGACCATTGCGGAGCTGACGGCCTGCGGGAAGCCGGCCATTCTGATTCCGCTGCCGACGGCGATCTACGATCATCAGATGAAGAATGCACGGGCGATGGAGACGGCGGGCGGTGCGATGGTGCTGCCGCAACCGGAGTTGACCGGGGCGCAGTTGGCTGAGTCCATTGCCGCGCTGTTGCAGCAACCGGACCGTCTGTGCGCGATGCAGGCAAAGAGTCGGGCTATGAGTCGAATCGATGCGGCTGAGAGGATCGTCCACGAATGCTATGCGCTCATGGGGGTGAATCATGACATCCACCGGACTGTTGGAGCGACGGGAGTCTAATGCGGCTGCGACACGAGAGCAGGGACAGCGACCATCAACGGGCTCACCAGGATTGAGGCGAACTGCCATGTTTCGAAAAACACAACACATTCATCTGGTCGGGATCGGCGGGTCGGGGATGAGCGGGATCGCCGAGGTCCTGCTGACCATGGGCTACAAAGTCAGCGGATCGGATTTGCAAGCGTCGGAAACAACCAGGCGGCTGGAGGAACTCGGCGGCCGGATTGCTATCGGGCATCAGGAATCCAACATCGGTGAGGCGCAGGTGGTGGTCATTTCCTCCGCCGTCGCGGCGACCAACCCCGAAGTGCTGGCGGCGAAGGCGAAGCAAGTGCCGGTGATTCCCCGGGCTGAGATGCTGGCCGAGCTGATGCGGTTGAAGTTCGGTGTCGCGATTGCCGGGGCCCATGGCAAGACCACGACGACGTCGATGGTGGCGAATGTGCTGGCATCGGGCGGCTTGGATCCGACCATGGTGATCGGCGGCAAGGTGAATGCCCTCGGCAGCCATGCGCGTCTCGGCCGCGGCGAGTTGCTGGTGGCGGAAGCCGATGAGAGCGACGGCTCGTTTCTCCGTTTGTCGCCGACCATCGTGGCGGTCACGAATTTGGATCGTGAACACCTCGATCATTATGGGTCGATGGAGAAGATCTACGACTGCTTTCTGGAATTCATCAACAAGATTCCCTTCTACGGCTTGGCGGTGCTGTGCTCCGACGATGAGCGGTTGCACTCGCTGTTTCCTCGCATTGTGAAGCGCTATCACACCTATGGATTACAGGAGCGTCCCGGTGTGGTGCCGGACTTCAAGGCGACGGATATTGTGCTGAAACAATGGGGAGCGGAATTCCGTGCTCATTTTCGTGGCCGCAATCTCGGTCCCTTCCGGCTCGCGGTGCCAGGTATTCACAACGTGTCGAATGCGCTGGCGGCGATCGCAATCGGCATCGAACTGGATGTGCCGGTCGATTTGATCCGCAAGGGCTTGGCGGCGTTCACCGGTGTGGAGCGGCGGTTCCATCTTCGGGGAGAAGTGAACGGGATCATGGTGGTGGACGACTACGGCCACCACCCAACCGAGGTCAAGGCGACGCTGGCGGCAGCCAAGCAGGGCTGGGATCGCCGGCTCGTCGTGTTGTTTCAACCGCACCGGTACAGCCGGACGCGCGATGTGATCAACGAATTTGCGCACGCGTTTGATCAAGCGGATGTGCTCTTTATGACGGAGATCTACGCGGCCGGTGAAGCGCCGATCCCGGGAGTCTCCGGGGCCGCGCTGGCGGACAGTATCAAGGCTGCCGGCCATCAGGGCGTCACGTTCATCGAAAAGAAGGAATCGTTGCCGGATCAGGTATTGCCACATTTAAAGCCCGGTGATCTGGTTGTGACCTTGGGCGCGGGGGATATCTGGAAAGCGGGCACAGGATTATTGGCGCGATTGGCTCCCGATTCCACGACGTAGGCGATGGCTCGG
>JBEBHO010000066.1:0-2729 GCA_040081095.1 Nitrospira sp.
GAAACGACTAGCGGCTCTCTCTGCCGGCGCGATCCTTGGTTCGCCGGCTCTTGCACTTGCGGCAGAACACAATGCGAGTTACCAGGGTATCGCCCAGATCTACTTCGTATGTATCGGCGGCCTCCTCATTTACGGCGTCTACGATGCCTTCGGAAAGACCGCCATGTATGTGGCGACCCCCATCATTCTCGGCTGGTGTTATTGGATGCTGCCCCCGGCCTAGACCGATTGAACGGAACGCTGCTGGTTCCGAGGGAGCGATCGCGCCCCAGCGGAGTCAGCGGCGCTCATTCCGTTATCGTTTTCCGTCATAGCCTTTTTCCTGCCAGCGCTCCAAGAGCTGTATCCGCTTCTGCAGCTGCTCAGTCGTCGCCTGATCGACGCGCCCGCCGGTCCGCGCAATCAATTCCGCATTGAGCCGCCGATGATCCACCCCTGCTTTTCGCGCCACCGACGCCACCAAGAGACGATGCGTCTCACGCAAATCCAGCTTCTGTTCGTGTAATGACACGGCCACGTCGACCGCCGCCGCACCGCCACCGTCGCCACGCGGGTCCTCTTCGCCGATGAGCGAGTCGAGCTTGGCCACCGCATTCAACGGCATATACTCCTTGGTGCTGGAGACTGTGATCCGTCCAAATAAGTCCCGTTGCCCGGCCGGCATGATATCTTCCAAGACATGATCGCGCTCGGCTTTGATTTGCCTGGCGTAGTGCACGAGGATCGGATCTTTCGGCAAATAGAGCCAGGCTCGCTGCGGCTTGGGCATGCCGTCCTGCATACGTACGAATCGCCCCACCACCTGCCTGAAATACATCTCCGTCAGTACGTTGGTCCCGTACACCCCGACCCGTAATCGAGGGATGTCCACTCCTTCGCTGACCATATTCACGGCGACCAGCCAGGCTTGGGTCTTATGATCGGCATACGACGCGATGGTCCGTGAGGCACCCGGATCGTCTGACACCGCCACGACCGCCTTTGTTCCGGTGATTTTTCCGATCAACTCGGACACCCACCGGGCATGGTCCTGATCCATGGCCACGATCAACCCGCCGGCATCGGCCTGTTCTTCCTTGCGCAACCGGATCAATTGCTTGTGCGCATCGGTGATCACCGGACCCAGCCAGGTTTCTTGGAGCAGCGCTGTCTTCAGGCGTTCACGTTGGAGATCGAATTTCAGTCCATCCTCAAACGTTGCCGTATGCTCACGGCCATCGGAGAGCCAGGTCAATTCGCCTTCATAGCTGGGAAACACAATCGGCCGGCAGACACTGTCCTTAATCGCCTCGGTATAGCCGTACGCGAAATCCGCGTGACTCTCACCCTCGTCATAGCGGATGAAGGGGATCGGATTATTATCGGAGCGAAAGGGCGTACCGGAGAGAATCAGCCGAAACACCGCCGGATCGAAGGCCATGCGCAGCGCCTTCCCCCAGTGTTTCCCGTCTCCTGCGTGGTGCAACTCGTCAAGGATGAGCAGCGTGCGTTTGCCTGTGCACGCCCGCTGAAAGATCGTGGGCGCGAGGCTGACTTGCTGATAGGTGACGACGGCACCGTGATAGTCAGGAGCTTCGCAGGCCTGATCGTTCGTCAGCGCCGGATCGAGCTGCAAGCCGATTTTACCGGCAGCCTCCGACCATTGCGTGCGCAGATGGTTGGTCGGACATACGACCAGCACCCGAACGGCCGCACCCTTGGCAAGAAACTCATGCGCGACGCGCAAGGCAAAGCGGGTTTTCCCGGCCGCGGGCGTCGCCATGGCCAGGAAGTCGCCGGTCTGATGACTGCGAACAGCGATGAGCGCGCGCTGCTGCCAGTCACGTAGCGGAGCCGTCCAGGGAGGTAGCGTCTTCATGATGGTTCTGAGTCTGGGGCGGCACGAAGGCCGGCAGCCGCGGCACGGGCGCGGGTTCCCTGATCTGCTGGCTCCTGATATTCGAACGGTGGACCGGGGGCGATGACTAATCGATCCAATCTTTTTCTTTGAGCTTTCTCGGCAGATACTTCTTGGTCAGATATTGGAAATCTTTGTTGGCCAGCGAATCCAGTTCGTACTTGAGTCCGCTGGCGAGCATGCGCTTGATCTCTGCCTGCCAGGCCGGCTTCTGAAACCACTGGTAGTTCATCAGTTCCTTCGCCCTGGCAATATCTTTCTCGTTTAACTTGATGCCCACGTTTCTGGGCAACTCATAGCGTTCAGGATCAGCGCTCGACAGGCCGATGAACTTCGCTTTGGGAATGGCCATGCGCTGGCTCTCGAACGCCAGATTGATCGAACCCTGCTTGATCACGGAATAGATGTAGTATCCCCAGGGATCGTTGTCGACCAGCACATACACCGGTAACTTGTGCTCTTCGTGAAGGCGTCGCGCCAGACGGCGGACACCGCGCGGCGGCTGCCCGTTGCCGGTCAGGAGGACACAGTTATACCGCCGCCAGAACTTGTCTTCTGAGAGACGATTCCACTGCGTGCCCTTTTCCACCAGCAACAAAAAATCGGCGGTGCAACGGCGGATCTCCAGATACTCCGGCTCAACAATCGACGGCACTGAATAGCCGCCCTTGCCGAGCTTGGCGCAATCCACCCGGTCGCCGTCATCGCCAAACACGACCGGTCCGACGATGCTTCCGCTGTTCTCCGCCCGCACATGCAACTCTTCACGCAAGGCCGCGAGCGAGACCTCCAGATCTTCGATGACCGGATCCGATTCGTCCTGCGTATCGAA
>JBEBHO010000317.1:0-10246 GCA_040081095.1 Nitrospira sp.
CCTTCCAGTATCATGGCATCCTTAGCAAACAGGTCACGGGAGACTTTCATCAGTGGATAATTCCTCACAGACGTCGATAGAGCAGCAGCTCAAGAACCGCATTCTGATCCTCGATGGGGCGATGGGGACGATGATTCAGCAGCGGAAGCTGGATGAAGCGGCCTTTCGTGGCGAACGGTTTAAGGACTGGAAGCAAGACCTCAAAGGTCACAACGATTTGTTGAATATCACACAGCCGGCCATCATTGAGGACATCCATCGCGAGTATCTTGAAGCCGGAGCTGACATCGTCGAAACGAATACGTTCAACTCGCAGGCGATCTCGCTTGCCGACTACCACATGGCTACCCTGGGCTACGAACTGTCGAAAGCCGGGGCGGAATGTGCCAAGCGGGCGGTGCTCAAAGTGCAAGCGGCTCAACCTGGCCGACAATGCTTCGTGGCCGGCGCTATCGGGCCGACGACCAAGACATCGTCTATCTCGACGGACGTCAATAACTCAGGCGCACGGGGCACCACGTATGAGGAATTGGTCGTTGCCTACAGTGACCAGGTTCGTGGTTTGCTCGATGGTGGGGCCGACCTCCTGCTCGTAGAAACCATTTTCGACACACTCAACGCGAAAGCGGCGTTTTTTGCCATCCAGCAGGTGTTCGATCACGGCGGACGGCGCGTGCCGGTCATGGCCTCGGTGACGTTCATTCAAGCCGGCAGCAACCGTGGCGTGACGGGCCAAACGGTCGAAGCCTTCTGGAATTCGATTTCGCATGTGCCGTTGCTGAGTGTCGGGATGAACTGTGCTCTGGGGCCGAAGGAAATGCGCCCGCTGATCGAGGAGTTGTCGCGGATCGCGCCAACTTTTATCAGTTCGCATCCGAACGCCGGACTGCCCAATCCATTATTGCCCACAGGATTTCCTGAAACTCCGGACACGCTTGCTCCGCAATTGCGGGACTGGGCACAGAACGGCTGGCTCAACATTGTGGGCGGCTGTTGCGGGACCACGCCGGACCACATCAAGAAGATTGCCGACGCGGTCCGGGGCCTCACGCCACGACCGGTTCCAACCGTCGAGCCTTATACGCGCTTGAGCGGACTTGAAGCCGTGACGCTTCGCCCCGATTCGAACTTTGTGAATATCGGTGAGCGGACTAACGTGACCGGCTCGCCGGCCTTTTCAAAGCTGATCCTGGCCGGCGACTATGAAGCCGCCCTTTCCGTGGCGCGGCAACAAGTGGAAGGCGGCGCGCAGATCATCGATATCAACATGGACGAAGGCATGCTGGATTCCAAGGCGGCGATGGAGAAGTTTCTCCGCCTCATCGCGTCGGAGCCGGATATCTGCAAAGTGCCGATCATGGTCGATAGCTCCAAGTGGGAGGTGCTGGAAACTGGCCTGAAGAATATTCAGGGCAAGGCTATCGTCAACAGCATCAGCCTTAAAGAGGGCGAACAGAAATTCGTCGATCAGGCCACGCTGGTCCATCGGTACGGAGCCGCCGTCGTCGTCATGGCGTTCGATGAGCAGGGGCAAGCCGATACGTTGGAGCGAAAGAAGGAGATCTGCGCGCGCTCCTATAAGATTCTGACGGAACGGGTAGGGTTGCCGGCGCCCGATATTATCTTCGACCCGAATATTTTGACCGTCGCAACCGGCATTGAAGAACATAATAATTATGCCGTCAATTTCATCGAAGCCACGCGCTGGATCAAACAGAATTTGCCCGGCGCCAAGGTGAGTGGCGGCATCAGCAATATTTCCTTCTCGTTTCGCGGAAATAATGTGGTCCGCGAAGCGATGCACGCGGCGTTTCTCTATCATGCCATCAAAGCCGGCCTCGATATGGGGATCGTCAATGCGGGCCAGTTGGCGGTGTACGAAGAGATTCCCAAGGACTTGCTTGGATTGGTTGAAGACGTATTGCTGAACCGGCGGCCTGACGCCACCGAGCGGCTCGTGAATTTTGCTGAGACTGTAAAACAGAAGGGGAAAGCGGTCGTTAAGGATGATGAATGGCGCAAGGGGACTGTCGAGGAACGGCTTTCTCATGCTCTGGTCAAAGGCATCACGGACTATATCGATCTGGACACGGAAGAGGCGCGACAAAAATATCCGAAGCCGTTGTCAGTGATTGAAGGGCCGTTGATGGCCGGGATGAACATCGTCGGTGACCTGTTCGGATCCGGCAAGATGTTCCTCCCGCAAGTGGTGAAGAGTGCCCGGGTCATGAAAAAGTCCGTCGCCTATCTGATGCCCTACATGGAAGAAGAGAAGAAGCGGGCGGGGGGGTATCAAGCGCAAGGGAAAGTCTTGCTCGCAACCGTAAAAGGCGATGTGCATGACATCGGCAAGAACATCGTCGGGGTAGTGCTGGGTTGCAATAATTATGAGGTGATCGATCTGGGCGTCATGGTGCCTTGCGAGAAGATTTTGGCCACTGCGAAAGATCTTAAGGTGGATGTCATCGGATTGAGTGGTCTCATCACCCCTTCGCTGGATGAAATGGTGCATGTGGCCAAGGAAATGACGCGCGAGGGATTTACCGTTCCTTTGCTCATTGGTGGTGCGACGACCAGCAAGGCCCATACGGCGGTAAAGATCGCCCCTTCTTATGCGCCGTCGGTGGTGCATGTGCTGGATGCTTCGCGGGCGGTAGGGGTGGTGGGAAGCTTGATAAGCCCTACGCAGAAGCCCGGGTTTGTGCAGCAAGTGCGAGACGATTACGAGCGGATGAGGCAGGCGCATCACGACCGCGGGGCTAAACCAGTTCTGCCGATCGCGAAGGCTCGTGAAAATCGATTCATGTCGGACTGGACAAGTCTGGAGATTCCTGTACCGTCCTTCCTGGGAGTGCGGACGATCAGTGAGCAGCCATTGAGCGAACTGGTTCCCTTCATCGATTGGTCGCCATTCTTTCACACCTGGGAACTGAAGGGCCGCTATCCCGCAATTTTTGACGACGCCACGGTCGGTCCGAAGGCGAAGGAGTTGTATGACGACGCGCGTCGACTGCTGGACGAGATCGTTCAGAAGAAGCTGCTGACAGCCAACGCGGTGTACGGATTCTTTGGTGCCGCGAGCCAGGGGGACGACATCGAACTCTTTAGCAATGTTGCTCGTACCGAGAAAATTACGACGATTCATACGCTCCGACAACAATCGGAAAAACCTCAAGGCCAGCCGAACCTTGCGCTGGCTGACTATGTGGCTCCTCGCGAGTCAGACCGGAAGGATCACCTCGGGGCATTTGCCGTGACGGCAGGCATCGGGTTGGATGAGCTCTGTCGACGTTTCGACCAGGACCATGACGACTATAACTCGATTATGGCGAAGGCCTTAGCTGATCGTCTGGCGGAAGCTTTTGCGGAGTTTCTTCATAAACGGGTTCGTGAAGAATGGGGCTATGGGAAGCAGGAATCGCTATCGACTGAAGAGCTGATTCGCGAAAAGTATCGGGGTATTCGTCCTGCGCCTGGTTATCCGGCTTGCCCGGATCATACGGAGAAGCGATTGTTGTTTGACCTGCTGCAGGTTGAACGGACCGCCGCGATCACGTTGACCGAGAGTTACGCCATGCTGCCGGCTGCGGCAGTGAGCGGCTTCTATTTTTCCCATCCGGAGGCGAAATACTTTGCGGTGGGAAAAATCGGGAAGGATCAAGTGGAAGACTATGCCCGTCGAAAGGGGATGGATCTGCGCACGATGGAGCGCTGGCTGTCACCCAACCTCAACTATGAGCCTGCCTAGATAGCTGTCGGTTTCTGATCCGCAAACCCGAGAAGTGTTTTGGGGGATGTCAGGCTGGCCGAATTGTGGCTGAGGCTAGACGGCCGTCTCCAGCACATCACCGGTTACGTTCAGGCGGGTGGCCTGGAGTGCCTGGAAAATCGATCGGTATCGCGCTTCCGCCCAGGCGTTGAATGAGTCTGCGTCTGTGAAGACGAGGTTCCAGGCCTTGGCCGGATCAAGCAGCAAGAGCTGTTGCGTCTGGAGGGCTTCGGAGAGAAACACGACCAGGACAGCGGAGTTGCCTGTCAGGCTAATGTCGGTAAACACATGAATCTTCTCTGTCGATGGAAGGTCGCTGTCTCGCATCGCCGCTTCGGCAATCGGCTGATACAAGCGGTGTAGGAATTGTGCCGTCACTTCATAGGCATTGGTAGGCCCTAAGAGTCGTGGATTGGGCTTCTCTCCGAAGAGGTTTTCCGTGAGATAGGTCGCGGCTTCCCAGGTCGGCATCACACCGGAGGTAACGAGGGATTCACAGAGATAGGCAATCCAATTGCGGCAGGCCGTTCGTGTGCGAACTGCGGTCGTTTTCTTAGCCATGGACGGCGACCCTTTCAATGCATGTGTCTGTATCAGACGCGTTGGTGAACGCCGTGCCGGCAGCGCAGCGGTAGAATAAAAAAAGTATATCGGTGAGGGAAAATGTGGTCAACGAATTGCGAGAAATGCGCTAGGCGGCGTTGGAGTCTTGCCGGGAGTGATCGGCATACTGCTCATGGATGCGGCGGAGGTCCTCGGGGGACGACAGGAAAAGATCCAGGAGCTCGGGATCGAAGTGTGTGCCGCGTTCTTTGATCATCAAGTCACGGGCATGTTCGAAGTCGAAAGCCGGTTTATATACCCGGGCTGTAGTCATCGCATCGAAGTTGTCGGCGATGGAGGCGATACGGCCTTCAATGGGAATGTCCTCGCCTTTCAATTTGCGAGGGTATCCGGTGCCGTCGTAGCGTTCGTGATGCGTCCAGGCAATGACGGCGGCCACTTTGAGCAGTTCGGAGTCGGATCCGGAGAGGATTTTGTAACCGATTTCCGCGTGCTGGGAAATCACATCGAACTCTTCTGCGGTGAATTTTCCGGGCTTGAGGAGTACATGATCGGGAGTGCCGATTTTCCCGATGTCATGCATGGGGCTTGCGGTGCGGATCAGATCGACACGTTCCGGCGCCAGGCCCAATTTACGTGCGAGCAATTCGCAGTAGTGGCTCATTCTCTGAATGTGCTGGGCGGTGGAACTGTCGCGGAATTCGGCGGCAATGGCCAGGCGTTCGATGGTTTCTTCCCGGGAGAGACGAAGCTCTTTCTCACTGCGCTCTAACCATTCAAGAGCCTGTTGCAGGGCCATCGTTCTGGTCCTGACGATATCCTCAAGGTTGTCCCGGTGGAGGCGGTTTTCCATTTCCAACCGGCGGCGGCGCAACGCATTGGCGACGTCGATGAGCACTTCGTTCGACTCAAAGGGCTTGATGATGTAGCCGAAGGCGCCCATGTCGAGAGCGGCATTAGCCAGCACAGAGCTGTCGAGGCCGGTCACCATAATTGCGGCAGTATGGGGGCGGTCGACGAGAAGGTTACGGACGAGGTCCATGCCGGATTCGCCAGGCATGTTCACGTCACAGAGCAGTAAGGCATAGGGCCGTTCCTCTATTCGCTGCCGGGCCTCACGAGCATCGGCGGCAAGCGTGACAGTGTAGCCATGGGTTTGGAGCATGTAGCCAAGCAGGCGGCGAATCGGCTCTTCGTCATCCACAACCAGAATATTCCGGTTTTCAAGGAGAGCTTGTTGTGTGTCCTGATCAGAAGAAATAGGCATGGAGTTGTTGAGAATTAGCGCGTGAGTTGTTCGTTCTCTGTAGGGTCATTATCGGCTTGTTTGGCAGACACTTGAGAGCCATCAGGACTGCCCGAGGTTCTGCACCTTCTATGCCAATAGCGATGAGTAAGCCTGGCTTTTTCTCGTTGTGAAATGCATGGGTGGTGATGGTATGGAATGTCTCTTCCAGAGAGCCGATTCAAGGTTTCGCTGTTTATATTTCTTGTTGGGTGAGAATGGGCAGAGTGGCAGGGCACCATGCTGAGTGTACAGAATGTGTCGGAGCGATGGACGGATTTCGTACATCAATGAGTCTGTTACACCTGGGAGAGATCTGATCATTCAGAGAGCCGGGTAGAGAAGGACTGGTTTGCGCTTTGAAAAGGGCTCCACTATAATCGCACCCTCACTTTACGGACGAGAAGGGGAAAAAGCGATGAGCTCGGTAGCCGGATTAGTGCGATTTGACGGGCGACGGAAAGACCAGCATCGGCCGGTTAAAGTCACGAGAAACTTCACGAAACATGCCGAAGGATCAGTCCTCATTGAAATGGGGGACACCAAGGTCATTTGTACGGCGTCAATAGAAGAAAAAGTCCCTCCGTTTCTCAAGGGGAAAGGGAGTGGGTGGGTGACCGCTGAATATTCAATGCTCCCGCGGGCAACCCATGAGCGCACCTCTCGGGAGGCGGTCAAGGGAAAGCAGGGCGGACGAACGTTGGAAATCCAGCGGCTGGTTGGTCGGGCGTTACGGTCTGTGACCGATATGACGCAGATGGGCGAGCGGAGCATTTGGATCGACTGTGACGTGATTCAGGCCGATGGGGGGACGAGAACCGCTTCGATTACCGGGGCCTTCATCGCACTAGCTGACGCGTTCGCCGTACTGAGAAAGAAAGACCTGATCAAGCGCCTTCCGTTGACCGACTACCTGGCGGCGATCAGCGTCGGAAAAGTCGGCGGCGAAGTTATGGTGGACTTGGCCTATACCGAAGATTCGATGGCTGAAGTGGACATGAATTTGGTTATGACCGGCCGGGGCCGGTATGTTGAAGTTCAGGGGACTGCGGAAAAGACTCCGTTTGCCAAGCAGGACATGGACGAGTTTTTGAACCTTGGTTGGCAGGCGATTCAACGGCTCACCGCCATTCAAAAAGAGCTCATCGGATCGTTAGATTGACAGGACGCAGGTGATGACTGAGTTAGTGCTGGCAACGAGAAATCGGCATAAGGGAGATGAACTCACCGCTTTGCTCGGTGATCTGGGCATACGGATTCGTACCTTGGACGATTTTCCCGATGCGCCTGAAGTGGAAGAAGACGGGCTGACCTGCGAGGCCAACGCCGTTAAGAAGGCCACTGAGATCTCCCGAGCGACTGGTCTCACGGCTGTGGCCGACGATACCGGGTTGGAAGTCGATGCACTAGGGGGACGCCCCGGTGTGTACGCCGCCCGCTATGCCGGGGAAGGAGCCACGTACGAGGATAACTGTCGAAAGCTGATTCAGGAGCTTTCTGGCGTTCCGCGTGAGCAGCGCACCGCAAGATTCATCACGGTCGCGGCTATCGTGGTGCCAGGTGAGCCTGCCCAGGTGGCGCACGGGGCGTTAGAAGGATATATTACAGACGCTCCGGTCGGATCTCGTGGATTTGGATATGATGCGGTGTTTTATGTGCCCGAATTGGGGACAACATTAGCTGAGATTTCTGCTGAACAGAAGAATCGCATGAGTCATCGTGCGAAGGCGTTTCTGCAAGCCAAGGAAGTGCTTCGCGCACGGCAGTCTGAGAGTATCGTCGGGGCGTAGCAGCCTGGTAGCGCGCGTGTTTTGGGAATGCAGTGAGGGGAATTGCCCATGTCATTGAGGACAAGGCAGTTCCCCTTATTATTTTCTGGTAAGAGTGCTGTGGAGAGTGCCTTGGGATCTCGACCTGAAGTGCAGGCCCAGCTCACCCAGGTGGAGGCGTCGGAGTTGACCTATTCGTCGATTACCGGCGAGCGCTTGTCGTCACTCATCGTAGAAGGCGACTACGGCCTCATCGGCATCGGTGGAATGATACGCTCGATACGTACAATATGGCGTTCTTGCTCCAGATCCCTATCTTTGATGGCGCGCAGTGCGAGGGGCGTATTGCCGAATGGCGGAGTCAATTGCGCCAGAAAGTGCTTCGGATGCGGACGGTGCTCAAGCAAGTGAAGATGGAAATGCATGACGTGTTGGCCGCGGTGAGCGCAGCCCAAGAGCAGGTGGTTATTGCGCAAGCCGGTTTGCAGATGGCCACGAAGGAACTTGATCTGGCCCGGGAACACTACGCCGTCATCACCGCCGCCAGCTACTTCGAGCTGACCAACGGACTCACCAGCGTAGCCAGAGGGGGAGGGCGAATCTGGTGAACGCCCTCTTCCAGCTCACCGCGCCTGCTCAACCGGCTCGCTAAATACGTTGAATGAGTGCGGATGACAAAAGAACTCGCGACTTTGGCTAGTGCGAGTCTTGGCTTGGTGGTGGGAAATGTTCTGATTTTAGAAGAGATTTAGGACGGACGAGCACGTCCATTCTGTGGCCATGTCCTACCATCTCCTCTCCCGTTCTATGCCGCCATGGCCATGGGGCTGAAGAGGGCCAGGGTTTCTTCCAGCTGGGCTTCTGCGTCTTTCAGCAGGGCTGGCCGATCGCTGTCCTTGAACTGTGTCGTTTGCAGCGCGTAGGGATTGAAGGGGAGCACCGGTGGAGCCTGGGACTTGGGCAACTCGCTGTGGTCGGCAATGACGCCGGCGAGGTGGACGATGGAGGCATGGAGCGCATATTCGCCGGCTTCATTCGGACTGAGCTGGTGGCGGACGGACTGTTCGATCTGCGAGGGCATGCCCCAAGAACGGATGAGTTCCGCGCCGACTTCGGCGAAGTCGCACCCGATACTGGACTGTTCCACTTCGGCGAGCGGTGTGCCGAGATTGCCGGCTTCGATAAGCGCGGATTGGGCGCGCTGCGGGACTGTCTGGTAGAGCACAAGGTGGCCGATGTCGCGCAATAACCCTTCAATAAAGAACCGCTCGCTATCTTCGATGCTGCAGGCCTTCGCAATCTTTCCCGCCATGAGGGCTGAGAGCACGCTTTTTCGCCAATAGGCGGAGAGGTCCATGATCTCGGTGGTCATGCCGGTGAAGGTCCGCCCGATGGTGGTGGCCGTGACGAGGTCGCTGACGGCTTGCATGCCGATGAGATTCACGGCACGGGTGATGGTATCGATCTGTTTGGGAAATCCGTAAAACGGGCTGTTGACGATTTTCAGGAGCCGGGCGGAGATGGCTGGGTCGAGCTTCAGCGCATTGGCGAGGTCGTCCATGGTCGATTCGTGGTCGTCGACGACATCTCTGACGCGGAAGTAGATTTCCGGCAGGGTAAAGATACTGGAGCAGGATTGGACGAGTTCTTGCGCCGATGCCATAGTAATCGATCCTCCTTGCGCACCAAGCGCATATGGACTCGCAGAGGCCCTTCGGCTACCTCTATCGGTTGGTGTTTTGGGTAACTAAAGGGGAGGAGCGCGAAAAAGTGGCAGGATGGTTTCGGATTGCAGCCGATAATGGCCAATAGACCGGAACTATTTCACGAGCCAGACGCGGAACGTCTTCGCCCCTGTCGGCTTTGTGACTTTCAGGATGGCACTGGCTCCCGGGTTTATCACATCGTCGCCTGATGGCGTTCGCCTGGCCGGATAGCGTTCGGTCTTCATCAAGAGTCCCGCTTCATCGTAGAAGTCCACCATGATCTCTGCAGACTCCCGCAACCCGCCTTGATAGTGGGTGCCGAGCCAGTCCAGCCGCTTGAGCGCCTGGTATTGAATGGCGATGCCCTGTCCGTCTTCGGTCACGCTCATAATCCGTAGCGCACGGTTTTGTTCAACGCTGTGGGCGACGGGAACCCCTCCAGCAAGCTGGGTTCTAATCATCGCAGTAAGGTCGTCTTTGGGCAGCGCGCCGCGGACTCGGCACGATACCGTCCGCCCTCGTTCGGTCTGCTCGATAATTTGGCGCTCGCGGGCATAGCGTGTGCTCAGGGAGTCGAGCAGATCGCGCAATAATGCAGAGTCCACGATCGGTGCGGTCTGCTCGCGGTAGAACGACGATGTGGCGATTGCCTGGCGCCAGGCTTCCCGGCAGGCCAGCGAATTGGCGTCGGCGAGCGATTCGGACTCTCGCAGGGCATAGCGGTAGTCGCCAGCGACCTCGATCTGCCCGTTCGCCGGATTCGTTGCGTGAGCTGCCGTCGCAATCACTGACCAGGCTGAGATGAGTAGGGCTAGTGCGGCGGGGCGATGAGCTAACATGGCATCTCCTCCAGATGAACCGATTACGGTATGGAGTAAGTGAATATCATGCTACCACGCGATGTATTCTCTCACAACGGCGGGGCGGTCCCGTTGGTGAGGGCTTCAACGAGTGCCTGCACAGTGAGCGGGCTGCACCCTTCCGATCGATTATTCACCAGCACATAGGCGGATGTTCCGCCAGCCGCGGCTTGGGTGACCAGCGCGACCGCGTCTTGCCGCATGCGTGGCTGCGGTTGCACGATGCGATTGTAGGGCTGGTACCGCTCGACCGCGTGTTCAAAGGCCAGTCCCAACGGGGTCAAGAGCCGAAG
>JBEBHO010000266.1:0-2720 GCA_040081095.1 Nitrospira sp.
GTCCCGAGTGAGGCATGCCAGGCGCCGCCCCGTGCGAGGATGTTGGGGATGGTGGCGAAGGTGAGGACGTTACTGACGATCGTCGGACAACCGTAGAGGCCGGATTGGGCCGTATGCGGCGGCCGCGCGCGTACGACTCCGCGCCGCCCTTCGAGCGATTCCAGCAGAGCCGTTTCCTCTCCGCACACATACGACCCGGCACCGGACAACACCTCGATGGAGAATCGCTGCCCCTCAGACTCCAGCCACCCAGCGGCATCCGCCGCGCGAATCGCCGCATGCAGACAGGCCATGGCAGCAGGATACTCCTGGCGACAATAGATATATCCGGCCTCGGCCCCGATCGCCCTGGCGCAAATCAGCATGCCTTCGATCAAGCGGAACGGATCGCCCTCCATCACCATCCGGTCGCAGTACGTTCCCGCATCACCCTCGTCTGCATTGGCGACCACATACTTGCGGTCGGCCGATGTCGTGGCAGCCACGTCCCATTTTTTCCAGACGGGAAACGCCGCCCCGCCCCGCCCGCGCAATCGCGAGGATTTGATCTCCTGAATAATCGCCGAAGCACTCACTTGTCGCGCGGCACGAAGGCCGGCCCAACCGCCATGTGCCTGATAGTCATCCAGCGACAAGGGTTCAGTCACGCCGAACGTGGCGAAGGTATGCCTGGTCTGCTTGGAGAGAAATGGAATCGTAGAGATCGGGATCCCACCGTGTCCGGCAAGAATCTTGGGAAGATCATCAGGTGTCACATGACACCAGACGACGCGGCCATCGGGGCTGTCGCGCTCGACCATCGGCTCAAGATAAAATGCACCGCGCGAGGAAGTCCGCACCAGCTCAATGTCCGGCCGTGCCTGCCAGGCATCAGCAAGACGCTGCGCTCCAGCCGCACATGACGAGGTGTCGTTGGGGAGATAGAGTCTGATACGAGTCATCGGTATCGATCCAGGAGACCGGCAATATCGCTGGGCACGATACGGCCATGCAGTTCATCGTCGACTCTCACACTCGGCGATACCGCGCAATTCCCGACGCAAGACACCGGTTCGAGCGTGAACCGTCCATCCGGCGTCGTCTGTCCGAGATCGATACCCAGCTTCTCTTGAAGCGCCTGTACCACCCGATCGCAGCGATTCGCCAGGCACGACTCGCCTCGACACACCTGGATACGATGCCTTCCGGCGGGCTTCGTGTTGAGCGAGGGATAGTACGATAACACCCCGGCCACATCGGCCTCGGTCACGCCTTGCGACTGCGCGATAGCCGGGATAAAGCCGGGATCGATATATCCGTACACATCGTGTACGGCATGGAGGACACGAAGAATACTCGGTAGCGCACGGGGTGCGGGACGCATTCGTGCCAGCAGATCGTCAAGCGCGTTGGGCGGGAGCCTGTTCACGGCGTACCTCATCGATCCCAACATGCCCACGCAGGACGTTATAGTCAAATGCCGGCCGGCCGATGCGCGGCCAGCCAAGGTCATGGCGCTCCATGTCATCGATCACGCGAGCCACCTGGTCACGCCCAGCCGGAGTCGTGGCCGCATGCCTCGGCGTCTTTCCTCCAAGCACGGGCGAGTCCCGATCGCTCCACTGCAAATACGCCGCCTCCAGAAATGCCGTTAAGAGGATCGCATCCTGCTCCGGAGTCACGATAACTCGCACCGGTTGCTCAGCATCAAGCTCTTCTGCGCTCAAGAGATGCGGCGGGGGCGCGGTCGTTTCGCCCAGGAAATGAAGCGAAAAACCCAAGGCCGACGCCAATTGATGCTTCAGCACATCCATCCGTTCGCGCGAACCGGTTTCCACCCACAGTTGAGTGGGCGTCAACGTGAGACGAGTGACGATACCCGGCTGGCCCGCCTCAACCGAGCCCCGCTGGATCCATCGTACGCTCGCGCCCGCTGCGCCTGCTTCGGCAAGGGTCGCCGGATCTGGCTCCAACCCATCCATCCCGGTCAACGTGTCGCGAAGAAACGTGAATTCCCGATGTTCGTAGAGGGCGAGTGCGTATAAATGTGGTTGCCCGTCCAGATTGCAGTATTGGATACCGGCCACGATCGTGAAAAGCGCTCTCAGACGCATCTGCGAATAGACCCAGAGCAACTCATAGCCGAATCGTTTGGCATATTCGTGCCAATCACCGAGCTCGAACGACCCGGCATTGATTTCCCGTTGGCGGCGCATGGCGCAGGTGGCGTCGTATAAAGTCCGCCCTTCCTCGGGAGAGAGCACCAGCCCACTCCCGGCCAGTACGACCTCATTCGTCTCCGGATCGCCCGGCTGCTGCACGAAGCGCGTCAGCAACACCTGGCCGTTCTGAAGTCCATGGCTGACGTCACCGCCTTGCACGTGATAGGGACGGCTGTTTCCCAGAGACCGACAAGCCCACGTATCCGTAGCTTCGCTGCCGGGCAGGACTTCGACCAGATCCATATAGGAGTGTTTGAGCGGGTCCATCCAAGCCCGCTCTTCCTCAGGAATATGCTCGGTCACCACATCGCGCAGCTGCTCGATCAGGGTCAGCTGGCCGTCCTGGGGATAGTAATCCGCATAGATCGTGAGGGTCGCGAGGTCGGCTTCCTGAGCAAACGGTGGAAGCGGGGCGTTCCCGTCAAACTCAAAATACGGGCGCAAGGCCAGTCGCAAGGCACGATCCCGTTCTGCCGCAAACATCGGCCCGAGGGACAGCGCCTCCAGCCGAGCCATCAG
>JBEBHO010000053.1:0-10217 GCA_040081095.1 Nitrospira sp.
TCAGCAGCCGACTTTGGTGAAAGAGATTCCGCGCGGGCGGGTTGAAAAAGCGGTGCAGGAGCCGAATCCCCATTACGACCCCGAGTATCAGAAAGAGTCGGTCACTTGCGCGGCCTGTCACGTTCGAGATGGCGTGATCTACGGCCCTTTCGAGGATTCCGCGGCGCCGCACCCCACGAAATTCGATCCGAACTTCCGGACCACGCAGGTCTGTCAGCGCTGCCACAATGTCGTGTCAGGGCCGGCCCAATTCTACAACGTGGGGCCATGCGGGACCTATGCCGAGTACGAAGGCAAGTTCTTCATGCAGGAGCGGGGCTTCATCTGCCAGAGTTGCCACATGCCAGAAGTTGACCGGCCCGTGGCGCCCGACAGCCCGACTCGTCATGGCCGCAAACATCTGTGGCGAGGCGGGCATGATCCGGACATGATTCAGCGGGCGGTGGCCATTGAGGTGAAGACGGATACCCCGCAGCCTAAACCGGGCGACGAAATCTCATTTACGCTGAATCTGATCAATGCCGGCGCGGGTCACAAAATCCCGACCGGGGATCCCGACCGGCACTTTACGATCGAGTTTTCCGTCGAGGACGCTCAGAAACACGTGCTGGATCAGCAGAAATCGACGATGGGTCGCTGGATTCTCTGGCAACCGGCCATTCTCGAACTGTACGACAACCGTCTCCTGCCCCTGGCCAGCCGGGAATACAGTTTTGCCTATCGCATCCCCCCTCAATCAGAGGGCTTGATTCTCAAGGCGCGGGTGCAGTACCACATTCTCACAGACGGGCAGCATGAGATGCTCAGGACCAAGTATGGTTTGACAGGCAATGACCCCTATCGGTTTGTGATCTACGAGCGGGAGTTTCCCCTGTCAGAGAAGCTTGCGGCAGTGTTGGACCAAGAGAATCGACAGCAGACGGTCCTCAGCCGTCTGCCAGAGGGAACGAGTTGCAAGGTGAAGGCTGAGAGCTGATTGCGTAGGAACAAAGGAACCACATGACACACCCCCTATTGATGGATACGGAAACCTTGCAGCAGCGTCTCGGACAGCCGGGACTCGTGATTGTGGATGTCCGGGGGAAGGCGGCCTATGAGTTCGGCGGCCATATTCCCGGCGCGGTCCACTCGACCTGGCATGAGTACAGCGATCCGAATGCGATTCCGAAGGGGTTGCTGAATCCCGAACTCGCGCAGATCGAGCGCCAGCTTTCGGCGCTGGGGATCAGCAACGACAGCGACGTGGTCATCTACTCGAATCCCTTCGACAACTGGGGCGATGAAGGGCGCATGTTTTGGATGCTGGAATATCTCGGCCATCAGAACCTCAAGGTGCTCGATGGCGGCTGGGTGAAGTGGACGGCCGAGAAGCGGCCGTTCAGCCATGGCCGTGAAACGCCGACGCCCGGCATCTTCAAAGCCAAACCGGTCAAGCGGATCATGATAACCAAGGACGAATTGAAGCTCATTGTCCGGCAGCCCCACCCGCAGACGGCGGTGCTGGATGCGCGCAGCCTCGAAGAGTATCTGGGCAAGGAAGTGGCGGGGATTCCTCGTCCCGGTCATATCCCGTCTGCCTTACATGTCGCATGGAATACGTTTCTGAATAAGGACGCCACCGTTAAAGATCTGGTTGCCATCAAAGAGTCGATGCAGGACAAAGGCGTGCAGGAGTCCCAGGAGATCGTGTGCTACTGCACCGGCGGTGTCCGCTCGGCCTGGCTCTATTTCGTGCTCAAGCTCGTGGGTTATCAGAATCTTCGAAACTATCCGGGATCCTGGTGGGAGTGGAGCCGTGATTTTGCCTGTCCCGTGGAAAAAGACATCCAGGGATTGCAGAAAATACTCGGGTTCAACGAATCGGCGCGGTCTTCTTGACACTCAAAAAGGCGCTGTGTAAGGTGAATCCACGAGGCTCTCACAGCCGTAGTGATTCATAAGAGCTCTAACCGCAGGGAGGCCACTATTATGATGTCCATTCGTCGCAGTGCACTCGTTCTTGCAGCCGTCAGCGCATTCGTTGCCGGGCCGATTATGTCCGGACTCGCCTTGGCGGATAATAAGCATGTGGCTGAGGCCGTTGAGCACGCGAAGGAAGCGGCGGCACACGGCAAGCAGGGGCATGCCGATGCCTTGGTGAAGCATGCGGAAGGCGCGCTCCATCATGCGGAAGCCGCACAGAAGGATGTGAAGAATCCGCATCTGGATGAAGGCGTCAAGCATTTGAAGGAAGCGGTCGAGCATGGCAAGGCCGGTCACGCCGATGTCGCGACGCAGCATGCGGAAGGCGCGGTCACGCACCTGTCCGAAGTGAAGTAGTTATCAGGTTCGGGGCAAGGGGCGCGGGGTGAGAGGAACTGTAGCCCGTGCCTTCTTGCCTTTTTCTTTTCCCTCTAGCCTCGTGCCTCTAGCCTCATCCCTATGCGAGTCGGGTATTACCAATATGAGCCGGAGTTCGGCACGGTCGCCAAGAACCTGGAGGCGATTCGCGCGAAGCTGGAAGCGGTCGAGGCTGACCTCATGGTTTTGCCGGAGCTCTGCGCGTCGGGGTATCAGTTCGTGTCGGCCGAGGAAGCCCAGCGATTGTCCGAGCCGGTGCCGGACGGGCCAACCACGAAAATGTTGATGGACGTCGCCAAGCGCCGCCGGATGCATATCGTGGCCGGGTTGCCGGAGCGGGCCGGGGCGCAGTGCTATAACTCAGCGGTGGTCGTCGGGCCATCCGGATTTCTCGGCTGCTATCGGAAGAGCCATTTATTTTTTGAAGAGACGCTCTGCTTCGCTCCCGGAGATACGGGTTTTCACGTCTGGGATATCGGGGCTGCCAAGATCGGCGTCATGATTTGCTTCGATTGGTATTTCCCGGAATCCGCGCGGACCCTCGCACTCATGGGCGCCGACATTGTCTGTCATCCCTCCAATCTGGTGTTGCCGAATTGTCCGGACGCCATGCCGGTGCGCTGTCTGGAGAATCGCGTCTTCGCGGTGACCTGCAATCGCATCGGCACAGAAGCGCGCGGCGGCAAAGACCCCCTCACTTTTATCGGGAATAGTGAAGTCGTCAGTTCCCGCGGAGTCATTCTCCAGCGCGCGTCACGGGATCGGGAAGAGCTGGCCGTGGTGGAGATCGATCCCGCCGAAGCGCGGAATAAGGCCCTCACCCGCTACAACGATCTGCTTGGCGATCGCCGTCCTTCCCTCTATCGCAAGTAAATTGTTCAAAGACCCTTCCGCCTAGGTGCATTCAGGCAACAGGCTTGCGCGCCGGCTGCGAGCGCGGTAGGATCTTGCTATGGATTTAGAACTCGGTAAAGGCATTTTTCTTGTGGCCACGCCGCAATTGCGCGACCCGAATTTCCGGCAGACCGTCGTGCTGCTCTGCGAGCATGGCGCCGAAGGCGCGCTCGGTGTCGTGGTGAATCGGCCGACAGCCATGTCCATTTCTGAAGCGCTCCCGCAGGTGCCGATTATGGAAGGGGCGAGCCATGTCCTTTATGCCGGCGGGCCTGTGCAGACGAATCACGTCATGCTCCTGTACCGGGTCGACCAGCTGCCTGAAAATTCCCACCATGTCTTTGACGGGGTCTGCCTCGGCGGCGACATGGGCGTAGTCGAACGCATTCTCACCGGTCCGATGACCAAAGATTCATTCCGCGCCTATCTTGGCTATTCGGGTTGGGGGCCAGGCCAGTTGGAGTCGGAGATGAAGACCGGGTCGTGGATTACGTTGCCGGCTGATTCAGCAATCGTGTTTGAGAAAGATCCCGGGCAGATGTGGCAGGAGATTCTGCTGACCCTGGGCGAATCGTATAAGCGTTACGCCGATATGCCGTTCGATCCTACCTGCAACTAGCTGGTTGCTGAAAACCGTCTGCCTGCTTCGTTCTCGTCCCATTCAGCGAAGATGTGACGCGTGATGAGTGCGCAGGCGCTTCCCCATTGAAGCGCTCAGGCGGCAGTGCTAGGCTCTTCGCATGGTAGCCAGTCCCTCTGCCCGGATCAGTCATCGCGTTGTTTCATTCCTCGCCTTGTTGCTTGCGGCGCTTCTCTCCTCCCACTGCGGTGTCGGGTACACCATTTATAAATCCGAGTCGAAGTTGGATCGGCTGGCCGTGCCTATGACCAAGGCCCAGGTACTCGACGAAATCGGTCGGCCCGATCGGGTGTTGCGGGACGACGGGCGCATGCTCGTGTGGGAATATTCCGTAACCGCCCGCAATCAGTGGCTCTACGAGCTGGGCTTGTGTCCCATCTCGGTGTGGATCGGTGGCTGCATCATTTATCCTTTTACCAACATCGCCATGGAGCGCCAGCGAGAATATCCCCAGCATGTCGTGTTGGTGAATGAAGAACTCTGTACGTGGGGGCCCCCTGTCGCCATCTTGCAACGGCGGCGATCTTGCGAGGTAGTCGGTGTACCCCATGGCCAGGCAGCCGGCCGTCCTGGCCGACCGGAGCCGGTCGTCACCGGATTGGGTCCGATCAATCGGGACTCTATTGATCAGTATCGCACCATGGCGGTCATGTTGTTCGAAGACGGGCCCAACGCGCCAGGTTCCGGTTCGCGCGTCGCCGGGATCGTCACCACCCTGTTGTTGGATCTCGACATGAACATGGTCGAGCGGGCCAAGCTCGACGAAGTGCTGAAAGAGCAGGTGATTCAACTTACCCACGCCGACGATGCGAACGTGTTGAAAGTCGGCAAGCTGGTCGGGGCGCATGCCATCATCGTCGGCGGTGTGCAGCAATGGGAGCAGCACGAGCAGGCGCGCACGAGCAGCGTGTCGCTGTCATTGCGCATGATCGACGTCGAGACCGGGCAGCTCCTGTTCAATGGGGAAGGGCATCTGACCGATCCCACCCGCGACGATGTGGAGAGCGCGGCGCGGCTGATCGTGCATCGCATCCTGGCGCGCTTCGGCTCGCAAACGGGGCTGCTGGGCTCAGGGCGGATCGGCGTCAATTGGGAGTTGCAGGAATCGCAGGGAACGCGCTACTACGCGGTGCGCGAGCTGCGGAGCGGGCTGCCGGCTGAGAAAGCCGGGCTCCACGTCGGTGACCACGTCATCGCTTGTAATGGCAGTCCTCTAGCCGACGTGAAATCCGAACGCGACGCCAAGCGCCTCTGCCAATCCGAAGCAGGCCAATCATTGCGACTCGATATCCGTCGCGCCGGTTCATCCTTGGAGCTTGGCATCGTGGCGGAACCAAGACCGGGGTTGTGAACTTCTTAGAGTAGCGGTAAGAGAAATCTTCCTGTATATGAGTCTGCGACTGTCGCCACCTGTTCCGGGCGACCTTCCGCGATAATCTGTCCGCCTGCCGCGCCGCCTTCCGGGCCGAGGTCGATGACCCAGTCGGCTGATTTGATGACATCCAGATTATGCTCCACAACGACGAGGGTATTGCCTGCGTTCACGAGCTTCTGCAGGACAGCGAGGAGTTTCTTCACGTCGTCAAAGTGCAACCCGGTTGTCGGCTCGTCCATGATGTAGAGTAGATCTTTTGCCGAGCTGTCTTTCAATTCTGCGGCGATCTTGAGCCGTTGGGCTTCGCCACCGGAGAGGGTGGTGGCAGACTGTCCGAGGCGCAGATAGCCGAGACCGATGGAGGAGAGCAGATGCAGCCGCTCTTGCAGCTTCGGCGAACCGGTGAAAAACTGCACCGCGTCATCCACCGTCATGGCCAGGACTTCTGAAATCGTTTTGCCGCGATAGCGGATCGCCAGGACGTCCGGTTTGAACCGCTTCCCGTCGCAGGCCTCACAGGGCACATAGAGGTCCTCGAAGAAATACATCTCCAGCTTTTCCACTCCGGCGCCTTCGCAACGCTCGCATCGCCCGCCGGCGGTGTTGAAGGAGAAGTGGCCTGGGGTGAGACCCTGCCGGAGCGCGTTGCGTTCAGAGGCAAAGAGCTGGCGGATCTCGTCGAAGGCTTTGAGGTAGGTGATCGGATTGGATCTGGGCGTGCGGCCGATCGGTTGCTGATCGATGAGGCGGACGCCCTTGATGTGTTCAATGCCTTTAATGGCCTTGAACCGTCCCATCGGGAGGGCGTCCACGCGAAAGGCGCGGGCCAGGGCGCGATAGAGGGTGTCTTCTACGAGCGTGCTCTTGCCGGAGCCGGACACGCCGGTGACGCAGATGAACATGCCGAGCGGCAGCCGGACGACGAGGTCTTTCAGATTGTGTTCATTGGCCCCCGCGATCACGAGCACGTTGCCGTTGCCGGAGCGGCGGGTTTTCGGGCGCGGAATCTGTTCCTCTCCTCGCAGATAGCGGGCGGTGAGGGCGCGTGGGTGTTGTAGAAATTCTTTGGCCGGTGCGGCGCAGATGATCTCGCCGCCTCGTTCGCCTGACTGCGGGCCGAGCTCGACGAGATAGTCGGCGGACTCGATCATGTGGCGGTCATGTTCCACCACGACCACCGTGTTGCCGACGGAGGCGAGGTCTTTGAGGATGCCGGCCAGCAGGTCTGTGTCGCGAGCATGGAGGCCGATGGTCGGTTCGTCGAGGACGTAGAGGGTGCCGACCAGCCGGGCGCCGAGTTGATTGGCGAGGGACACCCGCTGAGCTTCTCCGCCCGAGAGCGTTTTTGTTTGCCGGGCCAGCGTGAGATAGCCGAGCCCGACTCGCAGAAGAAATCCCAGCTTGGCTTTCAACTGGCGCAGAATATCGGCGGCGATCTCCTGCTCGAACGGCCGTAGCGTCAGTGCTTCCATCCAGGTGAGCAGACCCGCGATGGTCTGGTCAGTGATCTCATGAATGTCGGTGCCGGCGATCTTCACGAAGCGGGCGTCCGGCTTCAAGCGGCTGCCGCGGCAGGCGGGACATGCCACCGGCGTGCGATAGCGGCTCAGTAATACGCGCACGTGCAGTTTGTACCGCTTCCCTTCCATATACTCGAAGAAATCGTTGATGCCTTCGAAAGCATCATCGCCTTCCCACAGCAACGTCTGCGTCGTTTTCGGGAGACTCCGGAAGGGGGCGGTCACATCGATGGCCTTCCGTTGCATCGCCAAGAGCATCTGTTTCTCCCACCAATCCGTTCCAGGCTTACTCCAGGGCTCGATCGCGCCTTCGGCGAGCGATTTGCCATGATCGGGAATGACGAGTTCCGGATCATAACGAAGGACATTGCCGAAGCCTTTGCATTCAGGACAGGCGCCTATGGGATGGTTGAAGGAAAAGAGGATCGGCCTGAGAGGTTCGAAGGTCCGACCGCATCGCTGGCAGAGGAAGTTGGTGCTGTACGACTGTAGGCCCTGGCCGATGACGTCCACCGTGCAACGGCCCTCTCCCTCGCGGAAGGCCGTCTCAATCGCTTCGACGAGGCGGGTTCGATTCTCCGCCCGGATCACGAGCCGGTCGAGGACGACATGCAGTGACTGCTCTGTGTGGAGCGGGGGATGGGTCCTTTCCAGCAGGTCGAGGATCTCATCGCCTGCTTTGAGTCGGGTAAAGCCGCGCGTCAGGAGCGATTGAATAAATGTCGACTCCAGCTTGGCCGTGGGAGCGGCCACGGAGAACAGGATCATGGCGCGCGCGTCGGGAAATCGTTCGAGCAGATCCGTTGCCACCGTGTCAGGCTGGAATGAGCGGGCTTCCTGGTGACAGTCGGGGCAAAATGGTTTGCCGATCTTGGCGAAGAGCAGACGGAGCAGGTCCGATATTTCTGTGGTCGTGCCCACCGTTGAGCGGGCGGTTCGCACCTGGTTCTTCTGTTCAATCGCAATCGCGGGCCGCACGTTGAGAATACGGTCCACGTCGGGGCGGGCGACCTTGTCGATGAACATGCGCGCATAGGTCGAGAGGGATTCTACATAGCGCCATTGGCCCTCGGCGAAGAGTGTGTCGAAGGCGAGCGACGATTTGCCCGAACCGGACAACCCGGTGATGGCCGTGACCCGGTTATGGGGGATGCGGAGCGAAATATTCTTCAGATTGTTCTGCCGCGCGCCCTCGACGATGAGGTCGGATAATAGAGGCTTGGGCAGAGGGGTGATATCCACGGCAATGATTCCTAGTGAGAGAATTGTCGATCCTATCAAGCGAGGTGGCCGGCTTCAACCGGGAACGGTGAAAGGCTTGGCGATCTCTTTCGATCATGCGAGGATGGGGGCATCCACCGGGAGGGACGCATGATTCTGACGACGACACCGAGCATTGAAGGGAGGCGAGCCGTCAAATATCTGGGGCTCGTCAGCGGCGATGCGATTCTGGGTGCGAATATCTTTCGCGATTTTTTCGCGTCGATTAGGGATATTGTCGGCGGCCGGTCGGCCTCCTATGAAGCCGAACTGCGGAAGGCCAAGGACATTGCCCTCGGTGAAATGCGTGAGCAGGCCAGGAATCTCGGCGCCAATGCCATTGTCGGCATCGACATCGATTACGAGACGATCGGCGCCAGCAGCAGCATGTTGATGGTGAGCGCGAGCGGCACGGCCGTGGTAGTGGAATAGCAGGAGCCTGAAAATGCCCGCCAGCTTCGTTCTCGCATCGTTCAGATCCTCAACGTACAGAGCCTACATGAGGCAAAATACCTATCCGCTCGCAGGTGATCGAAGCGAGCGGGTCAAGCGAAGCTTGGTATGTACCTCCTAGGTCCTTCACTTGCTGCGGTTTTGCCGCGGAGGGGCGCGTCTCGGCGCGCCGGGGTTGGGCGGGTGAGAACAGTGGCCATTTTGAGCCTCCTGCGAGAGAAGGGTATTCTGGGGTGCGTGAAGAGGTTACGATGATGTTGCTGCCGAATGTTGAATATCTCAATCTCGGCCGTCAGATTGCGCGGCTGCTTGGTTCCAGTCTCGAAGGGGCCTCTGCGGATGCGCTCCGCGAGTTGGCGCTTGCCTACGATCCCACTGCCAACGATGCGCGGATCAGCGCCGAGGTGTTTCTCTTTCACAAGTTTCTTGTGATGCAAGCTTGCGTCGGTGTCTTCCCTGAGTCGCACGTCGAGCATGTCGTCGGCGGGTTCTTCGCGGCGTTGAATGAGAAGATGAGCGGGTTGGAACTCGGTTCGGATCGACAGCAGGCCATGGAGCAGATGTGGCAGCTCCGCGCCGGGCAGTTCGAGCAGCCGTTTTCGAATGATCGGACGCAGTTTCTCGGTGCCGCTCCAGACGCCTATCACTGGAAGCAGACCATCTCGCGTTTTTGTCAGAACGTGCGCGAGATCGCCAGCCCGCCCGATATCTGGACCGGCAGCAACAGCCCCTCTCAAGAAGCCAGTCGAACGGTCACCCACGCCCTCAATCAGATGATCTCGACGCTCAACGAAATGAACCGGCTGTATTTCAGCGGAGCGGTGTAATTAAAGGGCGACAGATAAGACCATCGGGTAGTGAACCTCTAAGTTGTAATCAGTTGTGTATAGACTGGTAGGCAGATGATTGAAGACGTTCTTCCCTTTCTAGTTTCGGCCGTTTGGTGGGGTCTCTGGGCTACAGTGTTTCTCCCTCTATCACGTATGTATGTTGGGTTACTCCTCCACGTTGGGGAGTTCGTTTGGCCATGGAGATATGTGTGTGGTGCAGCGGTGTGGATCATGTTCTCGTTGCTTGTTGTGGTTCCGCTTTTGGGGGGAATTGGCTTTGCCGTGAGGTATAGACCGGAATTTCGAGAACTGCCCCTGATAATCTGGTATTGCTGCTGCTCGGTTGTTGCCCTCATTCCAGTTCATAACAGCATTAAAGATGAGCTTCCGCGCCTTCGAGCAAAAGGGATGTTTTTAGACTGGTATTGATGCTGCCTTCCTCTTTGAGTTCTAGTGCCGCCGCATATGCTATTGTTCTCTTCCGGTAGATGGCAGATCTGGTTCAGTCAGCACTCTATAATTTCCATCCCAGCTCATTCTTATCGGCGAATTCCCATAGATCTCTCTCCCCATCTCTCCCGAATCAACTACTCAGGAGATCGCTCGACTTCGAGCGAGACGTTGTGTTCACTTCATCTCGCCCACGTCCTGGCTGTGCCGTTCGAAAATCTGGACGGCTATCGGGGCGTGCCGGTCTCGTTGGAGCCTGCCGATCTGTTTGCCAAAATCGTGACGGCGCGACGCAGCGGGTACTGTTTTGAGTTGAATGGTTTCTTCAGTCTACTGTTGGAGGCGATGGGGTTTCAGGTCACGCGGTTAATCGCGCGGGTGAGGTATGGATCGAAGCCGCCCTAGCGACGCAGAATACGCCAGGCTTTTGCACGAGCATTTCGGGATCGTCCTCT
>JBEBHO010000288.1:0-2669 GCA_040081095.1 Nitrospira sp.
TGAGCTCATAACAAACCCTCCTCCTGCGATGAATAAACTGTGGTGAACGTTACAACGATTTGATGCAGAGCCACATTCGTCGGCTGGACTCTCACGCTCTTCAAATAAAGACAGAGCGACTCCCACCGTGCAGTACGAGAGATAGCCTGAGGCTGGTCCAAGTCAAGGGGGCGGGAAAAGAAATTCTTTTACAATCCCAGCGGCTGGACTGGGGAAATCATAACTCATTGAGAATCCAGAATTCTAGAGAGAAAATGCGAAGGAGAAGTGGATGGTTCAGGCTAGATCTTCAGGCGGTCGAAGTCCTTGATGTCTTTCTTGATGTATTCGCGTAATCGCTTGATGATACGGGCCTCCAGCTGTCTGGTGCGTTCTTTTGTCACACCATATTTTTCTCCTAGATCATCGAGCGTGAGCGGTGTTTCCGATAGAAGCCGGTTCCGCAGAATGTCTTCTTCTCGTTCGTCCAGTGTCTTGGCGAATTCGGCTAACTTCTTCCGGAACAGGGTGCGGAGTTCATTGTCGGCAATGACGTCGTCCACGCCGGATTGCTGGGAGGGGAGGACGTCGAGGAGAGTCCCGTCCTGCTCTTCGCCGATCGGCTGGTCCAGGGACAGTTCCCAATTTCCCAACCGCTGATCCATCTCGATGACGTCGCGCTCGCGCACGTTCAGCCGGTCGGCCAGCAACTTGGTATCGGGGGCAAAGCCTTCGCGCGCCAGCTTGGCCTTTTCTTTCTTGAGATTGTAGAAGAGTTTTCGCTGGTCCTGCGTGGTCCCGATTTTCACAAGCCGGAAGTTGTTCAAGAGATAGCGGAGAATGTAGGCGCGTGACCACCAGGCGGCATAGGCGTAGAAGCGCACATTTTTCGTCGGGTCGAATTTCTTGATCGCCTGCATCAAGCCGACGTTGCCTTCTTGGATCAAGTCCATGTGGTCGGTGCCGGTGTGGAGATACTCGGAGGCGATGGCGACGGAGACGCGCAGATTGGCCATGATGAGTTTCACGGCGGCTTCGCGGCTGCCTTGTACATGATATTCGTGGAATAGGAGCAGCTCCTCTTCTTTGGAAAGATAGGGGTAGCGTCGGATTTCCGCGAGATATTGTTGCAGGGCCGTGACGGGGACGACGGCATGCTCATCGGCTGGCTGGCGTCCATCGGACTGCGGGAGATCCAGTACGACGGGAGCCGCTTCCGCCTCGGTGACCTCGTCGTCGGACGGATCGAGAATTTCCGGTTCCAGCGCGCTCTCGGACTCGTCTGGTGATGGATTGCGACCACTCATGGGACGCTGACTATAACAGATGCGACTTGTCGGACAAAGGTCATCTCTGGGTTGCGGGTCAATCGCTCTCGCTAGGACCGCTTCCTGAACGTACCCCTTGGCTTGCGCCGGAGAAAGGGGCTCCCCTATAGTGACAGGTTGTATTGGAGGCAGGGGGATTATGCGTGGCTGATATCTGGCAGATGATACGTGGCGGTCATTGGCCCACTTTGCTGGGGGCTTGGCTGCACCTCACCGTGAGCTTCATGGTCTGGCTGCTGATCGGGGCGTTGAGTCTTCCGATGGCCCGCGCGCTTGAGCTCTCCGGGACAGATTTGTCGATGCTTGTAGCGTTGCCGCTGTTAGGCGGAGCCGCGCTGCGCGTGTTGGGCGGATGGAGCTGCGATTGGTTCGGGGCCAGAAAGACGGGTGTTGCGATTCTGCTGGGGGAGTTGGTGGTTCTGCTGTGGGGTTGGACGGCGGACCCGGCGTCGATCGGGCTCCGGTGTCTGGCATTGTCGTTGGGGTTGGGCGGGGCGAGTTTTGCTGTGGCCTTGCCGTTGGCCGGGCAGGCGTACCCGCCATCGTCGCAGGGACTTGTGCTGGGGCTTGCCGCTTCGGGGAATATCGGTACGGTGCTCATTTTGTTTCTCGCGCCTCGATGGGCGGAGTCGCTTGGTTGGCAGCACGTCTTCGGCGTCATGGCCGCTATCGTCGCGGTGACCTGTGTGTTGTTCATCCTGCTCGTCCGGGAGAGCCGGCTGGGCGACCGGCACCGGCGCGATGTCGAGTGGTGGCATCATGCCGCTACGCTCCTGCGGCAGCGGTCGGCCTACTGGCTCTGTTTCCTCTATGCGATCACGTTCGGGGGCTTTGTCGGCCTTTGCAGTGTCCTTCCCATGATGTTGTACGAGACCTATGGGTTCGATGCGGTCGCTGCCGGATCGGTCGCGGCGATTTGCGGGTTGGTGGGAAGTGTCATTCGTCCTTTCGGGGGCTATGCTGCAGACCGGCGCGGTGGCATGCGGGTATTGTATATCGTGCTGCCCCTTATCGTCGGGTCGATTGTGGCGGTGACCAGTCCTTCCCAATCGATGGGCATCGCAATGATCGTCTTGGCGAGCGGGGCGATGGGAGTGGGCAACGGGGTCGTCTTTCAAATGGTGGCGGAAGAGTTTCCCCAACAGATCGGGATGGCGTCCGGTCTCATCGGTGCCATCGGGAGTGTCGGCGGGTTTGCCTTTCCGGTGGTGCTCTCAGGTTTGAAAGTGGTGACCGGGAGTTATGACGCGGGGCTCTGGTTCTTTGCCGGTCTCGGGGTTTGTGCGTGGGGGATGGTCTTTCTCCGTCTGCGCGTTGAACCAGCCTGTTGATAAAGGTCGCCAGCCGCGTTCTCGCCTCGAA
>JBEBHO010000341.1:0-35227 GCA_040081095.1 Nitrospira sp.
ACCGCCGCACTCACCCCGCATGTTCAGACAGCATTGACAAGCTCTGTGCGCCGGAACCCCCATGTGATCGCCGAGGCCATCGCCCCCATCATGGGCCCGGCCATCCGCCAAGCGATCGTCCGCACTCTGCAAGGGATGATGCAGTCGTTCAATCAGACCATCGATCACAGCCTGTCCCCGAAAGGCCTGGCCTGGCGAATCGAGGCCTGGCGAACGGGGCGCCCCTTCGCTGAGGTCGTCCTTCTGCACACATTGCGATTTCGCGTTGAGCAGCTCTTCCTCATCCATCGTGACACCGGCCTTCTTCTCCATCACGTGGCATCGGATACCGCCATCATTCATGATCAACAGTTGGTATCCGGCATGCTGACGGCGATTCAAACCTTTGTGCAGGACACCTTTAGTACCCCGCGAGGACAGACGCTCAATACCTTGGAAGTTGGAGAATGCCGAGTCTTGATCGAACAAGGCTCCCAGGCCATTCTGGCCTGTGTTGTCAGGGGCACCGCACCAGGATACCTTCGTGCCCAGGTGCAGCAAACCCTCGAGTCGATCCAGCTCGACTATGCCGACGCGTTCACTGCATTCGACGGGAACCCTTCAGGCTTCGATGCCACGCACGACCGCCTCATGGAGTGTGTGCAGACTCAGTATGAGACTCCCCGCACAAAAACCTCCCCAATGACCTGGGTAGCGATCGCCATCATCGGCATCGCCACAGCCTTCTGGGGCTGGACATCCTATCAAAGCAACCAGCGCTGGCTACACCTGACGCAGAGAATCCGCGCCCTGCCAGGAATCGTCGTTACGACACTCGAACGGGATGGTCATACCGTCACCCTTGAGGGACTTCGCGATCCCCTGGCAGCGAACCCAGAAGAACTCTTGGCTGAGGAAGGAATCCCTCGCGAGAGCATCCTCTCTCACTGGACCCCGTTCCACTCCCTTGACCCTCAATTCGTCGGCAAACGCGCAGCCTCCCTCCTCCATCCACCGGGGACCGCGACGCTCCGCTACGACGATGGCCGCCTCACCGCCAGTGGAAATGCGCCGGAAAGTTGGGCCATCCAAGCCAGGCAAGTTGCTCCCTTGCTTCCCGGTGTTCGTGAATATCATGATGAGGATCTCCGCACCGTTTCACGCGCAGATCTCATCACCCACTTGAACCGAATCAGCTTCTTCTTTGAAAGCGGCTCCTCCACACTCTCCGAGGCAGAATTGAACAAGATCACGCCGGTCAAACATCTGCTCGAAGACTTGCGCCAGTCCGCTCTCTCTTCTTCGGGCGGGACGCTTGTGGTCGAAGCCATTGGCGATGCCGATCCGACGGGAACGGAAACCATGAATTTCTTGCTGGCCACAGCCAGAGCTCATGCCGTCATCGCCGCCCTTGGAGGAGCGGCCTCATACCCTCCGCTCACCCTCAGCGCGAGCGTGGAACCAACCTCGTTCGCCGGGCAGAAACGTGGGGGGACCAACGGCAATCAGAATGCACAGCGTCGGGTCACGCTCCTCGTCACACCCAAGAATATCGCAGGCCACGCGGGCTCTGCACCATGATCCAGAAGAAGATCTGTCTCTTAGGTGGATTCGCCGTCGGAAAGACCAGCCTCATCCGCCGCTTTATCACGGGCATGTTTTCGGAGCTGTACCAAACGACCATCGGCGTGACCATCGAAAAGAAAACGCTCCTCATCGACGACCAGGACGTGACACTGATGATCTGGGATCTCTATGGAGAAGATGATTTTCAGAAAATACGAGAGTCGTATTTGCGAGGCTCATCCGGCTATATCCTCGTCGCCGACGGCATGAGACGGTCTACACTGGATACGGCGGAAGCCCTCCACCAGCTGGCCCAATCCACACTCGGTCCGGTGCCCTTCGTGCTCATCGTGAACAAGACCGATCAGCTCAAGGAATGGGAAATCGATGAGGCGACACTCGCTCGGCTGCGACACAAGGGATGGCTCGTGTTCACGGGAAGCGCCAAGACCGGAGACGGGGTGCCGGAACTCTTTATGCGGCTCACCCAGACAATTTTAGAAGCCGCCTAGCTATACGACTGGACTGCCATGGCGCCATCCAGCTCACCCAACTCCCTGCCCCAGAACCTGCTGGAGGCCCTCCTCCAAAGGCTTGGCACCGCCGTTCTCAAACGAGTAGGGACGGGAGACACGTTTCGCCTCATTGGAGATCCACCGCTCTGGTGGGCCACCACATTCAAGACGTCACCGGACTCTCCCATTGACGTCGGAAGCCTCGCCCCTTTTCTTCAGCATTTCCTGAATGAGAGCGAATCCGCGTGGAGAGACGATCATGACCGAGTGGTTCGATCAGGCCCATGGAGTCATCGTGACCTGACATCCATCCAGCACCAATTCGAAGCCACCGCACTGACCGTTTCTCATCAACCACTGCTCCTCATCGAGCGTATCGATGAAAGATTCGACCAGATACAGCAACTCTTACAGCAAGCCCGCGATCAGCGCTTGCACCATATCGACCGAGTCAAAACCCACGAACGAACCCAAACATCCCTGACTGGGTCACTCGCCATCGCCACCCAAGAGCGCGACGATGTCCTGGCGCTGCTACAACATCTAGATCTGGCCGCCATCGTCACCAATCAAGAGGGCCGAGTCACCTTCATGAGCCCACGCTGCCTGGCCTGGATCGAGTGTCCTTCCACAACAGTCATCGGGCAACCGTGGGAACAAAGTCTCCCGCTGGATTCCGCAGACCGGAAGCATCTCCGCCAAACATGGGACGCACTCACACCACAACACAGCCGACGCCTCCTTCGCTTGACGAGTAAGACTCCGCGATGGATCGAATACGAAATCCATGCGGATCCACAATCCGCTGAACGACACATCATCCTGCTGCATGATCGCACAGAGATCCAGCATTTGCGGCAGCAGCTCGATCACCAAACGCAATTCCACGATCTTGTCGGACGCAGCGCTGCCATGTTGCAGGTCTATCAACTCGTCCGCGATGTGGCGCGCGTAGACTCCACGGTCCTCATCGAAGGCGAGACTGGAACGGGCAAGGAGCTCGTCGCCAGAGCCATCCATTACTCCAGCCCGCGGAAAGATCGGCCTTTTATTGCCGCCAACTGCGCAGGCTTGACGGATTCACTGCTGGGCAGCCAGCTGTTTGGCCATAAGCGAGGCGCCTTCACCGGCGCGATCGACGATCACCATGGACTCTTCGAATCGGCTGACGGCGGCACTCTGTTCCTTGATGAGATCGGAGACATCCCGACCTCCGTTCAAACCAGTTTGCTCCGGGTGCTTCAAGAGAAAGAGATCACCCGCCTGGGAGAAACCCGTCCACGAAAGGTGAATGTCCGCATCCTCGCTGCGACGCATCACAATCTCAACGAAGACGTCATTCGCGGCACCTTTCGCGCTGACTTGCTCTATCGCATCCGCGTGGCGCGTATCCATCTGCCTCCGCTTCGAGATCGACGAGATGACATTCCATTGCTCACACAGGCCTTGCTCGGCCAAGTCTGTGCGACCACCGGCAAAGCCATCACTGGCCTGCACCCTGACAGTCTCCACCTGCTCATGACCTACTCCTGGCCCGGCAATGTTCGAGAGCTGAAAAGCGCCGTCGAATTTGCCGTGATCAGCGCCCGCACCGCCTGCCTGATGCCATCTGATTTTCCCGATGAACTCCACCATGCCCAGCGTGACCATCTGCCGTCATCCTTCCAGAACTTGCACCACACAGAACCAAAAGCGCAATTGCTCCAAGCACTCCAACAGGCTCATGGGAACCGGACAGAGGCCGCGAAGATTCTAGGGATCAGCCGAGCCACACTCTACCGCCGACTCCTCGCACACCACATCGACGTGGCTGAATAACATCGCTCCGATCCGCCTACACCCGCACGCCCTCTGAGACAGCCACCGTGAGACACGCTGTCTCACGGTACAGCTCGACCGAGACACGATGAACGGCGTGTCTCCCAAACACCCCGCTAATCGATAAGAATATCTCCATCGGCCATGGCATAAACCTTGATCACAGTAACTCGATAGAAGCAGACGCTTTTCAAACAAGCCGTCCAAGTGCCACAGGATTCCCATTGCTCATGCCAAGATCCGCTACACCTCGGCCAATTCGTGTCGTCCCGGTCGATGATTCGGCCTTCGCGCGTGAGGGAATCCGGGCCATCCTCAAATTGGATCAAGGGATTCAGGTGGTTGGCGAAGCCGACAGCAGAGCCCGCGCCGTTGAAGAAGTCCATCGCACCAAGCCCGATATAGTCATTATGGATATGCGCCTCCCCGATGGCACGGGTTCTGATGCCTGTCGGGACATCCTATCGGCCTTCCCCCGTATGCGAATCCTGTTCTTCTCCGCCTATAGCGACGACAGCGACCTCTACAACGCTATCATGGCAGGCGGTCACGGCTATCTGACCAAAGATGTCAGCGCCAAAGAACTGCTGCGAGCCATAAAGACCATCGCAACAGGGCGGTCATTGCTTGGTCCGACCCAGACCACCCATGTCCTCCAATGGCTCAGACACAACGGTGCCGAAAGCCCTGCCGTTGTGCCGACGGCCCTCACCCCTATAGACCTCACCATTTTGTCCCTATTGGCTGATGGGGCTACGAATAAAGCCATCGCCACCGCGCTGCAAAAAGAGCCGAACGCAGCCGCCAGACTGCTGTCGGCACTCTATAGAAAACTGAACGTGAGTCGGCGGACACAAGCCGTTCACTACTTCATCACCCATGTCGATCTGGATCGCGCCCCCCACCACTTTCATAGCGCATCATTTCCCGCAGAAAGAAAAGCGCCATGAACCCGAAGGGGCTATTGGTCATCTCGTCACATGGTCAAGAATTCCTCTTGGTCCCTGAGGAAAGGAGCCAGGCAGCCCACTATACCTTGTCCATCCTCCAACAAAGCGGAGGCCAGTGGGTCCGCCTTCAGCCGCAATCTGCCAGTCTCATCCGGGAGAGCATGCTTGGGGCCTTACTAGAGTTTTTTGGCAACCTCTGCCGCATCCTAAATCAGACCCATGACCATGCCGTGGACAGCAAACACCTTGTGCGGAAATCGCGGCAGGCCCTCCCTGAGATGAGTCCACTATCGTCATGCGACGAATTCAAGAATGAGCCGCACAAATGAGAACCATATGATTCATCCCCAGATCTGCTTTGCGACAAAGCTCCGGGACCCATCCCATCTAACCCGGCAAGTTCTTCTACATATGAAGAACAGACACCCCTTCCGGCTTGCGTCGACCATGATGAGTCCGGTATACAATGCCGTTGAAACGGAGGCCAATCGGCCCTAGTTATATTTCCCATGTGACACAATATATCGTTGCGATCTTTTATCTGTTTACTACGTATCTAGAGGAGGAATGATGAAGAACCTGGCCGCCGCCTTCGCCCTATTTGCAGCCGTCCTATGCGGGATGACACCCGCCTTTTCGGCCGATACTCCCGCTCCGCCGCTGGATATCGTGACCCTGAAGGACGGCAGCACTATTTATGGAGAAGTGATCGAGATGGCGGGTGGGGTGCTCGTCATGAAGACCCCCGTCAGTCCGGACAATGTCATCAAGGTGAAATGGAGCGATGTCGCAAAGCTTGCCGTCAACCACCCGATCCCCTTTCATCTTAAAGAGGGCAGTGTGCTGGTTGGCACAGCCACGGCGGGAGCCGATGGCAACCTCAATATCCAATCCGAACCGCTCAAGGGCTCACTCACGGTTCCACTCGAGACCATCAGCTCAGTGAATCCGTTGATCCAAGCTCCGGTCATCTATTCGGGAAGCCTGACAGGCGGCTACTCGGCCACAGCCGGTAATAGTCATCTCAAAAACGCCAGTCTCCTCGGAGATCTCGTCGCACGAAGCGAACAACTTCGTCTATCGCTTAACGGGCGCTACGTGTACGGAGATAACGCCAATACGTTGATCGCGCGGAACGCGCGCGGCACGATCAAGCTCGACTTCTTCATCACGAAACGCTTCTACTGGTTTGCGTCGGCGTATGTCGAAAACGACCGGTTTCAAGACTTGAAGATGAGAACGGCCTTGTCATCCGGTCCTGGCTTTCAGTTCATTGAGCGTGGCGACTTCAGCGGTCTGTTCAAAGATATGACTTTCTACACGGAAGCCGGCGTCAGCTATTTCAATGAAGATTTCCGCGTGGCCAATGATCAATCCTCCATCCGTGCCCGTATTTCGATGAAGTTGAACTGGCCCATGCTCGATGACCGCATCACGTTCTACCACTACAACGAGTTCTATCCCTCGCTGGAAAATGCGAGCAATTATTACTTAACCATGGATAACGGCGTGCGGTTCAAGATCTGGGAAGGCTTCGTCAGCGGCCTCCAGGTCACGACGCGCTACAACAGCAAACCCGCGGCAGGGACGACCGATACGGACAACCTGTACCTCTTTACCCTTGGCTACAGCTTCGATACGACCAGGAAGCGATAGCATATACTCACGAAGTGCAGTTCACCCTCTCATCCTCGTAAGGAGGACATACGATGTTGAAAGAATTTAAAGAATTCGCCATGAAGGGCAATGTCCTCGACATGGCCATCGGTGTGATCATCGGTGGCGCATTCGGGAAGATCGTCTCCTCGCTTGTCAGCGATGTCCTGATGCCCCCGATCGGGTTGTTGATGGGGAAAGTCGATTTCTCCAGCCTCTTCCTGAACCTCTCCGGCTCACCCCAACCCTCTCTCACCGCCGCCAAAGCCGCGGGAACGCCCACTATTAACTACGGCGTGTTTCTCCAGACCGTGTTTGATTTCATCATCATTGCGTTCGTCATCTTTATGCTAGTCAAGCAGATCAACCGACTGAAGAAACCCGAGCCCTCGGCAGCACCCACCACCAAGGACTGCCCGCAATGTTTGTCCACCATCCCGATCAAAGCATCCAAATGCGCACACTGTACCTCGAACGTGTAGACCCAACTCAAGATTCACAACCAAGGAGACCATCATGAACGCGATCAAGACCTCGATAATGGGACTGAGCCTGCTGGCACTTGCCGGCTGTTCGTCCTGGCAACCCATGTGCCCAGATAACGGATTCCAATACCGCATCTGTCCACAAGGGACTGTGCGCAACGCATCAACGGACGTTGCCAGCCGGCTTGCCACCCTTGAAAAGGAACGGCAACGGCTCGCTGACGAGCTCGCCGCCGCCCGCAAAGACAACGGGGCTTTGAGCGACCGCGTCAAGTCTCTTGAAACTCAGCTGGCTGACCGTGATCGCGAACTCGCCGCACTCCGCGCCGGAGCCGGTGACTCTTCAAAGCTGGCCAGTCAGCTCTCATCGGCACAGGGCGACCTCGACCAGTCTAAGTTGCGTGCGGCCGACCTTGAGCGACAGCTCGCCGCAGCTCAAACTCAAGCTTCCAGCCTCCAAGCGGGAGCCGGTGACTCTTCAAAGCTGGCGGCCGAACTCGCCACAGTGAAGCAGCACAACGCTGACCTCACCGCTCAGCTCGCCGCCCTGGGCGGAGCCGTAGGTGACAAAGACAAGATGGCCGCCGAGCTCGCTGCCTGCAGACAACGTGTTGCAGAACTCGAGAAGATGCTGGCGGAACGGGACAAAGAACTCGCCGGACTTCGCGGTGATCTCTCTGCCGAAATGTCGAAACTCAAAGAAGCACAACGTGGGCTGATCAAAGCCCTCAGACCCCAGATCGACCAGAATAATATCGCCGTTGATTTGAACAACGAGCGATTGCTCATCAACCTGGCCTCGGGGTATCTCTTTGGCTCAGGCGAGGACCAACTGAAACCAGCCGGCGCGGATGCGCTCAAGCAGGTAGGCGCCATCCTCAAAGACTTCCCGGAATACAAAGTCGCAGTGGATGGGCACACGGATAACCGCCCGATCAAGAGCTCGCTGAAGAAACGCTTCCCGACCAACAAGGAGCTCTCTGAAGCGCGCGCCGCGAACGCCGCCCAGGCGCTTACGGAAGGCGGCCTGGCCGCGGCGACGACACATGGCTTTGCCGATACCAAGCCTGTTGCCCCCAATACGTCCGACGCAGGCCGGTCCAAGAACCGGCGGGTCGAGATCCGCGTCACGAAATAGGTCCGTCCCGCTTCAAGGGCAGGGGTGCCTCTACGGTGCCCCTGCCCCCCTCATCACTCCTGACCCACTACAGCTGACAGAGGTGCTGGTCCAGCGCTCCCACATTGGCTTGGCCCGACACTGTTGCCAGAATTTTGTAATGGCCCAGCCCCAACTCCTTCCCGAAGGCTTCACCCACCAGGACATCCTGAACGTGCTGATGGTCTGACGCGCGGAAGACGGATTTCCCTTCTTTTAGTCCGTCAAATTCGTGTCCCTCCAGCGCCTTGATCAATGTAGCCGTCTCCGTCGTGCCAGCCCGCTGGATCGCTTCGAGGATCTGCGTCATCGCCGCATATCCCAAATAGCACCGGGAGGTGGGCGTATGGTGATACTTGTCGATCACGCCTTGAATGAATCGCCGTGAGCTATCGGTATTGATTTTAGGATCCCAGATGAGACCCCAAATTCCCGCATTGTTCGCGTAGCCGAGCGGGCGCCCAATCTGTTCCCCGCTGATCATCCCGCCAATCCCGATTTTCTCTTTGGCCAATTCCAGCTTGCCGTACCCCTTCAGCGCATGCACAAGATCCCAGCCATAAAGATTGAGAACGATCGCCGTGGGCTCCTTGGCCTTCGCCGCACCGAGCGCCGACACAAAATCCGTGGATCCGAAAGGCATCAAGGCTTCGCCGACCCACTCCACCTTATGAGCCTCCGCCGCTTCAACCATGGCCTGTGCAGCGGCTTTACCGTCCAGCGTACTCGTCGTGATCATGTACCAGCGAGTCCCGTACGCCTTCACCAAATGCGGCACCACCGCTTGCGCCAACATTCTGGCGTGGGGCATGAAGACAAACATGTGAGAATTACAGGCCGGACCGCTCAACTCAGGAAGATGAGACCCGGTCACCATAAACAACTTATTTTCTTTCTTGGCCAACTCCGATACCACCAACGCACAGTCGGCATTGAAGGTCCCCATGAGAACATCCACGCGATCTTCCTTGATGAATTTCGTTGCGGCCTTGACCGCCTGTTCAGGATTCGAAGCATCGTCCGCTTCAAGAATCACCACTGGACGGCCCAGCACACCACCCCTCTTATTGAATAGATCCACGGCCACATTCGCCCCGTGCACATCATGGATCGAAGAGGTCTTATACGGGCTCGACAGTGGATCAAGCATCCCAATCTTGATCGGCTCACCTGTGGCGGCGAAACTCGTCCTCGCAGTAAGTCCCATCACTTGTCCAATCAGGGCCCCGAACACTACGGCGCCACCGGTTGCTGCGGACAGTTGCAAAAACCGCCTGCGCGAAAAATCGGTCATAGATCCCTCCTTTTATCGACAACCAGTTTGTTGTTCAGGCGAATGTTTTACTTCTTATGATCGATACTAATTGGTGCCGATATCACAATCAATGTGGGAGTAAATAGCATTGGCGGTCCACTCCCACGCGACATGGCCCGTGATCAGCTATGGTAGTAGCGCTCTTTGACGATCTTGCCATCCAGCCAGTCCGTTTTGACGACTTGTTCCAGGCTGATAGTTTGCCCATTCTTCAATTTCACGGTCAGCACCGAGTCGTAGAAGCTAGTATTTCCAGAAACAGCCACGGCACCGATGGCGTAGCTGACAAAGGCGGCCACGCCGATTGTCTCTCTGAATTTGTCCAGTCGCTCAATGGAGGCTTGTTTGCCCACGACGGGTGCCTGGTTGCCTTCTTGTGTCACGACCGAATCCGCAAAGTAGATCTTCTGACCTTCGGTCATTTGGCCCTGCTTCAAAATGCCCAACATTTCTTCCAATGTGTCCTTCACTGACTTGCTCATGATGTGTCCTCCTTCTATGCCTTGAGGCGTTGTAAAGTATGAGAGCACACAACTCCCACACGAGTGATGGTAAGCAAATGGTCTCTCTAAGCGTGGGTAGCCTGGCATTCACGGTGCCGGGCTAGTTCAACCGTATCGCCGACTCGAATGGCCCCGCCTCGGATCACAAAACAATTCAAGGCCAGTGTGCCCTCAAATCTCCGCACTATGTCCGTGAGGACGTGACGATCCTGTTTCAGACTGTCAGGATCAAACGTCGTCATGATGCAGCGCCCACGGAGATCTTGGATTCCGATGATGACCTCTCCGATGTGCAGGCACTGGCCAGGCCAGGAGCGCTCGGCCAAGCCCTCGACCCCGCCGATGACCAGATTCGGTCTGAGGCGTCGACCATCACGCCCGAATGCCATGATCGCTCCATCTGTTGCTACCAACAACGGCAGCACGTCGAAACGATCGCTGGAATCATCCCGTACCAGCTTGGCGCCTGGCCCTACGATTTCCTCAATAGCTGTGCGAACCCTGGGATCGCTCCACAGCAGGCCATCAACTACAGGCTCGCCGGATTCATTGAGCGTGGCGTGGTGACCGAGCAGCCGATGGTGTGTTCTGGATGTGATGACATGACCATCCACATTCTCCACATGCACGACGCGATCTCCCTCAATGCCGAGCGGCCCGATTCGCGCACTAGTCAGCTGCTCGCCGGCCATCGATTTGACCGGGTATCGCCATATTTGTTCAACCTTCATGGTATGACCTTCTCCTCCCCATCGCTTGCCTTCTCACTGTTCGTAAGGGCATCACATCCGTTCGGCCTCTGTCTAAACACACCCTCCATGTTCAATCCTCTGTGCTGTAGTCATCGTTGGCTTAGGCCGCCAGCATCCCCCCATCGAGAGGCAGAATGCTGCCGGTGGTCCACCCGGATTCATCAGATGCAAAATAGATCGCCGCGTCAGCTACCTCCTGCGGCTGCCCCAACCGACCCATTGGGTGAATCCCTTCGAACCAGGCCCTGGCCTGAGGATCCTCCATGAAGCCCGCTGTACCGGGGGTAACGACGCCACCTGGGCAAAGACAGTTACATCTGATGTGTTGCTTGGCATAGTGCACGGCCACGGTTTTCGTGAGCATCACGAGTCCTGCTTTGGCCGCCTGATAGGCATGGGCTTCAAAGTTAGGGATGGCCTTCAGCGCACCCACTGTCGAGATGTTGAGGATCGATCCTCCTCCTTGCTGCTGCATATGGGGAATTGCCGCTCGAATAAACCGGAACGGGCCCTTCATAAACACATCGAATGTCTCATCCCATGTCTGATCGGGCGTCTCGTGGAGCGGCCCGGCATAGAACAGGTTGCCCGCGTTGTTTACGAGGATGTCGAGACGGCCGAAAGTGCGGACCGTACCATCGATCGCTTTGCGTACATCCGGTTCACTTGTCACACTTCCCTGAAGTGCCAGCGCGTGGCCACCCTGGTGCTCAATGTCGTTAACCACTCGCTCCAACTCCTCTTTCCTTCGCCCCGTGATCGCGACCTTCGCGCCTTCCCGTGCAAAGGCCCTCGCAATCGCTTCCCCGATGCCAGTCCCTCCACCCGTGATGATGGCAACTTTATTACTGAGTCTCATAGGCGAACGCTCCCGTCGTGCTGTATGGCTGTTCAACTTCGGCACCATGCCGGGCAGCTATCAATTTCTATCCATCAGACGGAGAAACGATCCCATCCGCAGGCAGCCGTTAGGATTGCCCCGTATGAATCCCTCTCTCAAGTTCGGCAATTCTCGCCTTCAACGGACCCACCAGTTCCTCGACCTCTTCAAGCGAGTATCGTGGCGTGATGTACTTCGGGCAGTTCCAGTCGAACGAGACGACATCGATGAAGACCAGTCGCTCCACCGCCGACTGCATCTTTAGATCAGTGAGTTGTGTGGTCAGTTCGGGATGAGCCCGAGCGTCTTCCACTCGCGCATGGCCTAGAATCTTCAAGCGCGCTCGGTTCTGGTAGTCCATCAGAAACAACGCCACTCGGTCGTTCACGGAGACGTTGCCGGTCGTGAGCAGCTGGCGATTGCCCTTGTAGTCGGCGAAGGCCAGCGTCGTCTCGTTGACCACCCGCAGGAATCCCCGGGGGCCACCACGATGCTGAATATAGGGCCATCCGGTTTCGCTGATCGAACCCAGATAGAAACTGTCACGCTCCGCAATAAACTCCGCCTCGGCTTGGCCCAGTGGGTCTCGCTCGGGAGCCCCCGCAATGTTCATAGCCCTTCCGTAGTAACGGCTCTGGGCTTGGCGCACGGCTTCCGTCACCGCCAGCTCCAAGTATTTCAACGCCATGATGTTGCCCCCCCCGCTGAGAGGACATGACGACGGGTCTCGTCGCATGCCCTTTCGTGCTCAGTGTCAGAACACGATCGTATTCCACCCCTCCGCCACATACCGGCGCAGGCTCAGGAGCCCCGCAGTTCCAGCGAGAGCATGGTCTTTCACGATGGGCACGCCGCAGGCCTTAACGCCTTCTGTCGCTCCGAAGACCTCCGCGCACCCGCAAGACGCGCCTTGCACGACATCGCGTACCGCGTTGTAGAGGCCATTCGCCGGATGCGTGAGCTTGGTCAATTCAGCCGGCCACCTGGTCCCGGCGCCATTGAAGACCACGGCGACTTCGTCGCCCTTCTGCTTACATTCAGATGCCAGGGCCAGGGCGTTGAAAACCCGCCCAAGGGCTTCTTCGGAACCACTCTTTGGATCGGACAGAATAATGATCGCTGTCTTCATGCTTGCTCCTTTGATGAAAGGACCTCCACGAGATTGTGGAGGCCTATTGGGTTCCGCGTTATTCGATGAATCGCGCACCCTTTCCGGCACTACAGCAAGGCTGGTGCCATGTGTCACACCGATCAGCAAAACAAGAAAAATACAGGTGGGACAAGGAGTTGTCTGACTCTTCGCGGCGAGATGAAGAAAGACGAAAGGGAGACAGATCCACGAAATCCCGTGGGCCTACGATATTTCGTGGAAAGGGAGTGCTCGATTCGCTGCTATGCTGTGGGACGAGACTTCTTGATGCCGAGTTTCTGCATTCGGGACCGGAGGGTGTTGGGGTGGAGACCAAGCCGAGTGGCGGCGCCTTTGTTCCCTTCAATAACCCAATCCACATCTTGAAGAATGCGGAAGATGTGAGCCCGTTCGACTTCTTCCAGAGAATCGGCTACCGGCAAGAGCGGGGCTGAGTTACCCTGAAGCATCACGTCGTCAATCTGAAGTATTGGCCCCTTTGAGAGAATGGTGGCTCGCTCGATGATGTTTTCCAACTCACGGATGTTGCCGGGCCAGGCATACTTCATCAGGCGATCCATCGTTGATTGAGACACTCCGTCGATCTTCTTGCCGATCTTGCTTGAGAACTTGCGGACAAATCGGTCGACCAAGAGCGGGATATCCGAATCGCGGGCGGAGAGAGGCGGCACCTCGATCGGAAACACATTCAGTCGGTACAGAAGATCGGCCCGGAAGGAACCCGTCTTCACCGCCGCATGGAGATCGCGATTGGTAGCCGCAATGACGCGTACGTTTACTTTGGTGGAATGGCCGCTGCCGATCCGTTCGATCTCCCTTTCTTGTAGTACCCGTAGCAGCTTGACCTGTGCGTCCAGCGGCAATTCCCCGACTTCATCTAGGAAGATGGTCCCACCATCCGCCAACTCAAACCGTCCGATGCGGCGTTGTAATGCCCCGGTGAAGGATCCCTTCTCATGCCCGAAGAGTTCGCTTTCGAGAAGATTGGCGGGAATCGCGCCGCAGTTCACCTTCACCAAAGAGCGAGCGCTGCGAGCGCTCATGTGGTGGATCGCCCTGGCGATCAGTTCCTTACCCGTTCCGGTATCTCCGCGGATGAGGACCGTTGAGTCTGTCGGAGCGACCTGTTCGATCAATCGCAGGACGGCTTTAAGGCTCTGGCTCTCGCCGATGATTTCCTCGAAGTTATGCTCGCGGTTGATCTCTTCACGAAGGTAGAGATTCTCTGCTTGCAGCAGATCTTTGAGCTGTTGCACTTCCGTAAACAGCTGCGCGTTCTTGATCGCAATCGCGGCTTCATTGGCAAAGACCGCCAGTCGCTCGAATTCCGCTTCGCTCAGTGGCCGGCGTCCGAACATCGCGATGACACCGAGTAATTCCCAGCGGAACTTCAACGGGTGGCCGGCAAAGGAACGGAGACCATTGTCGGTCATCCATTGTTTATTCGGAAGGCGATCGTCGCCCAGTACGTCGTTCGTAAAAATGGCGCCGGATCCTTGCGCGATCTTCCCGATCTTCAATGCGCCCAGCGGAATGCGGCGATATTCCCCCTTGAGATTGGTGTAGAGCCCGGCGCTCGCCTCAAGATGCAGGCACCGGTTCCGGTTCACACAGTCGGCCGCTTTGTAACAGTCGTCACAGAGATCGCCGGGACCTAAAAGCCAGATGCGGGCGAAGGCTGCATCCAGCTCCTCCACCAGCCCCTGCGTAATGGTGTCCAGCACGACCTGAAGGTCGAGACTCAGCGCCATTTGAAGAGTTATGCGTTCGAGAATTGCGCGGGGATTCGTAGATCGGTCAGGAGAAGGAATATGTGGCATATCGATGCTCCGTGCTGGCTATCTCGCACGAGGCACGATAGGTTGCCTGTCGCGGCATTGTCAACGCCCGCTCAACTATACTGATCCCACGTATCGCATTGCTTAATCGCCCAAAACACCGCTTCCTTCAGTTTCTTTAACGACTGATTGTCCGGATCCCGCAGCCTCTGCAGCTTCTTATCCAAATCATAGAGTGGTTGGATCGAACGCTTGTCGGGAATTTTACCCAACGCCCAGGCCACTTCGGTCAGCACCGCCCAATCGGTTTTCGGATCTTGCAGCTTGGCCAGTAAAGGAAGGACAACTGAGGCGTCGCCATGTACGCCACCCAATTGCCCCAACCCCTTTGCGGCGGAGGCTTGCATGTCCACCATTGTGGACGTATTCATGACGTCCACAAGCAGCGGAATCCCTTCCTTCCCGAGGTTGCCCATCGCCACCAGGGCCTGCTTGGCCAGATCACGATCCTGAAGCACCTGCTTCAGCTTCGGCAGGGCTTCATCCGCCTGCATCTCCCCCAACAGCGAAATGATTTTTACCTTCCTGGGCAGACTCGTCTCTGAAGAATCCATCAGCTTCAGCAATCGGTCGGCATGGCCCCATTCGGCTGCGAGAATCAACGGGAACTCATATTTATCAAGTTGATCTGTCAGCCGCGCAACAGCAAAACTTCCTGCATCTCCGGCCTGAGCAGCCTGAGCGGCCGCAGATGCATCTTCAAAATCAGTGCGGACTTCCTTCTGCCATTTAATCTTCATGCCACCTAATGCATACGTCAGCTGGCAGGCCGGCCCTTTCCACAGGCGAGAGGGGGCGTCAGGCAGATCATTGTCCCCCCCCGACGAGGCCGTGCCCTCCCAGGTCTTACGCTGCTCGCATTTCACCCGGAATACCGCATCATGCGGTTTCGTCGCATCCAGCATCACGGTATACCCGACTTCACTGAGACGGCGAGAAACGACCGAGGATAACAGACCGCCGTCAATTGACCCTTTGTCGGTCAGCGCCAGGGTCTCGACCAATACCACTTGGATTTTGTCGAGCTGGGCCTTTTGCTCAGGGGTGAAATATTCGCGATAGGCATCAGCTGGAGAGATCCACAAGCTGAGACTCCATGAGACGATGATGGCGACGAACAAGAAAGAACGACGCATGAACCACCTCCTTGCCTACAAGCGAGCTTGGAGAAAGACCATATGTGACAGGCACCACAGACCGGTAAGAGATCCCGACGCTAATCGATCTCAGTATACTCCTGCCCGCAGAGGCCAGCCAGGCAGCGGCAATCGGCCTCCCAGACCACCCTTCCATAAACATCTCTGCCAGCCCCAGCCGTCCCGTCATCACTGGTGTCCATTGTCGTCCATCCCCAGGCTCTCAACGCTAAAAACCCCGCGGGAGTATGGGTTGACAGTAGGTGACCTCCAACGGTACAAAAGGCTTACACAATCGCGTGTTTTGCTGTCTCAGCAGGCGACGCGACAGCCCCGCGATGCTCCCCACTGTGCGAGCGTGGCGAAACTGGCAGACGCGCGAGACTTAGGATCTCGTGGGTAACCGTGGGGGTTCAAGTCCCTCCGCTCGCACCAAATTTGACGGCAACTCCCTTTGGGCTCGCCCATCACGGCACGTGGAAGGACATTGAGCATGACGATGAAGATGGAAATGACCGAGTTGGGCCCGATGAAACGGGCATTGAAAATCGAAGTCCCTGCGCAGGAAGTGACCCAACGCTTCTCTCGGGCCTATACAGAGCTGAACCGTCAAGTTCGCATCCCCGGCTTCCGGCCGGGCAAAGCACCGTTAGCGCTTCTCGAAAAGCGCTACGCGAAAGAAGTCGAGGAAGATGTCATTCGCAGCATCGTGCCGGATTTTTATGACCGCGCCGTCCGTGAAGCGGGCATCAGCCCGGTCCTCGTCGAAATTCCTCCGTTGGAGCGGGTGAAAATCAAGAAGGACGAACCCTTCACCTTCACCGCCACGGTCGAGATTAAACCGACGATCGAGCTACGTGACTATAAAGCGCCGAATCCGATTTCATTGAAGCCCGACAAACGCACCGTCACCGACGAACAGTTGGATCGAGCTCTTGATGTTCTGCGCGAACAACAGGCCCGCCTTGAAGCCGCCCCCGCTGGCACGGCATTGGGTGATGGAGATTTCGCTGTGGTCGATCTCGAAGGCTTTCTCGATGGCGCGTCGCTTGAGGGAACCAAGAAAGAAGGTCAGCTCCACAAAGTCGGCTCCAAAGCCGCCATCCTCGGCATTGAGATTGACAGCTATCTGTCTGGCAAGAAGGATGGAGACACAGTCGAAATTCCCCAGAGCTATCCCAGCAGCCATCCCGACACTCGTGTCGCAGGGAAAACCGTTCAATTCAAACTGGCGATTACAGGGGTCAAGCGGAAGAGCCTCCCGGCCCTCGACGACGAGTTCGCCAAAGACTGCGGTCCATTCTCCTCACTGCAAGAAATCAAAGACAAGCTGCGCAGCGAAATGGAAAAAGCTCTGAAGCGAGACATCGACGAATCCTACAAAGATACAATCCTGAAGCGCCTTGCCGAAACACACCACTTTGACCTGCCAGAAACACTCGTGACACGCGAATTGGACGCCATCGTCCGGCAGAGACTCCAAGAGCGCCAGCGCGGCAAGGCCACCGATCCAACACCCGCGGCGACGGCGGAAGAGCTCAAGACGATCCGCGAAGAGAACCGTGATGAAGCCAACCGGCGCGTCAAAGTCGGACTGATCCTCGACGCCATCGCAGCGAAGGAAGCGATCTCCGTCAGCCAGGAAGATATGAACAACGAAGTCACCCGGCTCGCATCGGAACTCCGGGTCCCGATGGCCGAATTGGTGAAAATGATTCAGGCAGGCGGCCAGGATTCCATTGAAGAATTGCGTTCGCGCATTCTGGCGGATAAGGCATTGGATTTTGTCTACCGCAACTCTGTGATTCAAGGCTAGGCACGGATCCGTCACATCTCGACCGGAAGATGCTGGCCTCCGATGCGGAAAGGAATTGAGAATATGCTCGTCCCGATCGTAGTCGAACAAACCAATCGAGGAGAACGCTCCTACGATATCTATTCCCGGCTCCTGAAGGACCGGATCATATTCCTCGGCGCGCCGATTGATGACATGTTCGCGAATCTCGTCATTGCCCAGCTCTTGTTCCTTGAGGCCGAAGATCCTGAAAAGGACATTAATCTGTATGTGAACTCCCCAGGCGGAAGCGTCACGGCAGGGCTCGGCATCTATGACACAATGCAATATGTGAAACCGCCGATCAACACGATCTGCCTCGGCCAGGCGGCCAGCATGGGGGCATTGCTCCTCACCGCCGGAGCGAAGGGCAAACGCTATGCGCTCCCGAATGCGCGCGTCATGATTCATCAACCCCTCGGCGGATTCCAGGGCCAAGCCACGGAAATCGATATTCACGCCAGGGAAATCCTTAAAATCCGCGAACGGTTAAATGAGATTATGGCCAAGCATACCGGCCAGCCCATTGAAAAGATCTCTCACGACACCGAGCGCGATTATTTCATGTCCGCCGAAGAGGCCAAGAAATACGGCTTGATCGACGAAGTCATTACGCGACAGACCAAGCCCATCAAAGCGGTGGATGCTGGAGACGCAGGCAAAGACGGGGCCAAGAGCAAGTAACACAGGAGGGCGCATGGCCAAGCAGGAAAAGGTGGATCGACATTTGCGGTGTTCCTTTTGCGGGAAAAGCCGCGATGAAGTGCGCAAGCTGATCGCGGGGCCGACCGTCTACATCTGCGACGAATGCGTCAATCTGTGCAATGACATCATTGCGGAAGACTGGGAAGAAGCCAAAGAAGAAATCTCGTCCAAGCTGAAAAAACCAGCCGATATCAAACATCATCTCGACCAATATGTCGTGGGACAAGATCGTGCGAAGCGGATCCTCTCCGTCGCCGTTCACAACCACTACAAGCGCATTTCTTCAAAGGAAAAAGACGTCGACGATGTGGAACTCCAGAAAGGCAACATCCTGGTCGTCGGGCCGACCGGCACAGGCAAGACGCTTTTGGCACAGACCCTCGCCAAGTATCTGGATGTGCCCTTTACCATGGCTGATGCGACCACGCTGACGGAAGCCGGGTACGTGGGGGAAGATGTCGAAAACATCATCCTGAAGCTGCTGCAAGCAGCTGATTACGACGTTGAGCGAGCAGAGCGGGGCATCGTCTACATCGACGAAATCGACAAAATCAGCCGGAAGAGCGACAGTCCTTCCATCACACGCGATGTCTCAGGAGAAGGAGTGCAACAAGCCCTTCTCAAGCTGATTGAAGGCACTGTGGCCAACGTCCCTCCACAAGGCGGACGCAAACACCCGCATCAGGAATTCATTCAGGTCAATACCAGCAACATTCTGTTCATCTGCGGAGGCGCATTTGTCGGTCTGGAATCCATCGTCGAGCAACGCTTGAACCGCAAATCGATGGGATTCGGCGCCGAGATTCGCGGACGCAGCGAAGCCCGACTGGGAGAAATGCTCGCCCATGTGCAACCGGAAGATTTCCTCAAGTACGGGCTCATCCCTGAGTTTGTCGGCCGTGTGCCAGTCGTGGCGACACTCGAAGAATTGGATGAACGGGCGCTGGTTCGTATTTTGACCGAACCGCGCAATGCCCTGACAAAACAATATGAAAAGTTGCTCTCGTTCGAAAAAGTGAAACTCAAGTTTACTGAAGGCGCGCTCGGCGCTGTCGCACGCAGAGCCTATTTGCAAAAGACAGGCGCCCGAGGACTCCGCGCAATTCTGGAAGAAGTGATGCTTGATGTGATGTATGACGCCCCCTCACAAAAGCAAATCAAGGAAGTCCTCATCACCGAAGATGCGATCTCTGGGAAAAATCCTCCCATCCGCATTTTCGAGCAAGACAAAGACGCCAAGAGCGCATAACCGCACCTATCTGCCGGGCCACCCACGTGGCCCGGCGCATTCTCCCTCTTCCCGGCATATCCTCAATTCAAACACTCCGGCCGCCTTTCGGCGTTTCGCACAATTCTCATGTATTCCTCGACAATGCAAAATAACCCGCTATATTTGGGGAGTATCAGAATCGAGCCAGGAGGCCCTGTGAAATTTCCTGTATCCCTCAGCCTTCGCCACAAAGGCAAAGTCCTCGAACTGGACGCCGCAAGAGAAATCGTCAACCTCTTAGGCACGAACGGGGAACCGATCGGAAGTCTCTCCTGGGATTTCGTCGTCGATCAAATCCTGGCCTATCGCAAACCGACCCTTCCCAAAGAGACACGGTCAGAACCGCGCGTAAATCTTGCCTTCCGGGTGCGATACAAAACACCCGAAGGAAACCACTACGATAGTCGGGCCGGCGGAATCGGCGGAGGCGGCCTCTTTATCGAAAGCACAACACCACTCCCGGTGGGCACCAAGTTGGCCATGGAGTTCTCACTCCCCGAGCAGCCATCTGAATGGATCCCTGCAAAAGGGGTCGTTGCCTGGGTCTGCCCCAAAGCCGATCAATACACGTTTAGCCCAGGTATGGGGGTGCGTTTTTCGGACATTGCGACAGAGGCACGTGACCGCATCCTCGCTATCGTGAAGACAATCGACGACACCGGACAGGCCGCGTAACATAGCCTGCGCTCCCGCCCACTCTCGACCCCAGTGAGGCTTCCACAGATGAGATATCCCGTCATCACCACCGCCAACCATCAAGGAAAGGCGCTCACCGTTGACCCTGACCAAGAAATGATCCTCGTCAACGACGCGTCTGGCATCCTTCTGGGGGGAATCCCATGGGGACATGTCATAGACCGGCTCCTTGCGAGTGATGATGACACGCGCTTTGCCCATTGCCGCACACACCCACGCGCCCCGCTCGCCCTCAAAGTTCGGTATTCCACTCCGGAAGGAAAGCAATTTGATAGTCTCACGGGCGGGATCGGAGGCGGCGGACTCTTCATCGAGAGTGGCACACCCCTCGCGACCGGGACAGAAGTCTCTGTGGAATTCGCACTACCAGATCGCCCCTGGGAGAAGCTGAAGGCGAAGGGGAAAGTCGCCTGGACAAGAAATCGACCAGAGCGCCATCTCTTGTTTCCCGGAATGGGCGTCCAATTTACGGATATCGATGAGAAGGCCCAAGCCCAGCTGGTGGAACTCGTAGAGGCATTGAATCGGAACCGTGTACCCTCATCCCCTTAGATGTCTGATCAGCCCAACGACGAACCTGCGAACTCTCGTCGTCCCCGGAGGCAAATCTCAACACCTCAGCATCCGCACTTCCAGAAACAAATTGCAATTGATACGCCGCCTCCGCCCGAACATACGGCGAAGGATCGGACTTGAGGCGGTCGAGCAACAAAGGGACCGCACGCACATCCCCTGAATCCCCCAATGCAACCACAGCGGCGCGGCGCACTCCTGAATCTGGATCCGCGATGAGACCAGAGACCTCCTCCACGACGACAGCAGAACCAACCCCCTCCAACGCGTGAATCACCGCACTCCGCACTCCGGGATCCTCATGAGCCAACTGCGACTGCCAGAGAGGCCAGAGCTCCTTGCCAGAATCCAGTGAAGCCAGCGCCTGTGATGCCGCGGTACGAACCGATGGGACAGGGTCCGTGAGTAACCCGGCCATACGTGCGGTTGTTATTGTATCTAACGAATCCAGCTGGCCCAGACTATGGACTGCTGCTTCGCGAACAATGGCGGCAGAATCGGATAAGGCCACAACCAGACTCGGGCCTGCCTGCTGATGACCGATTTTCCCTAAGGCTTCGGCAGCGGTCCGCCGTATCACGACATCGCGATCCACCAAGAGCCTTATCAGTGTCTCAACCGTGACTTGGGGAGAAGGTTTCGCTGAAGGTTGGTAGCACCCAGGTAGTGAGACGAAACAGAAGCCGAGCAGGACAACGACAATGGGCGAGAGCCATCTCACCGATCCTGCGCTCAGATGACAGTCCGTGATCTTCAAGCTTGCTTGGGAGGTTCTTCTTCCACCGCTGGCAGTTCTCTGGCCGCCTCTAAAGACTGCTGAAACTCTTTCTGCGCTGAGTCCATCTCGAACTGAATCGTCCGGACTTGAGGATCCACGGTATTCCGCACATCGGCCACGGTCTGGCGGAATGTCCGTAATGCGTCACCCAATCCCTCGCCGAGCCCTTGCATATCGTTCGGGGACAGCCCTGCTGGCGGTTGAGCGGCTTTCGCTTTCAGTGCGGCTTGCTGCGCTTGCACCCGGGCCACCGCATCTTTGTTCACAATCGCCGATGGACGCTTCGCGGCTGGCTTGGCTTGAGCTCCTGGTGGCAGCGGAGGGTATTGCGCTCGCGACATAGGAGCTGGAGCTGCGGCCCGTTCTTCCATCGAGAGTGCTTGTTGCCCACCTCCCAACGAAGCCGGTGAGGCCCCTGTCGGACGAGGAGTTTGCGGGGATTGCGGGCCCATATTGTACAAAAGCGACGCGGTCGTCCCTGGCGTGAGTTCAGGACCTGGCACATATGGAACATTCGTCGCTTTGGGGGCCGTAGGACTCGGTGCCGTTGCTTGAGGAGCCATCTGATTGACTGGAGGAGTCTCAACCGTCGCCGTCACTTCCGGTTGAGCCTGTGCAACCTCTTGAGGAGGCGGGATCTCATTCACTTCCTTTTTGAAACCCTTCAACGCCTTGCCGACACCCTCTCCAATCGAAGGTAATCGCCCTGCGCCGAAAATGATCAGCACAATGACTAGGATAATAATCAGCTCTGAGATCCCCATTGTCCCGAACATGGCCGTACCCTTCCTGCTCGCAGGTGGTCAACACCTCAATCTCTCACCCCGTCTATCTCGAGAGAATCTAGCCGCCACGACAAGACGCTGTCAAGGAAGGAACAACCCCAATTCGGCAGGTAACGCAGGCTAACAGATCGGAATAATCTCCGTCTGAAGAGGCTGCCCGTAGACCATGGCCTCTCGCTCTGAAACATACACATCGAGCTCGCTACGAATCCCGAACTCATCCGGGAGATAGATCCCCGGCTCGATGGAGAAACAGGTTCTGGGCATCAGCCGTCGACTCTCTTGCGTTTCGAGATTGTCGATATTGGCTCCGTTCCCATGCACTTCTTCACCGATCGAATGCCCCGTCCGATGCACAAACCGGTCTCCATACCCGGCCCGATTGATCACCTGTCGACAGGCCTCATCGACCTCCCAGCCATAGGGAAATTGCCCGGATACCACCCGCTCTTGGACTAACGACAGCGCCGCATCGCGCCCCTGTCGCACACAATCAAAGATCTCTCGATGGCGCGCTGGAACCTCACGGGCCGTAAACCCGGTCCAGGTGATGTCACCGTAGACAGCCCCTGGTTCCGTGCGTTTCGCCCACAAATCGATCAGCACCAGACTATCACGCAGCACCGGTGACGATGTCGCCGCCGTCGGTCCGTAATGGGGATCGGCACTATGCGCATTCACTGCGGCAATCGGCGGGCTTGATGTCACCATCCCCGCATCGTGAATCCTGCCAAGAATAAACTGCTGGAGATGATATTCCGTGAGGGCACGACCGGCCCGGAGCGACGAACCGACATGGGCAAACGCCTCATCGACGATCCGGCGCAACGCTGTCACCGCATATTGGTGCGACTCAAGCTGCGCATCGGTCCAGACCGCTTCAAATCGCTGGACAAGATCAGCCGCGCTGACAACCTCCACACCGAAACTACGAATCAACTCAATCGTGCCGGCATCTACACGGGAGACATAGGGCACAGCATTGAGTGGAGAATATTGCATCGCGACCCGGCGCGCGCCCTTGAGAATCGAGGCCAGCAGCGTTCGCTGCTGCTCCCAAGACACATAGATCCGGTCCTGCCCGGGCAGCTCCTCCAATACGTGCGGCTCAATGCGATGGAGCAATTTGACGGGAGTCCCGACAGCTGGAATCCAATAGTACCACCGGCGCGTCACATGGCGGGACGGATCGAGCAGCAACACACGATAGGCCAGGGGATCACTCCCTCGAAAATCATAGAAGAGCCAGCCATCAGCCGACCCACTCGCTCGAAGCGCCTCTTGAATAGAAGCCACCCGCTCATGAAACTGTGCACGCATCATCGTGAGGGCATCTTATTCGCCGAGGCGGGGAATCGTCAAATCAGCAGGCGGCATGAATTGAGCCCCATGCTACAATACGCAACCATGGCGCTTGAGACTCCTCCAGATACCACACCTTACCGCGTGACACTCTTCTTTGGCCCGGAGCCCGTCGACGATAGTTCCACCGCACAGTCTTGCGTATTCAATGTGAAAAAGCGCAGTTGGAAAGCCGGCATCCAGGTATCTGTCGATATTGAAACTATCCAGCTTGCGTCACTTCAAGACAAGATCCGGCAGGCGGACGCCATCACAACGGCACTGGCATCCCTCCCGGAAAACGAGCGCGCAGACACGGCAGCGCGTATCCCTGACCTCGCAGCGCAAGCCATCGCCTGGTGCAAACTCGACCTGCGCCTGGCCACTGGGCTCCCGCAGGAAAACCAGCGCATCCTTGGCAATGAACTCATCCCTGAATTAAATCGGGCGGTCGCCACCAGGCATGAGTATGTCGTCACCTACATTCTCACAGAGCTCGACTTGATATTGTGACGACATCTCACGCCATTCACTGAATCCCAACCGGGCAGGGGGTTTGCAAGCGTCAATGAATTTGTTATAACGCCATGACAGCATTTTCATTATTTCATCAGCCTAGAGAGACACGATTCGAGAATCCTGTCTTTGAGTGGAAGGAGGGTCTCCTGTGACACATCGTGGATTTGTCCGCACGCTCCCACTGATCGCACTCGTCGTCCTCATGACGTTCGCCTCATTGGTCGCCACGCCGGCTTGGAGCCAATCGTCATCCGCAGACACCCAGCAGGGCACGCCGTCCGGCGCCGGCATGCAAGCAGGCGCCGCGGTTTCGACCATTTTGTATTTCCCCTTCAAGGCCGCCTTTGCCATCGGTGGAGGCATCGTCGGCGGACTGGCATATCTCTTCTCAGGTTTGAACGAACAGACGGCCAAGAGCATTTGGGTCCCGAGCATGTACGGCACCTACGTCATCACCCCGGAACATCTGAGCGGCGATCGCTCCGTGCGATTCCTCGGCGTTGCAGCCGAAAGCGATTCAGCCTCGGGAAGCTTCAGCGCTCCAGCCATGGAACCAGCCCGGTAACATGAAGCCCGTCATCGGCGTGACTCCAGATTTCAATGCCGGTGATCGCAAGGAATGGGGCGGGAATGAGCCTACCTATTTTCTCCGCGCCCGCTATGTCCGTGCGATTGAGGAGCTCGGCGGCATTCCCCTCATTCTTCCACTCGTCGCCGATGCAGCCGGTCGGCGACGGCTGCTTGAACGCGTCGACGGACTGCTACTCACCGGCAGCGGGCCGGACCTTCCTCCACGCCTGTACGGAGAACGGCAACGCTACAAGTTTCCCCTCGTCAGTGAGCGCCGCGCCAACTTCGAGCTGGATCTAGTGCATCACGCGAGAACGAAGGACATCCCGCTGCTCGGTATCTGCGGCGGAATGCAGACCGTGAACGTGGCCTGCGGAGGCAGCCTCTTTCAGGATTTATTCTCGCAACTGCCCCAAACGCTTCCCCACCGGCAAAAGACTAAAGCCATCCACTTGTCGCATGCGGTGCGCATCGTTCCGGGAAGCCTCCTCCGAAAGATCGTCAGCAAAGCGACGATGCACGTGAACAGCTCACATCACCAGTCTGTCAAAACAGTCGCGCCGTCGCTGATTGCCAGTGCGATTGCACCGGATGGTGTCATTGAGGCGGTGGAATCCCCGGACCACCGATTCTTTCTCGGCATTCAATGGCATCCCGAGTTTCTGTTCGAACGGCACATCGCCCATCGCCGATTGTTTCAAGCGCTGCTCCGCGCCGCGAGCCGCACCCGCACCTAATGCCGTCAACACGACGCGTTTTATAATTCTCGCAGCCTTTTTCACGCTGACTGCTATACTACGCGCCATATGAATCCCACTCCTTCTGAATCCGTCACTCAGCCGGCTCCGGCAGGCTCCGCAACAAGTCGTCTGTTCCGCACTAAATCAATCGAGCGCATTCTAGCCGACGCAGACCATCCCCAATATCGACTCAAGCGGACGCTGAGCGCCTGGGACCTTACGGCCCTCGGCATTGGCGCCATCATCGGCACCGGCATCTTTGTGTTAATCGGCACGGCAATTGTCGGAGATGTCAGCCGGCCAGGAGCCGGGCCAGGCATTGTGCTGTCCTTCGTCCTCTCCGGCCTGACCTGTGTACTCGCGGCCCTCTGCTACGCGGAATTCGCCGCGATGATTCCCGTCGCGGGGTCGGCCTACACCTATTCGTATGCCACACTGGGTGAATTCCTCGCCTGGATCACCGGGTGGAATCTGATTCTGGAATACGGTGTCGCCTGTGTGGCCGTCGCCATCGGCTGGTCCGGTTATTTCAATAATCTCCTGAAACTGGCGGGGCTCGATCTGCCCGACTGGGCGACCCACACGCCGACCGAGGGCGGCATCGCAAATTTTCCCGCCGCCATCATCGTATTACTCGTGACGATCATTCTCGTCATCGGCATCAAAGAAAGCGCACGAGCCACCGGCATCATCGTATGCCTGAAACTCGCCGTCATTCTGTTCTTTATCGCCGTCGGAGCGCCCGCCGTGAACCCAGAGAATTGGACCCCATTCATGCCCAACGGCTTTACCGGAGTCACGGCCGCGGCGGCCACCGTATTTTTCGCCTACATCGGATTCGATGCCGTGACCACGACAGCGGAAGAAGCCCGCAATCCGCAACGGGACTTGCCGATCGGCATCATGACGTCTCTAGGAGTCTGCACCATTCTCTATGTATCCGTCGCCGCCGTCCTGACCGGGCTCGTCCCCTATAGCCAGATCGATATTCATGCGCCAGTCGCAGAAGCCTTGCGTCTCGTGGGCTACAAGTGGGGAGCAGCCGTCGTAGCCATGGGAGCCGTCGCCGGCATCACCAGCGTGCTGGTGGTCATGATGTTGGGACAGATCCGCGTGTTCTTTGCCATCTCGCGCGACGGCCTTCTGGGCCCCTGGCTGTCCGTCGTCCATCCGCGTTTTGGGACACCACACCATGCCACAATCCTGACCGGCATCGGCGTCGCGATCATGGCCGCCTTCGTACCTATCGGGACCGCTGCGGATATGACGAATATTGGAACGTTCTTCGCCTTCACCCTTGTGTGCATTGGACTCATCGTCCTGCGCTACACTCGCCCTCATCTCGCACGACCGTTCAAAACTCCGCTCATGCCCTGGGTTCCGCTCTTGGGCGCTTTCTCTTGCCTTGCCCTGATGTGGCAACTTCCCGCCCTCACCTGGCAGCGGTTCGTCTGGTGGACGCTCGCCGGAATCATCATTTACGGACTCTACGGTGCTCGACACAGCAAGTTGGCTGCACAGAGCGCGCAGTCCAGCATCCCTTCGTCGACCAAACACTGAGTGTTGTCAGGATACGAGGAAGACTACTTTGAGTCGGCAGCCGGTTCAGACGCCGCAGCGGGAGCTGACGGAGCAGTGGTCGGGATCGCAGTCGATGCGGCAGGGACCGGAGAGGCTGAAGCAGCAGAAGCCTCTGGTTGAGAAGCCTGAGCAGTCGCCACTGCAGCTGGCGCGGCGGCTGGTTTGGGAGGGGCGGCTGGCTTCGGCGGCGCAGGTTTTTCCGGTTTGATGCCGCCTTCCCAGGAAGGCCCGGAATACATCTCTGCGGCAAGCCCCTTGGTTTTCCACTTATCTTCGAAATCGGCCGCGGCTTTGTTCGGAGTCTCGCCCACACCCATCACATCATTCCATGGATAGGCCTTGGGGCTTATCTGGCAAGAGGATTCCGTTCGCTTCAAATACAAGGCGATCGGATTGCCTCGGTAAGGGCCGAGATAAATATGCACGCAGCCGACGTATTCAAGCAGATTCGCCATGCCGGTCTCCAAGAGGGCGCATGATGCCATAACTCCCTGGAAACAGGCAAGTCGAGAACAGCTTACTGTCCCACCCGCAGGGATGCTGCCACCGGGAGCGGGATCTGTTCGGGCCGCTTCCGAATCATGAATACGGCACCAATGAGCGCGATGATGACCGTGACATTGAGCCCCACATCCATGAGGTATTGATAGAACTGCGTTTCCGTCATGTTTTGCTGGTGCGACAGTTCTGCGCTCGCCGTCAGAATCTTCCTGGTACAAGCGATCACGCCAACAGACAGATAGGGCTCTAACTCCAACACTTCCGTCTGGAGAAAGCGCACGACGGTCCGGAACAGCTCCAGGAGAATAATGACCAGCAGAATATCATTCAACAATCTGAGACCGGCCGGAAGAATGAGCACATGCCCCTTCGGATCGAACTGGCCGGCGAGAAACACATACCAGGCATGAAGAAACACCAGCATGCCGAGAATCAACAGACTGAACCCCGCCGTCGCATATCCGAGCCGGTCCAACCATTCCATATAATGGCACCACCGCCTCATCACATCATTCCGATGGGTGCTCGGTTGTTCGACGTTCATAGGCATCCTCCCGTCGTAGTTAGGCCTGTCCAACCTGCCCCGTCTGCTCCGGCTCAGGGGCGCGCATCTGACCGAACTTCAACTCCCGCATCGAACTGATCGTTAAGGAATGGCCACAGCAGCGAATCTCTTTGAAGCCTGCGCCGCCATCCATAATCATCACCCGCAACCCGCAGGAGTCCGGGTACAACTTCTTCTCATCGAGAACAATCGCCGACGGCAAGGTCCCTCGCTTCCGTCCGGCAGGAGAGCCCATCTCAGCCACGACATCCTGCTCGGTCAGGTCATGGTCGCAACAGACGATCTTCTCAAACCCATCCCCGCCGCCCATCACTTTCACAATCAAGCCACACGCATGCGGATGGCGTTTGTGCTCGTCGACAAAATCACCTTTTTTTAGCGGCATACGACCCTCTCACTCCTGCGCAGCAGCCATCCCGCGCCGTTCATCGACCCCGAGAAACACCGCCAGCCCCACGAGAAAAAATACCGCCATAGAGAGCACGGCCCAGCGCTGACTGCCTGTCCAGGCCGTCACTTCTCCATAGACGATCGGACCCAGAATCGCGGCGAATTTCCCGGCGACAGAAAAGAAACCGAAGAATTCACCCTGATGCCCCAACGGCGTAAACCGGCCAAGCAACGTGCGGCTGACCGATTGGTTGGCGCCGAGCGCCGCGCCTGCCACCAGGCCCAGCAGATAAAACTGCATCTGCGTCTGCACAGCCGCCGCGCCAACCACCAAGCCGATCCAGAGCACCAATGTGATCGTGATCGAACGCGTTGCCCCAATTCGGTCTGCGATAAACCCAAACCCAACGGAGCCTAATCCAGCGGTGATCTGCGTGACGAGGAAATAGATAATCAGATCACTCGGCGTGAAGTCCAGGACTTTATTTGCAAAGATGCCCGACGCCACAATCACCGTATTGATGGCGTCCGAATAGAGCAGATAGGCGATGAAATAGCGCCGGAGATCACGATAGGCCGACAGACGGCGGGCCGTGTCACGCAGCTGCACGATCACCGCACGCCATACCGCTAGGCCGTCAGGGACTGAACGCGGCTGAGCCCTTTCTTGCAGGTACAGAAACGTCGGCAATGTGGCACTCAGAAAGAACAGCGCCGTCACGACAAAGCTCATCCGATACGACGCGAGATTGGTTTCGGCAAAGCCGCCGACGATAAAAGGGTAGGCCAGCGCCAGCGAGAGCAGTCCACCGACATAACCGAATCCCCAGCCATAGCCCGACAGGCGGCCCATCTGCTGCGGCGACACCAGCTCCACCAGAAACGCACTACAGAACACAAACCCCACATCGAAGCCGATATTGGCAACCCCGAAGATGAGCAGTCCCAGCGCCACATCGCCGCGATGCACAAACCATAAGAGCGCGGTGCAGGCCACACAGAGAAGGGTCGAAACGATCAGCACCTGCCGCTTGTTTGCACGAATATCCGCCAACGTCCCAAGCACTGGAGATACCAACGCCACCACCAGCATCGACAGCGCATAGCCCCAAAACCAGAGTCGTTCCGCCATACCTGGCGGCGACACATCGGCTGCCACCACCTGAATGAAATACACGCTGTAGGCGACCGTCACAATCAGGGTGGAAAAGGAGGAGTTGGCAAAATCGTAGCAGCACCACGCCCAGAGTTCTCGACGACCGGCTGGAAAGGAGGACGGACGATTCACACCGTGGCTTTCGCCAATCGTTCACGGGCTTGATGGATCGAACGAAGCAGCACCTGATGGCTCCGGCATCCCACAATCAGCTTGGCATCCGAAATCATGACCGGCTTGTTCGGAACGAGAAACCGTTGCTTCAATCGAGCGACCCTTGCCAGGGACTGCTCCAATCGCTCAACGCTAATCGAGCCGTCCGCCACCGCACTGTCCAGCGCCGTGATCGCGGCGATCTCCCGATTGCGGTCTTTGCAGATCAACGGCATGTCGCAGCCGGCTTGAATCGCACGGACCGTGGCCTCTTCAATGCCATAGTGATCAATGATCGCATGCATCTCCAGATCGTCGGTCAACACCACACCGTCGTAGTGCAACTCTCCGCGGAGAAAGTCCGTGATGATCGCAGGAGACAGGGTGGCAGGCTTCTGATCATCGAGCGCGCGATACAACACATGGGCGGTCATGAGCGCCGCGACCCCATAGGCCGTCGCATGCCGGAACGGTGGAAACTCGACCTGCTCCAGCCGCTCCTTCGACACGGTCACCACCGGCAACTCTTTGTGCGAGTCCACCGTGGTATCGCCATGACCGGGAAAATGTTTTCCGCACGCGACGACGAGGCTGTCCTGCAATCCTCCGATGGTCGCCACACCCAACTCGCAGACCGGGCCGGGGGTGGCCCCGAAGGCCCGATCGCCAATCACGGGGTTGGCCGGATTGCAGTTCACATCCAGCACCGGCGACATATTCATGTTGATCCCGACGGCTCGCAGTTCCTTCGCAATTGTTGCCGCCGCCGCGTAAGCGAGCTCCGACGAATTGCACCGGCCCAATACCTCGCAGGGCGGGAAGATCGTAAAGCTCTTCGGCAATCGCGACACCCGCCCGCCTTCCTGATCGATCGAGATCAAGAGCGGCGCATGGGGGCTGCAGGCCTGCAAGGCGTTCGTCAACTCGACGATCTGCTCAATCGATTCGAGATTGCGCGAGAAGAGAATCACGCCGCCCGGCTTGTACTCCCTGATAAATGCCGCCAGGTCGGGCGTCACCGAGGTCCCCTCGAACCCCACCATGAACAATTGACCGATCTTCTCGCGCGACATCAGCATGGGCAGTATCCCCTTACGAACTCAGAGTGTCCGATCGATGAGATATTGAATGAGCAGACGCGTGCCGATTCCGGAAGGCCCCTTGGGAACATAGGCCCGCTCCCGCTCACTCCAATCCGTGCTGGCGATATCCAGATGCACCCAGGGACAGTCGCCGACAAATTTGCTCAAGAACAGCGCCGCCGTAATCATCCCGCCCCCACGGCCCCCGATATTACGCATGTCCGCCACATCGCTGCGCAACTGTTCGAAATATTCATCCCACAGCGGCATTTCCCACACACGCTCGCCGGCGCGCAAGCCGGCTTTACGCACCGACTCCTTCACGCCGGTATCGGTCCCGAACATCCCGATGGCAAATTGTCCGAGCGCCACCACGCAAGCACCCGTGAGCGTGGCAATATCGATCAACGCCGCCGGCTTGTAGCGGGTGGCATAGGCCAGCGCATCGGCGAGGATCAGACGACCCTCTGCATCGGTGTTCTGCACTTCGACTGTCTTTCCGGACAGGGTCGTCACCACGTCGCCCGGCTTCATCGCCCGTCCGCCCGGCATATTCTCAGCCACCGGCAGAATGCTGATCAGATGGAGCGGCAGTTTCAACCGGGCCGCGGCGCGGATCGAGGCCAGCACCTCGGCGCCACCGGTCATGTCCGCCTTCATATGCTCCATGTTTTCTGCCGGCTTCAGCGAAATTCCACCGGTATCGAACGTGATCGTCTTGCCCACCAGCACCACCGGACGCTCATCTTTCCTTTTTGATCCCTTGTATTCGAGAATGATGAACTTCGGCGGCTCATGGCTGCCTCGCGCCACGCCCAGCAACGCCCCCATGCCGAGTTTTTCAATGTCCTTCTGCTCCAGAATCTTCAGCGTGAGCGACTGCTCTTTAGCAATAGCTTTTGCCTCGTGCGCAATCCTGGTCGGCGTCATCACGTTCGACGGATGGTTGCACAGGTCTCGTACCAGAACCGCGGCTTCAGCCGTGGCGACGCCGCGCCGGATCCCTTCAGCGATCGATGCGAGCTCGCTCGTCTGCGCCGCCAGAAGCGACATCCCTTTCACATCTTTTCCCGATGCACCTTCGCTCCGATAGGCCGTGAATTGATAGCTGCCCAGAATCGCGCCCTCGGCCATGGCCTGCGCCACTTCAACGGAAGATGAGCCCTTGGGCGTGATCGCCGGAACGGCGACCGTGAAGAACGTGGCTTTGGTCTGGCGCACCCGCTTCGCCACATGCCCCATGGCCTGGCGCAGCTGATCCACCGTCACATCCTTCTCTTTCCCCAACCCGACCAGAAGAATCCGTTTGGCGGGCACCTTCCCCTGCGTGTGGAGCAGCGCGAGCTCATTGGCCTTGCCTTCAAATTCTTTCGACTGCAGCAATTCCCGCAAGGCGCCGCCCATGGATTTATCGATCACCGTCGCCTGTTTCGAAAACGCGTCGCCCTCATAATGGGGAAGGACCAATACCTCAACTGATTCCGTCTCGACTCGCCCGGCCCGGGCATCGACTTGCATGATCTTCATCTATGTCTCCTTCTTCAAACTGAACGCTACGTGCTGCCTGTCATACCCCCCGCATATCCGGGGCCCAGATATATTTGTGCATCTGCAATTGAAACCGTACAGATAATCGATCGGCCAGGATCCACTCCGCAAGCTGGCGCAGGTCCAGCGAACCGAAGACCGGACTGAACAGCACCGTACAGCGCTCTGCGAGACGATACTGCGCCACTATGCCGCGCGCCCACTCATAGTCCGCTCGCGAGGCGAGCACAAACTTCGCTTCATCCTTTGCCGTCAGATGGTCGAGATTCGGCCAATGCATCCGGTCGGTCATCCCGCTCCCAGGACATTTCACGTCGAGGATGAGCCGCGCCCGTCGATCGACCGGCTGCACATCGATCGCGCCGCTGGTTTCAATCAAGACCGTGTAGCCGGCATCGCAAAGCCGGGTGATGAGCGGAAGAGCCTCAGGCTGCGCCAGGGGTTCGCCGCCGGTCAGCTCAACCAACTGACAGCCGTACTCTCGAACCTTCGTCAGAATCTCATCGAGAGGGTGGGATGTTCCGCCATAGAAGCTATAGTCCGTATCGCACCAGGTACAACGGAGCGGGCAACCGGTCAGCCGAATAAACACGCAAGGCTGTCCCGCGTACGTCGACTCTCCCTGGATACTGTAGAAGATCTCCGTCACGCGGAGTGTCTGTTCCGGGGGGGGGGACTGAGGACTCATCGCCAGGACACCACCGGCCAGCCATGACGGCGGGCGACGCGGCCCATGCCGCGAATCGGATTCACCACCGTCGGATGGCCCACGGCACCCAAGACAGCCTGATCGCCCGGACTGTCGCCGTACGCAAAACAGGCCTCAAGATCTAATTCCAGCTCTTCCGCAAGCCGATGCACATAGGTGAGCTTCCCATCGCCGTACGGCAGCGGAGGGACCACCTGACCGGTATAGACCCCCTCCATCTGTTCCAATTGACTGGCGACACAACGATCAACTTGCAGGGAGTCGGCGATAGGCTCCATCAGAAAATCCAGCGACCCCGTCAGCAGAATGACCAGATGCCCTTCACTCCGGTGTCGCTCGATCGCCGTCATGGCAGCGGGAGACACCCGCGGGCAGAGGGCTTCTCGACAAAATTCTTCACCGAGCGACTCAATGACTTGTGCAGGTTTTCCCGCCAGATATAATTTGCGTTCACGCAACGGCTGCAGCGACAGCGACGGAAGATGCCGCAACCACCACGCCACACTGGCGCGAGCTTCCGGCCATCCGACCACGCCGCGCTGCCGCAGCCACCGGAAAAACTGGACTTCACTGGCTTCGCCAGGCAAGAGCGTATTGTCCACGTCGAAAAACGCGGCCACCGACGTCACAATACCGCGCTGGGAGACAGAGGGGACGACCGACATGGTTCCGACGATCTCCTCGATAGCAGGGAGCAGGCAGACCACAGCCTGAAAGTGGGGCGATTCTACCGGACGTATCCTTTATTGACAAGAATTTTGCCCTACTTCTATAATGCGCCTCCCTCGGGCCTTCCTCATCGTTCGATGGCTGAGTTGCAGGATGCTCAAAAAGCTTTCCAGCAAAGCCGCAACGAGTGAGGTGGCGACGCGTACTGTACCGCGTACGTGGAGCCTCCGAAACGAAGTGAGCGCGAAGGTGGAAGGCTTTTTCAGCATCCTACCCGGTAGCCGAAGTGGTGAAATGGCAGACACGCACGTTTGAGGGGCGTGTGGCGCAAGCCGTGCGGGTTCAAGTCCCGCCTTCGGCACCAAATTCAGATATCTTCCCTGCCCGTTGTTCATCCGGGTAACGAAACTATCCGTCGCTACTCTGGTACGTCCAAACCGTGCCAGTCGGTTCTTCCAGCCAAATTGGATCTAGACATTTGGAGGCGGTCCGTAGGACACTACCGCCCTCAGGCGTTACGGTTCACGACCATCCATATGGGAGTGTGCGATGCGGTTTCCTCAACCCGATCTGCACATGCCGCGCTGGAGATCTCCCTGCTTCCGGAATCATTCGGTCACCACTTCAATCATTGACGACCTAGCGTCTTCGACTCCTGATATTCTGTGCGGCCCCTGCCGCGCGCGATACCGATTACCGCACACCCCCATACTTGCTCTCGTTCATCACACTGACTCCGCATGCGTCACCTGGCAAGGAGCCGCGCTATGAGTGGGACCGGACAACTGCCCGAACTGGAATCGCTACGATCACAGCTTGCCGACGTGGCGCGGGAACTCGCTGAGCGGGATCGTACGCTGCTGGAGCGAGCCACCCATCGCGACCGGGAGCGACAGGATCTGCGCGAGCAATCGGCGCAGCTGCTCACAATCGCCCAACGCACCGCCGCGAAAACAGGCGACGACTTCCTCACCGAGCTGGTAAATCAACTGACCACGACGCTGTCTGTACGGTATGCCGTGATCGGCCACATAGCCGACTCTCCCGTCACGATCATGCGCACGATCGCCGTCTCTTCCGGCGGAACGCTGGTGGATAATTTTGAGCATCCACTGGAGCAGACCCCCTGCGAAACCGCATTGACAGAAGGCTCAGCTTGTTTCGCTCACGGAGTGCAACGTGCGTTTCCCCGTTTCACACTATTGACGGAATTGGGGATCGACAGTTATTGCGGCGTCTCCATCCGGAACAACGAGGGGGCGGTCATCGGACTACTCGCGGTCATGGATACCAAGCCCCTCCACAATACCGAATGGCTGCAATCGGTCTTGACCGTCTTTGCCGCGAGAGCCGGAGCCGAACT
>JBEBHO010000001.1:0-10015 GCA_040081095.1 Nitrospira sp.
TTGCGAGACGGAAAAGAGCAAACCATTGCGGTGAAGGTCGCTGAGCGGCCCTCCGACGAATTGCTGGCCAAGAAAGAGGCGGCCCCACCCAAAGAACAGGGTGAGACCATCAAGCCTCCGGACAATGTGCTGGCGTCGCTGAAGATCCAGGCGCTGGATAATGCCCTGATGAGCCAGCTGAACATTCCCGCCAAGACCACCGGCGTGGTCGTGACCGGCGTCGAGCCGGGCGGTCAGGCTGAGGCGGCGGGGTTGCAGCGCGGGGACATCATCCAGGAAGTGAATCATGAGACCATCAAAACGGTGGATGAATATCTGAAGGCTGCGAACAAGATCAAGAAAGATGAATTGGCCGTGCTGCTGGTCAACCGGCAGGGCAACAGCCTGTTCGTGGCAGTCAACCCGAAGTAGACCGAGTCTGCTGCGCCGGTGATCATGCGAGATCCGGCGCAGCATGGTTCCGTACGATGAGGGCGCGGTGCTGAACGATTTCAACCGGTGGTTGCAGGACTCGGTCTTCAAACCGCTGGAAGACAAGAAAATGCCGGTCATGGAGCATCTGGTGGAGCTCCAGGTCCGGCTGACACGCGCCGTCATCGTGACGGCGATCGTGTTTATCGTGACGTTTTTCTACGCCGATGCGCTTGTGAAGTGGCTCCGCATTCCCCTCCAAAATATGTTTGTGCCCAGCACGTTGTCGTGGGAGCCGACGGATCTGCCGACGGTGCCGTTTGTCTTTCTGGCACCTGGTGAAGCTCTGTGGCAGAACGTCAAGGTAGCCGGTTTGTTCGCCGTGGTGTTGGCGACCCCCTATATTCTGTTGGAGTTCTGGCAGTTTGTTGTGCCGGGTCTGCATGTGCAGGAACGCCGGTTTGTCGGCCCCTTCGTCATGTTGAGCACGCTGGCGTTTCTGGCGGGCGTGACCTTTTCATTTTTCTTCGTCCTCCCCTTTGCGCTGAATTTTCTTATTTCATACGGTGTGAATGCCGGCTTTATTCCTCAACTCTCGATCGCCCAATACGTCGGCTTTGCCTTGTGGTTTTTGCTCGTCTTCGGGCTGATCTTCGAAGTGCCGCTGGCGATCACGCTCATGGCCAAGCTGGGCTGGGTTGATGCGCCGTTTCTGCGGCGCTATCGAAAATGGGCGCTGCTGGGGGCGTTTATCATTGCCGCCATTCTTACGCCGACGCCCGATCCGTTTAACCAGTGTCTGATGGCCTTGCCCATGTATGTGTTTTATGAAGTCGGCATTATCAGTGCGGGTTTCTTCAACAAAAAGAAGCCGGTGCAAGAAGCAGCCGACACTGCGGATGCGCCACCGCTGACGCCGGCGACCGTGGCGGCAAGCGCCGCACGCATGTCGAAGTCCGGTGGCAGCGAGTATGTTGGAGTGCCCAGCGGAAACCCCCGTCGATAACCGAAGCGCCAGGCTTCACACGATATAGAAGGACACACTATGGCCCGCGAACTGAATGTCATTCAACCACCCACGTCCGGGGGAAGCGATGCCTGCACCTACATGTGGGCCTGCGCGATTTGTGATGAGAACGAATCCTGTCAGAAGGATAAAGAAGGCCATAGCCGGTGGCTCGTTGCCAAGCGGATGGAGCGCATCGAGTACAAAGTGTTGATCATGAGCAATAAGGGCGGTGTCGGGAAGAGCACCTGCACGACCAATCTGGCCGTCAGTCTCGCGCTTAAGGGCTGGCACGTCGGCATTTGCGACATGGATATTCACGGCCCGAACATTCCCAAGATGGTCGGAGCGGAAGGACAGAAGCTCAAGATCAGCAGTTCGGGCGGCATCATTCCTTTCCAGGCCTACAATCTGAAGATCGCCTCCATGTCGTTTCTGCTTCAGAATCCGGATGATCCCATCATCTGGCGCGACGCGTACAAGTATGAATTCATCAATCAGCTGTTGGGTGGCGTGGAGTGGCAGGATCTGAACTTCCTGTTCATCGATTTGCCGCCGGGCACCGGAAACGAATCGGTGACGACGATCGATCTGCTCGGCAATGTCAGCGGAGCGGTTATCATCACGACGCCCCAGGAAGTGGCGTTGTTGGATTCACGTAAGTCGGTGACGTTCTGCAAAGACAGCGAAGTGCCGATTATCGGCATCGTGGAGAATATGAGCGGCCTGGAATGCCCACATTGCCATAAGGACATCGAGGTGTTCCGCAAGGGGGGGGGTGAAGCCTCCGCCAACGACATGGGCGTGCCGTTCCTTGGGCGGATTCCGCTCGATCCCGATGTCGTGATGCAGTCGGACGCGGGCGAACCCTTTGCGATGTTCAATTCCGATACGGCGACGGCCGAGTGCTATCACAATATTGCGAATCAGATCGAAGCGTTTTGTAAGAAGAGCGGGTCACTGGTGAAAGTGGCGCCGCGACATGCCCATTAGGGCTTGCGAGACAACGTCATTCACGCTCAATGCTGTGGGGCGGTTTCTTGTGGACCATAGTATGAATATCCACAGGCGGCTCAAAAAGGCTGTCCAGCCAGGTCGCAGCAAGCGAAGAAGCGAGGCGTACGCCTCGGTACGTTGAGACTCTGAGTGCGGCGAGAACGCTGCAGGCAGATTTTTTGAGCAGCCTGTTAGAGACGGGAGCAATCGTGAAGGCAACTGACGCGACAGAGGGACTCACGCGGCTTGAAGAGGCGCAGCGCATTGTGTTGGAGGCGACACCGACGCTGGGTCTGGAGAAAGTGTCCATCCTCGATGCTCTTGGCCGTGTGCTGGGCGAAGACATCGTCGCGGAGCGGGATAATCCGCCGTGGAACAACAGCGCGATGGACGGATTTGCCGTGCGTTGGGACGATATCAAGCAGGAACATGCGATCGAGAAGACCGTCACGCTAAAAGTCATTGAAGACGTGCCGGCAGGGAAGATGCCGACGAAGTCGGTCGGCCCCGGCCAGGCGATTCGCATCATGACTGGCGCGCCGATCCCGCAAGGGGCGGACACCGTGTTGAAAGTCGAAGATACGGAACACACGCCGGACTCTGTTCGCGTCTTCAAACCTGAACCGCGCGGCTCCAACATCCGTCCGCAGGGCGAAGACGTGAAAAAAGGCGAATGCATCATTGCCAAGGGAACGCAGATTCGTCCGGGTGATGCGGGCATGTTGGCGATTCTCGCGAAGTCCTTTGTCTTTGTGTACCAGCGTCCGCGGGTAGCCATTCTTTCGACGGGCGATGAGTTGGCTGATTTAGATGAGCGATTCAGCGAGGAAAAGATCATCAATTCGAACAGCTATGGGATTGCGGCGGCGGTGCAAGAAGCCGGCGGCATTCCCTTTCTGCTGGGGATTGCCCGCGATACCCCGGCGGCGCTGAAAGAAAAGATTTCCCACGGGCTGACGGCCGATGTCTTGGTGTTGTCCGGCGGCGTTTCGATGGGGGATTACGATTTTACGAAGGCCGTGTTCCGCGAACTGGGCGCTGAAATGAATTTCTGGAAGCTGGCCATCCGGCCTGGGCAACCGCTGGCGTTCGGCAAGATCCAGGGCAAGTTGGCCTTCGGTCTGCCGGGGAATCCGGTCTCGTCGATGGTGACGTTCGAACAACTGGTACGGCCGGCTATTTTAAAGATGAACGGGCATCGGACCTACGGGCGGCCGCTTGTGCATGCAGTCATCCAGGAGAAGTTTTCGAAACGAACGGACCGCCGACATTTCCTCCGCGGCGTGTTGACGCGGGAAGACGGCGTCTTCAAAGTTCGGACGACCGGCGCGCAAGGATCCGGGATCCTGACCTCGATGGTGAAGGCGAATTGCTTGATCGATATCCCGGTGGAAGTGGAGCGGGTGAATCCGGGCGATCTGGTGACCGTGCAGTTATTGAGCGGGGAAGCCTGGAAAACCCAGGCGGAGCATACTCACAGCACCGGGCATAAGACGTCTTGTTGTTGATCGTGGAAAGGGACTGAGCCCATGGCCGTGCCCATCGTGTCATTTGTCGGCCGGTCGAACAGCGGCAAGACCACGTTGATCGAGCGCGTGATTCCCGAGTTGGTGCGCGCGGGGTACCGTGTGGCGACGGTGAAACATGCCGGCCACGGATTCGATCTCGATACCGAAGGGAAAGATAGCTGGCGTCATAAACGTGCGGGGGCCAGCGCGGTCATCGTGATGTCTCGCGGCAGCCTGGCGATGTTCGCCGATGTGCCGGAGGAAATGAAGGTTGAGGAGATTCGGGACCGGTTTCTGGATGGTTCCTACGATCTCATTATTGCGGAAGGCTGGAAGAGCGAAGGCTATCTCAAGATCGTCGTGATTCGTGAGCAGGTCGGTGAAGTGCCGGTTTCTCCCGATGGTTTGCTGGCGGTGGTGTCCGATAAACCGATCGATCTTCCGGTGCCGGTGCTCGATTTGAACGATGTCACGGGTGTCGCAGCCCTCATCATCAAGCACTTCCCTCGCGTCACGCATGAATTGGAACCGTAAAGCGACGCTGGTTCTGGCCTTGATCGCCGGAGCATTCGCCTTCGGCGGGATCGCAATTCCCCTGACCAATCACCCGAAGTTCTGTGCCAGTTGCCATACCATTACCCCGTCGTATGACAGTTGGGTGACGTCGTCTCATAAGGAGGTGACCTGTGTGGCCTGTCATGTGCGCCCTGGGGTGGCCGGATGGCTCCATGACAAAGCGTGGAACGGGACAAAGGATTCGATGATTCATCTGTTCGGCACGCCGACGGATTCTCACAACCTCCAAGCGAAGGTGGGTTCAGATGTCTGTCTGGGTTGTCACCGGAATATTCTGCGAGTTTCCGAGATCGCCACACGGGACTTGCCGGCGCCTGTGAAGGACGTGGGGTTGGTCATGAGCCACCGTGCGCATATGGAGGCCTTCGGAGTGAGAGGACAGGGCGAGGGGTGCACGACCTGCCATGCAGGCGTGGTGCATGACACACCGATCAAGGGCTATCCGATTGTGATTCCGCGCGGGCACGTGACAGCAGATAGCCAGCCCTGGTATCCCGATCATCCCGAAGGGTCGTACCTCCGCACCCGGGCGTTGTCCGACTGCTTCCGCTGTCACGACGGCAAGCAGGTGTATCAGGGGAAGCCGGTCAGCCGGAAGTGCGAGACCTGCCATCTGCCTGACAAAATCGGCGCGGCGTTGTTATTCAATTAAGACCAGGAACCGCCCCATGTCGTCACCCGTTCTTGAAGTTCGTCATCTGACTAAAAAGTTCGGCGACTTTACGGCCGTCAACGGCATTTCGTTCGCGCTACAGCCTGGTGAAATCCTCGGTGTCTTGGGGCCGAACGGTGCAGGCAAGACGACGACGATGCACATGCTGCTCGGCCTCATCACCCCCACGTCCGGCACGATCTCGATGTTTGGGATGGACCTGGAAACCCATCGGGAGGCCATCCTGCAGCGGGTCAATTTTTCCTCCACCTATATGTCGATGCCGCAATCGCTGACGGTCGAGGAAAATCTGTGGGTGGTCGCCCGACTCTATGGCCTGCCTGATGTGCAGCGGAAGATCGATGACATCGTGAAGAAGCTGGAGATGGGGGAATTCCGGCACAAAGTCACGCGCAAGCTTTCATCCGGGCAGATGACGCGATTGACGCTGGCCAAGGCGTTTTTGACCGAACCGAAGATTCTGTTCCTGGACGAACCGACGGCCAGTTTGGATCCCGATATCGCGCACAAGATCAGGGCGTTGCTGAAGGATGAGCAGCGGGCCTCAGGGTTGAGCGTCCTCTATACGTCGCACAATATGCGGGAGATGGAAGAGATGTCGGATCGCATTATCTTTCTCCAAAAGGGCAATCTAGTGGCGGAGGGGACGGCGGCCCAAATTGTGTCACGCTTCGGGCAGACGGATCTTGAAGACGTGTTCTTAAAATTGGCCAGAGAATCATAGTGCCCCCGGTTGCGGGGAAAGAATGGAGCCTCAAATCATGGTAGAGACAGCCATCTCGTTGGCATTAGGGCTGGTGTTGGGCGGGTTCGGAGTGAGCGCCTGCTGGGGCCTGTTCTGGTCGACCTTTGCCGTCGTGGGCGCGCTGCGCGGTACCAGCAAGTGGCAAGTGGTGCGGGCCAGCCTCACGGCAGGACTCGTCCCTCTCCTCATAGCGGTGGCGGTCATCTGGATGATGGATGCTGCGCGCATGGCCACCTGGCCATTTCTGCTTGGCGTAGGGGCTGTCCCGGTAACCCTGCTCGGACTGGGCCTGAGAAAATTGCCTGACGGCACGCGTGTCGGCGAGCGGCTCGTCGGTGGAGCGCAGACGATGATGGATACCATGCTGGGACGGCACCACGAGTGTGGTGGATGCGGTGAAGACCATCAGCACTAGGATGTCATGAAAATCCATCGGATTACCGCCATCGTCTTTCGCCACCTCTATCTCTATCGCCGGAGCCTGCCCCGGATCATGGAGATTTTCTATTGGCCGTTTCTGGATCTGGTCATCTGGGGTTTCATCACGCTCTATCTTGCGCGGTTTCAGACGCAGGTGCCCGGGTTCGTCACGTTCTTTCTCGGCGCGCTCATTCTCTGGGATGTCCTCTTTCGTTCTCAGCAGGGGATTACCATTTCATTTCTGGAAGAACTCTGGTCCAGGAACTTGATGAATCTCTTCGCGAGTCCGTTGAAGCCCAGCGAGTTTCTCGCTGCGACGATGGTCATGAGCATTTTCAAGGTCGTCTGCGTCTCGCTGGTGATGGGGCTCTGTGCATGGCTGTTTTACGACTACAGCATCCTGATTATTGGGCTCTGGCTACTCCCTTTCGTGCTGAATTTGGTGGTCACCGGATGGGTCATCGGCGTCTTTACGACCTCACTGATCATGCGATTCGGGCAGGAGGCCGAGGTGCTGGCCTGGAGCATGGTGTTCCTCTTTCAGCCGATCTCCTGTGTGTTCTATCCGATGGATGTCCTTCCGGCCTGGCTGAAGCCGGTCGCCTGGGCTAATCCAGCCGCGCATGTCTTTGAGGGGATGCGTGGCGTCCTCAGTCAATCAGGTCAGCCGGTTGAGCATCTTGGTTGGGCGGTCGGGCTAAACCTCTTGTTTTTGACGGCCATGATTGCCTGGTTTCACCGGACGTTTGCCTATTGCCGAGACCAGGGGTTGCTGGTTCGGGTCGGGGAGTGACGTTGAATTCACCGGACCCCTGTGTTAGGCTGACGACTAAGTCATCGCCAGGGCCTCGCGATGAATCGTCAAAATAAAGCAGGCCCGCAACGATGTTGCCTTGCCCGGGAATTTCGTCGGAAGTCAGACCTGAGTCGCCGCATTGATCGCGTCTTCGGCCCGCTCCTTCCTCCGTCACTCGAGTCCAAGACAATATCATCATTTTCAAAGGAGGAACCCACATGGGTTCGAAGATCTACGTCGGTGGGTTGCCATATGCGGCGACCGAACAACAACTCAGTGAACTGTTTGCCGCGCATGGGGCTGTCGAGTCTGCGCGCGTGATCACGGACAAGTTCACCGGCCAATCGCGGGGCTTCGGCTTCGTGGAGATGGCCTCTGATTCAGAAGCTCAAGCGGCTATTACGGCTTTGAACGGCGCCGATTTCGGCGGCCGGACCTTGACCGTCAATGAAGCGCGCCCACAGGAGCCCCGCACGGGTGGCGGCGGTGGTGGCGGACGCGGTGGATTTGGCGGCGGCGGTGGTGGTGGCCGTGGTGGTAACGGCGGTGGCGGCGGCGGTAAGCGCGACCGCTGGTAATACATTCTGTGCCATGAGTCTTGAAGGGGCTGTCACCGTGAGGTGGCAGCCCCTTCGGCATTTCTGGGACGGCTGGTCTTGTCATTCCCAAGACGAGGGTGTTAAGACAACTTCGTCGGATGGCCGGTTCGTTGTGCCAAGGAGGATGATGGTGGAGAGTCAGGGGGCAGTGCATTCGTCGATCGTATCGCTTTCGGATCTGTCGGCGTTTTCATTCCGCCAGAGTCCGGTGCTGGTCGTGGAAAACTTCTGGTCTGCCGATGAGCGGCAGTATTTCCGTGATGCGATGAATCAAGCGGCTTGGAAGAGTTTGTCGGACCTTCCTAAAGTGCGCGAAGATTTTCCGGATTCCGGCAATTGGGCGAAAGCGGAGATCGGTCCGGCGCAGGGGAATCGGTTTTTGTCCCGGCTCCAATTGCCCTGCATTCAGGAATACATGGAGTCCTTTCCCAACATCATCGGCCGCCACATGGGGTTCAGCTACTATTCCTATTCGGCCGGAGACTGCCTGCTGACGCATGACGATACCGATCAAGGCCAGCCGGTGGGAGGCCGTCGTGCGCCGCTTCGTCGGATTGCCGTGGTGAGCTATTTCCACGAGGAGTGGCAGTCGGATTGGGGCGGGGAACTGATCGTCTATGGGACCCGTTCGACCCACACGGCAGAGAAGCCGGCGTTGTCCGTCACGCATTGTATCGAGCCGCGCCCGGGCTCCTTGGTCATGTTCACTGTGCCTAGATTTCACCGCGTGTGCCGGGTCGATCAAACGGCCAGCCAACACCGGCGGCTCTCCATCGCCGGTTGGTTCATGACAGAGCATCCCTAGCAGGTATTGCGGATACCAGCAGGAGCTGCATCCATTCACATGCGTTGTTCGATGAGTCGCGGGAGAGGGATTACCCGAACCAGTCGACGTCGTTCGCCGCTTTCCCCTGAGTCAGATTGAGTGCCGGCGGGGGATTTTGCAGTACATCGCGGATCAGCTGAATCAGCGCCGTCTTCTCAAACGGTTTTTGCAGGAATGGCAGCGTGCCTCGCTTAATTCCGTGGCTGGCGAGTTCCTTGTCCGGATTCCCCGACATCAGGATAATTCTGAGTCCCTTGCGGATCGTGGCAGCCCGCATGGCCAGCTCATGCCCATGGACATGGGGAAATTCATTGGCGCTTGAGGCGAGCTGAAATCCTGGAGGCGGGAGGACCAAGTCTGTCAGCAAGACATCAATCTGGCCCTCATGCTTTGTGCAGATCTTCAGGGCGTCCGAGCTGCCATCGGCCTCAAGGATCGTGAACCCTTCCGGCTGCAGGAGTGCGCGGCACAGTTTGACGATCGACGGCTCGTCGTCAACGACGAGGATCGTCGCTGGCGTTTGGGTTGGCTGGTTATGTGAGGCCGTCTGATCCATACGTAGCTTCCTACTTCTTCGGATGAATCCAGCCTATTCTTGACCCCCTTAGAGTGCCAGTAAAAATGTGGTTTTGGCGTGGATAGATTGAAGCCTCGTAGGGAAAAGAACTGATGAGTATCAGGACTAGGAGTGAGGGGGCGACGAGGCCTTCTGTGTCCATCCCCCTCCCAAGGCTTTGAAGAGACTGACCATGTCGGTCAATCGTGCCCGCTCAGTCAGCACCACCTGTGTTTCCGCCGTGAGGGCGCTGCGTTGGGCATCGAGCACATCCAGGTAATTCACCAAGCCTTTGCGATAGCGGACGGTGGCTAGGGTCACAGCGGTCTGAGCGGCCGTGAGTTGTTCTCGCTGGTGGACCAGTTGTTCGGCTCTGGTATTCAGCGACACGAGCAGGTCAGCCACTTCCCGAAAGGCCTGAAGGATCGTCTGCTGATAGCTCTCCAGCATTTGCTGATAACGCGATTCCGCCTGATCGAGACGGGCGACATTGGTCCCGCCGAGAAAAATCGGCAGGGTGATCGAGGGGCCGATGCTGTAGCTCCAGCTGTTTCCTGAAAACCAATTGGCGAATTCGGCGCTTTGGAGACCGCCCTGGCCGGTGATGGACAGAGTCGGGAAGAAGTATGCGCGGGCCTGCCCGATGCGCGCATTGGCGGCGATCAGGGTCGCTTCCGATTGAAGAATGTCCGGTCGTCGTTCCAGCAACTGGGAGGGAAGGCCGACAGGAATCTCCGGCTGAGTGACCGCCGCTCTCAGGGATTTGTGGCCGAGATTAATCGACCCCGGCGATGAACCAGTGAGTACTTCGAGCCGATGCAGTTCCAGCGCGCGGCTTCTGGTGAGGTCTGGGATTAACCCGGCAGCTTCTGCGACCAGGACGTCGGTTCTGGCCACATCCAG
>JBEBHO010000129.1:0-2656 GCA_040081095.1 Nitrospira sp.
CGAGGCTTGCAGAGCACCCGCCGTGCGGGTGAGGGGAACGAATCCCCTTATTCTCAAGCCAAGCAGCGTTTTTCTTCGCTGATGTTAAATTTAAATACTGTTTCTGCTGACGCCAATGGTGTGAGCAGAGCTATCCGATGCACCTCTAAAGCCTCGGCACGCTATCATAGCTACAGTGGATTTTCAAGCGGTTAGGTGTGGGGTTCATCCTCAGGATCGATAGCTCGCGTTGATGCGAACATAGTCGTACGACAAGTCGGTCGTCCACATGTGGGCCGTTGCCTCTCCTTGTCCAAGATCGACCGAGATCGTAAATTCCTTCTGCTTGAACACCTGGGCGATTTTCCGTTCCGCCGCCAGTCCGGTGCCCATTCCCTGTTTGACCATTACGACCTTGTCGAAGCGTACGGTCACGCGGTCGGGATTGATGGGAACGCCTGATCGACCAAGTGCGCCCATCACACGTCCCCAGTTGGCGTCTTCGCCGAAGAGGGCGGTCTTGACTAAATTGGAGGTGGCGATCGTGCTGGCCACTCGTTTGGCGGCTGCCATCGTCTTCGCCCCGCCGACGGCGATTTTCACGACTTTGGTGACCCCTTCGCCGTCACGGCAAATGGCCAAGGCTAGCGTCTGAGAGGCTTCGGTCAGCAATTGCTCAAACTGACGATAGTGCTTGGTGCCCGATTGGATGGTCGCGTTCTTCGCCAATCCGTTGGCCAGGCAGAGGACCGTATCGTTGGTGCTGGTATCGCCGTCCACCGTAATGCAGTTAAAGGATTGATCGACTGCCGATTTCAGCGCACGCTGCAGCGCGGCCGGCGCGATGGCGGCATCGGTGGTCAAGTACCCAAGCATGGTGGCCATATTGGGATGGATCATGCCTGAACCCTTGGCCATGCCTCCGATGGTCACGACTCGGCCGCCGATTTTAGCCTGAACGACGACGGTTTTCGGACGTAAGTCAGTCGTGAGGATGGCCTGAGCGGCCTGGCGTCCGCCGGTGCGGCTGAGTTTTTCGATCACTGTCGGGATGCCTGCCTTCACGCGATCAATCGGGAGCACCCGTCCGATGACGCCGGTCGATCCGACGAAGACCTGATTCACCGGAATCGCCAGACTCTTGCTCACGGCAGTGGCCATGGCAACAGCCGCCTGAAGGCCTTTTGTCCCGGTGCACGCATTGGCATTGCCGCTATTGACGATGATGGCGCGGCCGCGACGCTGCCGGAGATGCCGGCGGTCGAGAATCACCGGTGCTGCCACGACGCGATTTTTCGTGAAAACTCCTGCGATGGGACCCGGGACGGTTGATACGACCAGGGCCAGGTCGAGGATGCCCGGTTTCTTGATGCCGCAATGGATGCCGGCTGCTTCGAAGCCTTGTGGCGCGGTCACGCCCGATGCGTTGGTTTTCATGGTGGTCATCTCGTTGAAGGGTTGCTCAAAAAAGAATGTGAGTTAAGGGTAGCTGCCAGGCGCAGTGAGTCCCGTTTCTTCAGGAATTCCCATCATCAGATTCATGGCTTGAATCGCTTGGCCGGCGGCGCCTTTAATCAGATTATCTACGGCTGCCACGGTGACGACCCATCCGGCGCGCTGGTCTGCGTAGACGCCGATGTCGCAAAAATTTGAGCCCTTGATGTATCGGGGGTTGGGGACGATGTCTTCATAGAGACGGATAAACCGCTCGCCTTTATAAAATTCCCGATACAGGGCGCGCAATTCAGAAAGCTTGATGTCTGTCTTCAGTTTGCAGTAGGCGGTGCTCAGGATTCCCCGATTCATCGGTACGAGGTGCGGAGTAAACGCGATGGTGACAGCCCCGGGCGTTCCCATGACACCGGACAGCTCTTGTTCGATCTCCGGAATATGGCGGTGTTTGCCGATCTTGTAGGGCTCCAACGATTCATGGGCTTCCGGGAAATGATAGGGCAGGGCAGGGCTTCGTCCCGCGCCCGAGACCCCAGACTTGGCGTCAATCACAATAGAATCGAGTTGGACGAGTCCTTTGGCGAAGAGCGGCGCCAGCTGCAAGATGGCCGCGGTCGGATAGCAGCCTGGTGAGGCGACGAGTTTTGCTGTGGCAATCGCACTTCGATGGAGTTCCGGCAGGCCATAGACGGCTTCTTGGAGCAGCGCCGGATGGGCGTGAGGTGTCTGATACCATTGTTCATATGCCGCCACGCTTTTGAGTCGATAGTCCGCGCTTAGATCCACAACCAGCTTCCCCGACTTCATGCAGAGCGCAACTGGCTCTTGCGATTTTGTATGAGGCAGCGCAAGGAACAGGGCATCGGCGCGTTCGGTTAGGGCCTCGGGTGCCAGTGCTTCAAATGTATGCTGCACCACACCGGTGAGGCTGGGGAAGACGGAGGCGACGGATTGGCCGGCCGATTTCTCAGAGGTCACTGCGGCGATTTCGAAAAAAGGATGGGCCGCTGCCAGGCGGACGAGTTCTGCGCCGGCATAGCCGCTGGCCCCTGCGATCGCGATGCGAAATTTCTTAGGCATGACCTGTCATCCTGTCGGATTGATGCTGAGGGTTTCCGGTTGTGGACACAAAAAAGGGAAGGCAAGGAGCCTTCCCTTTCTCGTTCTTTGGCTCCGGCTGTTTAGCGCTTGGAGTACTGGAAGCGCTTACGAGCACCCTTCTGTC
>JBEBHO010000075.1:0-2653 GCA_040081095.1 Nitrospira sp.
GGGGATGAGGTGAATGTGAAACGGGGCAATCGGGTAAGGCCAGATGATTCCACGCTCGTCATGATTTTGCTCGATGGAAGAAGCGGCAGACCGTCCAACTCCAATCCCGTAGCAGCCCATGACGGCCAGGCATTCTTTCCCTTGCTGGTCCAGGTATGTCGCGCTCATGGCTTTACTGTACTTTGTGCCAAGCATGAAGACGTGACCGACTTCGATCCCCTTGGTGGCTTTCAGAATGCCATCTCTTTTTGGTGATGGATCGCCAGCCTGTGCATTCCGAAGGTCGAGGACCTGGTCGGCTGTAAAGTCGCGGCCCCAATTGGCATCGACGTGGTGCGTGTCCAGTTGATTCGCGCCTACGACAACATTCTTGAGGGCCGGGATGGCCTGATCGGCGAATATTTTGATTCCCTTGAGGCCAACAGGCCCGGCGAATCCAACCGGCGCACCGGTGGCTTTTTCGACCGTCGTCGGCCCTGCCAGTTCGATTTCAGGCACTCCCAGGGCCTTCTTCAGCTTGATCTCGTTAACCGCATGGTCGCCCCGTACGAGCACCGCCACAGTTTCTTTGCCGGTCGAATACAGCAGCGTCTTGACGAGCTTGTGCGCGGGAACCTTCAGAAAGGCAGTTACTTCTTCAATGCTGCGGCAATTGGGGGTTGAAACGGATCGGATGGGCAGGGCGGCATCGCCCTCTACGTGCTCAGGCGGCAGGACGTCTGCGCGCTCCACGTTGGCGGCAAATGTGCCGGTATCGCTATACACGACCGTTTCTTCGCCGGTTTCTGCCAGGACCATGAACTCATGCGATGAACTCCCACCGATGAGTCCGGTATCTGCTTCGACGGCTCTGAATGTCAGGCCGCATCGGGTAAAGATCCGATGGTAGGCATCGTACATCTTTTGATAGTTTTCCCGCGCACCGGCTTCGTCGCGGTCGAAGCTGTAGGCATCCTTCATCAGGAACTCGCGGCCCCGCATCAAGCCGAATCGTGGGCGGATCTCGTCCCGAAACTTCGTTTGAATCTGATAAAAGTTCAGCGGGAGCTGCCGGTAGGATTTCACTTCCCGTCGAAACAGATCCGTGATGATCTCTTCATGCGTAGGTCCGAGGCAGAAATCCCGCTCGTGCCGGTCTTTGAACCGGAGCAGCTCTTTGCCGTAAAAATCCCAGCGGCCGGTCTCTTTCCAGAGCTCTGCGGGCGATGCCATCGGCATCAGCAGCTCCTGTGCGCCGGCGCGGTTCATCTCTTCGCGAATGATTTGTTCCACCTTGCGGATGACGCGGAGGCCGAGCGGAAGATAGGTATAAATGCCGGATGCGACTTTCCGAATCAACCCGGCGCGCAGCATGAGCCGATGGCTGACCGTTTCGGCCTCACCGGGGGCTTCCCGTAGAGTGGGGATCAGGAGTTGCGATGTTTTCATGGGGTATTAACGCAGGAAGATACGTTCGAGGTCATTCCAAAAGGCGAAGATCATCACGCCAACCAATAAGACCAACCCGGCCTGCTGTGCAATTTCCCGCTGCCGGTCGCCGAGCGGTTTGCGTAGAATGCCTTCAATCAGAAAAAAGAGCAAGTGCCCTCCATCCAGAATCGGAATCGGCAGCAAATTCAGCACGCCAAGGTTGATGCTGAGGATGGCGATCAGGAAGACGACGCTGGAGGCACCCTGAGAGGCCGCTTCTCCGGAGATATTGGCGATCGTCAACGGGCCGCCGATATTCTTGCTCGAAATATCTCCCACAACCATCTTATAGAGGCCGATGGCGGTGAGTTCGGTCCATCCCCATGTGGCGTCGAGGCCTTGGTAGACGGCTTGCAGTGGGTTGTCCGAACGCATGAGCGATCGGCCCGGACCTGAAATTCCGATCTTCCCCACGTCCGTGGCCTGGCCGTTGACGGTGGCTTTTTCTGCGCTAGGTGTCACTGCGAGAGGGATTCGCTGGCCGCTTCTGAGCACATCGACGTGCAAGAGCTTATTGGGGCTGTCTCGTACGATCGTGGTCATTTGGAGCCACGTGTAAATAGTTTGGCCATCGATACCGATGACCCGATCTCCCGCCTGGAATCCTGCCGTAGCTGCCGGTTGTCCGTGCATCACGGATGTGACGAGAGGAGGCGTCTCCTCTACTCCGATCGTATAAACGGGCTCGTCTGGCACGGCCGGTTGGGCTTGCACGGGGACTGGTGTTACGGAGAGCGGCTTCACTTGTGAGCCGCGTTTGATTTCAAGGGAAAGGGCTTCGCCCTTGCTGTGAGCCACAGCATCCAATAATTCGCTTCTCGTCGAAATTTCTTTCCCATTGACCTTGGTGATATGGTCGCCGACTTCCATCCCAGCGGAGGAGGCCGGTGAGCCGGGCACCAGTGCCTCAATATCCGGGCTGAGATCGCGGAAGGTCGGAACGAACAGCGGCGATCCTGTAGAGAGCCAGCCGGCAAAGATCAGATAGGCCAGAATAAAGTTAAAGCCTGGTCCGGCTGCTACGATCAAGACTTTCCCCCAGATACCCATATGGGCGAAGGAGCGCCGCCTATCTTCCGGGGTGGTCGCTTCCGTTTCGTCCTCGCCGAACAGCTTGACGTATCCACCCAAAGGAATGGCCGAGAGCAGGTATTCGGTTTCGCCGACCTGGCGACCGAAAATC
>JBEBHO010000166.1:0-10001 GCA_040081095.1 Nitrospira sp.
CTTGATCCCGGCTCCGGAGGCAATCCACGGGACGGGCGATGTGGCCGTCCCGGACAGCCCCTGCGCCGCGCCGGTCCCGCTCAAAGAGGTCACGAACACTGTGGTGCGTGCGAGCAATCCGTGGTCTTTGAAAATCGCCAGCACCGACTCCATAGCCTGATCCACCGACCGGAGTGCGGTGCGATAGTGCCCCGAGGCCCAGCCGTGTTCGATTCCGGCCCGAGCCCCGTCCGGCAGGTGCACCACGAGGAGATGCGGCAGGGCCAGAATCGCATGCCCGTATCCTTGTCCGCTGGCCGCCTTCCTGATGTACTGCTTGATGTAGGACACCAGCCGATCCGGGCTGCATTCCGGTTTGAGCGGTCCGCACACCTGATAATCCGTATAGGGTTCCGGTTTTGCCAGCTGGTAGAGCGACTCGTCCATGAAGAAGATGGCGCTGTCCCGTCCGCCGCTGAGGTCGAGATAGTCGAAGACGGTCGGAGGTCTCGGATAGCCCCGGCTGAATTCAAAGGTGTCCCAGGTAATGCCGTGCTTCTCAATGGGGAGTCCGGTGAGGAGGGAGGCCATTGCGGGGAGACGGCTTGGGGATGTGACCGTACCGGCCGACCAGGTCGCGGCTCCTTCCTTAGCCAGACGCGCGAGGGCCGGCATCGGTCCGGTCTTCAAGGACTGGTGATCGACGCCTTCCAGCACAAACAGAATCACATGGTCTGCGGCTGCGGAGGGCGGAGGCGCCTGATAGCCTTGGGAGGCGGCTTCGGATTCCGGGTGATGTACGAGCAGCCCGATCACCAGCACGATAAAAATGTTGAGCCTCAGAGTCATCGCGGCCTCCAGAAATTGGACTCGCGCCGTTTTGTTGGGAGCGCATCAGTTCTGTATCGTTGCGGTTCGCGCGTCGAAGTCAGATCAATGCAATCGCCGGTCCCGATTGTCATGGCGATCCGGTTGCCCGATGGTGTGTGATTTCATGGGAAATTTAGGCGTACGGTTACGGAGGGCGTGCAACGGGGATAGCGATCTCTGCAGGCCGGTGCGTGTGCGCACGGTCGGATTGTCGGCGGAGTGCGCCAGCGCTCAGTTGCTGGTAGCGCTACGGCTTCCTGCGCCGATCCAGCATCCAGCGGGTGATGCCGAGGTGTTTGGCCGCGAGGGTTTTGTTGCCGTCTGAGCGCCGAAGGACTTCGGCGATGATGCGGTCTTCCAGATCCGAGAGAGACTGTTCGCCGAGTCGAAACGTCAGGTGCACCTTGTTCGGGTCGTCCGGAGCAGGAACTTCCGGCGCGTGGAGGGGCCTCGTGCGGGGACTCGTGGAATGATCGGCTTGTACATCGGTAGGAAAATTCCCGGCTTCAAGCGAATCACCCGGGCAGAAGAGCACGGCCCGCTCGATGAGATTGCCCAATTCGCGAACGTTACCGGGAAACGAATAGCGGCGCAGGAGCGCTTTGCCGCTCTCGCCGATCATGCGCACCGGCTTTTTGAGGGCGACGGCGGAGCGGGCCATGAATTGTTCGGCGAGGGGGATGATGTCTTCGCCTCGTTCGCGAAGCGGCGGGACGGTCAACGTGACGACGTTCAATCTGAAGTAGAGATCCTCGCGGAACTCGCCTTTTGCCACGGCTTCTTTGAGATTGCGGTTGGTGGCCGCCATGAACCGGACATCCACGGGGATGGTCGCCGATCCACCGACGCGGCGCAGGGTCCGCTCTTCGATGACGCGGAGCAGCTTGGCCTGCAACGGGAGCGGCAGGTCGCCGATCTCGTCGAAGAGGACCGTTCCACCCTCGGCCATCTCGATCAATCCGGCCTTTCGTCCCAGGGCGCCGGTGAAGGATCCTTTTTCATGTCCGAACAATTCACTTTCGAACAGCTCGCGGGGGATCGACGGACAGTCCACCTCGATGCAGGGTTTCTGTCCTCTGGCACTGTTGTAGTGAATCACGCGGCTCATGTACTGCTTGCCGGTGCCGGTTTCACCCTGGAGCAGCACGGTGACTCGGTCGGTATTTGCCAGTTCCCGGAGCTGACTCAGGAAGGCCTGCGTAACGGGGCTTCTGGCGATAATCCGATCCAGCGCATACCGTTCCGCGTCCTGCCCGCTCTGCAACCGGACCTGGCGTTGCAGGGTGAGCAGTTCGGTGGCGCGGCGGAGCGCATGCTGCAAGTCCTCCATATCGATAGATTTGGCGACGAAGTCGAAGGCGCCGAGCTTCGTTGCTTCCACCGCATCCTTGACGGTCCCCCTCGCCGTCAAAAGAATGACCAGCAGATGGGGGGATGTCTGTTTCACACGGGCCAGGACATCGAGTCCCGAGAGGTTCGGCATGACCAGGTCGAGAATGAGGATGTCCGGTTCGAACGAGCGCAGCAGGGCGAACGCCTCTTCTCCGGATCCGGCGGTTTGCACGATATAGCCTTGATCGCTCAGCCGGAGGGCAAAGGCCTCGCGAACCGAGGGCTCGTCTTCTACCAGTAAGAGTTGCCAGGTCATGCTAGGCCTCGTGTTCCAACGGGCAGCCACACATCGACCACGGCGCCGCTGCCCGGCGGGCTGCTGATGGACAGCTGCCCGCCATGGCGCTCGACGATGTCATGCGTGATCGTCAGCCCGAGCCCGACGCCCTTGGCTTTGCCGTTGGTGAAGAAGGGTTCGAAAATCCGCTGTAAGCTGTCCGGGGCGATGCCCTTGCCGGTGTCCGAGAAGCGGAGGAGAACCCCGGCGCCGCGCTTGGTTTCAGGCCCGATCGTGATTGCCAACTCGCCTCCGTCGGGCATGGCGTCGATCGCATTCATTGTGATGTTCAGACACACTTGCTGAAGGTGGGCGCGCGAGGCTTCGACCATCGGCAGGTTGTTCGCAATCGTCTTCCGGACGGCGATGCGTTGCTTAGACAGATTGGGACGGAGCAGGGCCAGCGTGTCGTCGATGAGCGAGGGCAGATCGCAGGGCTGAAGATCGAACGGCCGCGGCCGCAACTGTCCCAGGTGCGATTCGAGCAGTTCGTCGATCCGCGCCGCCTCGCGCGCGATAAGGCGGCAGCGGTCTCTGGCGGACTGGGGGAGCTGGCTCTGCTCGGCCAGATGGGTGGCGAGGCTGCCGAGGCCGATCAGGGGATTGCGTACTTCATGCAAGATCCCTCCGGCCAATTGTCCGACGAGCTTGACCTGTTCGGTATGGCGCAGCGCTTCCAGCATCTGTTCCCGTTCGCTCAAGTCGGTGAGGATGGCCATATAGAATTGGGTGGTGCCGTCCCGGTCTTTCACGGGGCTGACGCTTTCCCAGACCAGAAATTCAGACCCGTCTTTGCGCCGGTTGACGAAGCGGTCGGCGAACGGCTGGCCTGCGCGAATCGCTTGCCAGAGTCGATCGTAGAAGTCCGGCGCATGTTTGCCGGATTTCAGGATGCCGGGACGCTGCCCGAGGGCCTCTTCGCGCCGCCAGCCCGTCATCCGTTCGAGCGCAGGATTCCATTCCAGGATGCGGCCGTCGGTGTCGGTCAGCATGATGCCGTCCTGCGCCGACATGAAGAGCCGGTGATAGAGATCCCGCTGGGTGTCGGCCCGCCGCCGCCGTTCCAGGACCGTGGCAACCGTGTTCGCCACGGCGCAGAGGAATTCCTGTTCTTTGCCGGTGAAGTCTCTGATCTGTTTCGAATGAGCCGTCATGACGCCGTAGACGCGGTCTTCGACCAGCATCGGGACGCACATGCCGGCGATGCCGCCATGTTCGGTGAGGAGCTTCGACGGGGTAAACCGGGTTTCGTTCCGGAGGTCCCGCACGACCACGGGCACGCGCTCGCGAATGGCAAAGCCGGCCTGTGAATGCGTGCCGCCTTCGATCGTCAGTTTCCCGCTCAGCTCCTTTTCGAGACCGATCCCCGCCACGACGGCAAGGTGATCGTCGGACTCCCTCGCGATCAGGATCTTGCAGAGCTCGACGCCCAGCGCTTGCGCCGTATGTTGCACCGCCTCGTTCATGAGGTCTTGAGCCGAGGCGTCGCTGACGGCGAGAGTTCCGATCCGGGCCAGCACCGTTTGGAATCGGGCGACCTGGGAGGCTTCATGCGCGAGAACGGTCCGCTCCGTCACGTTCTGCAGGACGAGGAGCACGCCGGTATCTCCGTGGTAGGGAACCACGTTGAAGCGGCAGTCATAAATCAGTGGCTGTCCGTCACGATGCGTCAGGTGATAGGCCATGGTTCCGCGAGTCCCCATCGACTCCTCGTTCCATGCGAGCGCGTCGGCGAATAAACGTGCACGCAAGGAGCCGCCCGACGTCGATGGAGCAGGATCCTTCTCGGCCGGGATTTCCACCAATTCGCCGAATTGCGCATTTTCGAAAATCAATAGGCCGCGCGCGAGCAGGCAGAGCCCTCCCTCGATACAGTCGCTGACCCATGCCAGGATTTCAGCGGCGGCGACTTCCGGCTGTGCTATGGCAGGTTCGCGGGAACTGCCGGGTTGTGCGGGCGGCATATCGGGGCACCTACGAATCGAGCTTGTGGTGAGTATGGGACCCGGTCACGGGTTCGCCATAGTATACCGAGTCGAACCGGAAGCCGTCGAGAGAAGGGGAGAGATTCCAGCCGAACGGTCGGCTCATTTGGACGCAAAATGGTCCCGCCGGCTGACCGCCACGTCGGTCACGAACATGGCGCCTGAATGTCGATTGAAGAGCGGGCCCAGGCCGGCCAGAATCGGTTCCACCTTGTCTTCGGGTACGACGGTGAACACCATCACCTGGCTGCTGGTGTCGTTGAACAGCAGATGTCCCTCGTGAAAGCCGTGATGGCCTTTGCCCGAGATATTATTGATGATCGTATAGCCGGTCGCTCCGGTCCGGTCCAACAACTCGGTGATAAACTTCAATTGGTCGCCTTGCACGATGATCTTGATTTCTTTCATCGGATGCAGTGTCAGGCCTCTCATAGTGATCTCCTCCTCGGTTCAGACTGTCGCATGTCCATGTTGCTTGTTCTCAACGTCGCTCGGGCTTCTAGTGATGTCCCGTTTGAATCTTGCAATCTCTTGTGTCAGCAGGGCGGCCGACGAGACGCCGCACGTAACGGTTTGAGCCTCGGGCGCAGGGCCCGCAACAGATCCTCGACGTAGAGGCCGGCGAGGAACCCCACGTAGAGGCGCGTGTGCAGAGTGGTGAATCCTGCGGGAAGCAGTGGCTGGTAGCCGTGCGCCTTGCCGTAGAGCAGCATCCAGACTCCGATGATGATCAGGGTTGACGCGATGATGACGGCATCGAAGAGGCCCTGGTGCCAGGCGGCCGCTTGGAAATAGGCGGCGACATGGCCTGGCGCCGGATAGAGGAAGTGCGTAAAGGCTTCCCCCGCCCAGAGATAGGTGAGGCCGATGAAGGTCAGGGTCGCGAGCATCGTGAGCGAGACTTTCCAGGAGGCGGCAACGTTCAGCCGGTAGAGGCTGAAGATGGCCTGCGCCGAGGTGACCCAGGCGAAGAAGAGAAAGATCATAGTGCTCTGTGATTCGAACAGGGAAATATGGACCAGGCCGTGGGTCATCAGCAGAATGAGCAGCGGCAGAATGAGCGTGATGGCGAGTCCGGTTCCCCAGGGAACGAACGAGAACGCCGGCGTGTCGCTGACCCTGCGAGGCTCGGGCAGCTTGTACTCGGTTCTCGCCTTGTGGATGTGATCGCCTGAATTCAAAAACAGCGTGGCTTTGAAGAGACCATGGGCGCACAGGTGAAAGATGGCGAGCGCGAAGGCGCCCAGGCCGCATTCCATGACCATATAGCCCATCTGTCCCATGGTCGAGTAGGCGAGTGTGCGTTTGATGCTTGATTGGGTCAGCATGGTTGAGGCGCCGATCAAGGCTGTGAGCGCGCCCACCACGAACAAGATATAGAGCGTGGTCGGAGACTGGCCGAACAGCGGTGCCAGGCGGTTCACCAGAAATCCTCCGGCATTCACGATGCCGGCATGAAGCATCGCCGAAACGGGGGTCGGGGCCTCGATTGTGCCGGGTAACCAAATATGAAACGGAAACTGGGCGGACTTGGTCATGACAGCGAAGACGAGCAACAGCGTGCTGGTCGTGATCGCATCCAGTTCGAACCGGGTTCCGGTCCAGAGGGTCGGACGGCTCGGCATCTCATCCAGCGCATGGAACAGTGTTGTCAGGTCGAGGGTGCGGAAGGCTGCATAGAGCACCATGATCGCCAGCAGGAGCGCGATATCCCCGAATCCTTGCACCAGCAGGGTTGTCCGTCCCGCTTGGCGGGCCGCGGCGCTGGCGCGGTTAAAGGAAATGAATGTGGCGAGCAGCCAGGTCACGGTGTGCCAGGCAAGGAAGAACCACAAGAGGTGTCCGCTCGTGACCAGGGTCAGGAGCACGAAGGTCAGCAGGCTGAGCAGCCCGAAGAATCTGGCATAGCCGGGATCGCCCTGCATATATTGCCTGGAATAGACATGAATCACCAAGCTCACGACACTGATGAGGATCATCATGATTCCGGCAAGGCGATCGACGAGTACCGTGGGGGTTAGCAGCGCCGGCAGCCCTGGAAGGGTAAGTGCGAGCGAGTCTGAGCTGAGGATCTGATAGAAAGATAGCAGAGCCGTTCCGGTCGAGAGTATCAACGCGGCGATGCTGATGTTCGCAACTCGCTCGCCGAGCAGCCGTCCGAATAAGACCGTCAAGACGCTGGCGAGCAGCGGAGACGCGATTGAGATGAGTATGGGTATTGAGTCCATGACGCCTCACGCCTTAAAAATTACTTGGCGATAAGGTTCAGCAAGAACAGTACCGTTGCGATCGAAGCCCTGATTGGCGATGGAATGAGGGGAAATGAGATGTGCGCTGTGATGTGGCGCAAGCGGACTGATGTGCGGTGTGTTGCTAGTAAATGGAGGTGAGTGCGCAGATGCACGGGTGTGCAGGAGCGCACGAACGGGAAGCGATCGCTACTCTTTCACCGTCACGGTCATCGTGATCGGTTCCAGGGGGTTGTCGGCGGCGTCGCGGGCGGCGGCGACGATCTTGTCGAGGACTTCGATCCCGCGAAAGATTTCTCCAAACACGGTGTAGCGCCGGTCCAGCCCGCTGTTATCTCCCACGCAAATAAAGAACTGCGAGCCGTTGTCGTTGAAGTCGCGCGTGCTATTGCTCTCGCGCGGCATCTTCGCCATCGAGACGGCGCCGCGTTTGTGCGGGCGATCGCTCGGTTCGGGGGTGAGGAAATAGCCGGGGCCGCCGGTGCCGTGAGTCGTTCGGTCGGCACTCTTGCTGAAGGGGTCGCCGCCTTGAATGAGAAAACCGGGGACGACGCGATGGAACGTAGTGCCGTCGAAGAAGCCCATCTTGGCCAGATTGACGAAGTTCTCCACATGGCGCGGGGCATCGTCCGGGTAGAAACGGATCTTGATCTCACCGAACTTGGTAACGATCGTCGCGCGAGGATCCTTCTTTTGAAATTGCATAGTCATAGCCGTGCAATGTAGCAGGGGCGCGGCTTTCGAGGCAAGGGCTTGGTCCAGTGATGAGTGATGTGTGAATGGTGATGAGTGCTCATCCCCCATCACCCTTCACCGATCACTCTTCATCTCACTCTTCACCTCCGTGAGTCCCTTCCCTGGATCAATCCAGAGCCAGAGACACCCGCCGATAATGGCCACCACCGCGGCGCTGCCGAGTGACGTGGGCCAGCCCCACTGTTCAGCAATCCAGGGCGTGACGGTGGGAGAAATCGCTCCTCCGATATTGGCGCCCATGTTCATCAAGCCCGATAGACTGCCGGCGTGCGTCTTGGATAAATCACTTGTCGAAGACCAATAGGCGCCGACGCTGAAGTAAAGCCAGCCCGCTCCCAGGGAGAGACTGGCGATGGCGAGGTAAGGCGAATCGATCCACGCTCCCAAACCGATGGCGCAACCGGCGAGGAGCATTCCCGCCATGCCTGCTTGGCGACGACCGGCTGTGAGTCCGTGGCGGCTGGCCAATCGATCCGTGACCCAGCCTCCGATCGGACAGAAGACGAGGATCGCGAGAAAAGGTGCGGACGCAAACAATCCGCCGCGCAGAATATCGAACCCCCGCACGTTCACGAGGTAGAGATAGAACCAGGACATATACACGTAGGCTACGTAGCCCAGGCAGCTATAGCTCAAGACCAGCCACCAGACCGTCGGCGTCTGTCGCAAGGCGGCCCAGGGAATGGAAGGAGATGTAGTCTGTTTGGTTGTCGCCGTGGCGTCGGTCCCGCGATGAGCGGTCTGATCGGTGACCCATGGATGATCGAATGGATGATTGCGCGCGATGAGCCACCAGATGACCGCGAGGCCAAGCCCGAGGACGGCCGATAGGTAGAAGGCCGTCTGCCAACCAAAGTTCACCATGATCCAGGCTGTGATGGGCGGAGTGATCGCGGCGCCGACGCCGATGCCCCCGATCGCGATCCCGATACCGAGGCCGCGTTCTCCCGCCGGCAGCCAGTCGGTGACGATACGATTGAAATTCGGCAAAGCCACGGCTTCGCCGACGCCCAATAGAAAGCGCGCGAGCGCGAGCGCCCCCATGATGCCCAGCCATCCGGCTATGGGAGAGGCAGGAGCCATCGCGGTCCAGGCCGTGAACACAGACCACCAGAGCAGCGCCAGAGTCAGGATGATTCTCGCGCCCCAGCGGTCGCCCAGCCAGCCGCCGGGAATTTGAAACAGCGCATAGCCGATCACGAAAGCGGAAAAGACAAAGCCCATTTGCTGATCGGTCAGCCCGAGCGCCGGCATCATGTGCCGCGCGGTCACGGAAATGTTGACGCGATCAATATAGGTGACGACGCTGATGGCGAAAAGCAGGCCGAGGATGATCCAGCGAATGGATGTGGGGTGGGGCTCAGATTGAGTGCTGGTGTGCAACGTGTGCGTCGTCCGATGATCAGAACGGAGGGCGCATTATAACGGGTTGAGGTGCGAGGCACTAGCGATGTTGGAGCGGAAGAGGCCTTAGGGAGTGCCCAGCATTTTCAGAATACGCTTGGCGAGGTGTTCATTGATCTCGGTGTGCCGTGGAACCGGTTGAGACATCTTGGTCGTAGGGTTGTGATACCAGTCGTGCTTCCCACCATGTCGGACCAACAGGCAACCGGCGTCTTCGAGCTGTCGGATGAGATCCTTGCGTTTCACCGGAGCGTCAGTTCAGCGAGCTTCCGAACCCCCGGGATTTCGCCACTGGTAAGATCTTGATAGAGATCCCGGAGATGAGCTTGTAACTCTTCGAGGGAGTGCCCCTGCGTCCAATAGTCAGGATAATCCTGCAAATATCCCAGCCACTGTTCCTGCTCTTGCCAGTAGATATATTTCGTCGAATCCATGGGAGTCATTATAGCGTCAGTCTCCAGGCTTGCAAAGAGGGGAAGGATTCTCGCTCAGTCCGTATGTACGTCTTAGCCACATCGCTGAATCGGAGCACTCTCTCTAAATCGACTAAGTCTAGTCTCGCCCACATGCCTGCTCCGCCTGCTTCAATCGGCGACTCACCGTCGCCGCGTGAATGCCCAGATGGTCGGCAATCTCTGTGAGCCGATAGCCATGTCTCCGATAGGCGTCGAAAATCAGCCGGGTCTCTGGTTGCCGCCATTGAAAGAGGACGTGCAAGGAAGGTCGGCTGGCCTGCGTCTGTCGGCGGGGAATGTCACGGATTACGCGATCTGGTTGATGCTGCGCAATAAAGTCCTCCGAGCCCAAATAGATCTGGCCCGTCAGCTGATCCCAGGGCCGTGGCCCATCGCGCCCTTCCGCCACAAAGGTGCGGTATCGCTCCTGAGCCGGTCCCACGCGTGAGCCGAATTGTCCGAGCACCCAGTTCGTAGCCAGCCAGGCGGGAGCGGTCGTTTCGCCGACGGTGGCGCGATAGCTACTCCAGGCCCATAGGCGAGGATGAGTCACCATCTTCGCCCGGACCGGATTGAGCACCACATAGCGACAGAGTTCCAGGAGGTGCGCCTCTTTCTCCACGAGGATGGCGGT
>JBEBHO010000217.1:0-9872 GCA_040081095.1 Nitrospira sp.
TTTTATGTTCACGAATCGGATTTTCCCTCTTCAGGATCGTCGGCGTGATCGCATACGAAACTGAAGAGGGTCGTTCTATCTCAGAAAAGCGGGTGCGGTGCCGTTCCGAAGGGGAGCACCGGTTCCGATTCTCCGCCCGCGTTTCCTGTAATACGCCAGCGGCCGTTTTCCTTCTTGAGGAAGTGCACTTCTTCATACCAACTATCAACTGGACTCCGTAGCTTGGTATTTTTGGCTGTGCCCCAGACCACTCCGGTGCAGGTCATTTCGGCGGTCAGTTTGCTGCTCGCTCCCACCGTGCGGATGACTGAAAAGGTGTGAAAACTTTCCAGATCTTTGTAGTGGTCGAAGAGTTGCGCCCAGACCTTCCTGATGTCGGCTTTCTTGAGGCCGTGATAGTAATAATCATCCGAATAGAGCGCCATCACCCCATCAAGGTCCTGAGTCTGCATGGCCTGCTCCGCCTGTTCGAACGTGGCGAGCAATTCCTTGGCCGTTTGCGGATCGACTTCCTGGATCGTGCTTGCCGTGACTTGCGTTTTGGCGCTAGCGAGAGAGGGTTGTAATGCCCAGAACCCTAACCCCAGGCACAGTGCGGCCACAACCGGGACGGCTTGAATCTTCATCGCAATCTTCCTCCTGTGAGCGGTCTATCTTCAACGGTGAGTATGAGAACTGCAAGGTAGAGACCAGGGGATGAGGGAGGTAAATCACGCAATCTTCTTGTGAAACTAGAGATTCCAACTCGGACTAGATCACAAGGGGTGTCTCAGTTTGTCGCAGAAATCGCCAGAGCAGGAGCAGACCCGTGGCAAATCGCAGCAGTACGGCAATCGATGTCGCGTCGCGAAGTCTCCGGTCTGGCGTGTGGGCAATGATAGGTTGCTCTACACATGAAGAAGGAACGTGGGCATGAATCCTTTTCTGAGATTCTGGATCGCACGTGCAACCCAGTACTTCAGCCCAAAGGAGGGAGGTATTTATGCTCAAGGCTTCAAAAGCGTCCGTCGCCAAATCAACGGGCATCGATTGCTGCCATCGCTGCGGAGGGTTGATGGTGTCGGAGCCGGTGCACGAGCTCGCATCCTACGACTGGCGCTGCATCAGTTGCGGCGAGCGGATCGATCCGGTGATTCTTGCCCATCGACGGCAGGAGTGTGCTCATTCCAAAGGCGAGAAGATCGGCGCCAGCCGGGGACAACTCGCTCTCAGTTAAGCCGCACTCCCGCTCGAATGTGGGGGCGTTACCGCCCCCAATTCAGGCGCAGCCGGATTTCTACCCAGCTTCAAGACCGGATGATGTTACGGATGGATGTTCGTCCGCAGGGGACAAGTGTGCCATGCGGATGATGTTCCCGTATGTGCAAGAAAGAGGTGGTTGATGCCGACCAAAGAGGAATTGCTGGCGAAGGCGCAAAAGCCGGCTGAAGAGTCGCGGCGCTTGCACCGCTATTACAAGGGGAAAGTTCAGACCTTCCCGAAGTGTCCCGTCCGCAGCCTTGACGATTTTGCCCTCTGGTATACGCCTGGCGTGGCAGCGCCTTGTCGGGACATCCAGCAGACACCCGCATTGGTCTATGACTTCACGAACAAAGCCAACAGCATTGCGGTCGTGTCCGACGGCACGCGCGTGCTGGGGTTGGGCGACATCGGTCCGGAGGCCGGTTTGCCGGTGATGGAGGGAAAGGCGCTGCTCTTTAAGTATCTTGGAGGGGTGGATGCGGTTCCGATCTGTCTGGGCACGAAGGACCCGGACGAGCTCATTCGAACGGTCAAGTTGCTGGAGCCGTCATTCGGCGGCATCAATCTCGAAGACATTGCCATGCCGAAATGTTTTCGTGTCCTTGAAGAGTGTCGGCGGGCCAGCTCAATTCCCGTGTGGCATGACGATCAGCAGGGCACCGGCACAGTGCTGCTCGCGGCCTTGCTGAACGCCTTGAAGGTGGTCGGCAAAACGATCGGCCAGGTGCGTATCGCGATGATCGGAATGGGGGCGGCGAACGTGCCGACCTATCGATTCTTGAACGCGCAGGGGGCGGACCCGGCGTCGATCGTTGCCTGCGATCTCGGCGGCATTCTCGGTCCTCATCGCGCCGACTATCGAGACCGTCAGGAGTATGCGGAGCAATGGAAGATCTGTCAGGAAACGAACGGCGGCGGCTTACGGGGAGGGATCGCCGAGTCGCTCGCAGGCGCGGATGTCTGCATCGCATTCGCCGCGGGGGGCATCATCAAGCCGGAGTGGATCAAGACGATGGCGAAGGATGCGGTCGTGTTTGCTTGCGCGAATCCAATTCCTGAAATCTGGCCTTGGGAGGCGAAGGAGGCCGGTGCGAGAATTGTGGCGACCGGCCGCAGCGATTTTCCCAACCAGGTGAACAATTCGCTCGTGTTCCCAGGCATCTTCCGTGGCGCATTGGATGTTCGGGCCCGCACGATCTCGGATGAAATGGCCATCGCGGCGGCATTGGAATTGGCCGCTTGCGCGGAGGAGCGAGGGATCCATGACGAGAGCATCCTCCCGACGATGGACGAATGGAATGTGGTCCCGCGCGTTGCAGCGGCCACAGGACTTGCCGCGCAACGGCAGGGGCTCGCTCAACTGAATCTGACGCAGGAAGAGCTCATCAGCGCGGCGACCGCGAGAATTCACACCGTGCGCGAAGGGATGCGCCTCTTCATGAAGCAAGGCATCATCCGCACAGACCCCACCCCCTGAGCCAGTGCTCAGACAGCGCAAACCCTGACATCTGTTGCGCTCTCGATAGGTCTCAAAAATGGCATACCCCTTATATGGGGTGTGCGAGGGAAAGATGAATAAACATAAAAAAGCGGAGCGGGGGCTGGTTTGGAGAGCTTGGATCTACTCTTGAGACCTTGGAGGGGCTTTAGGCTTCCCGCTCGTTCCGGCGGGCTTGCTCACCACCCCTGCGCTCGATCTCAGCACCCTTGACTGTTCCTCTCACCGAGACCTCCGCTCAAGAATCAGATAACCGTCTTTCTCTCAAGGTCAAATAACGGGCTTGTCACCGATTGTCTTTCTTCTCTTCGGCGACCGTGCGGTTGCGCAAACGCCTCACCAGTTCTTCATAGGAGTCGGAGTGGATGATCTTGTCGAATTGGCTGCGGTAGTTCTTCACGAGGCTGACGCCGTCGGCGATGATGTCGTAGGCATACCAGCGGCCTGCTTTATTGATCATTCGGTAATCCATCGGGATTTCAGTTTTGCTGGAGACCAGCCTCGTTCGGACTTCCGCATAGGACCCTTCCAGCCGCTCGCCCAGATACTCGGTGCGGTCGCCGGTATAGCCTTCGATTTTCCCCGCATACCGGTCTGACAAAAAGGCTTTGAATAGTTCGACGAATTCGGTTCGTTGGTCGTTGGTCAACGGAGTCCAGTTGGCGGCCAGGGCGCGCTTGGACATTTCCGCGTAGTCGAAGCGTTCGCCGATGACCTGTTCCAGCATGCGCCGACGCGGCATGAGCTTGTCCGGATCTTTCAGTTTGGGGTCATCCAGGATGCGGAAGACTTCCGTGAGTGTTTCACGGACAATCCCGGTGGGGGATTCTTGGGGCTGGTTTGACGCCCCTGCGATGGGCACCGTTGATAGAATGAGACCCAGATTCAGAGAGCAAGCCAACGCCCACAGGCTCCGGCGGTGAAGGCTGGTAGGAGTCATAGAAGAATCCTCACTGCGGCAACGGCCACAGCGCGACGCCGCGACCGAAAGGCCATGCTGCGCGAGCTGAGATGCTCGTTAGTCCAGCACAAAGGTGACTTTCAGGTCTACGCGATAGAGAGCGACCTTGCCGTTGTCAACGACCACATGCTGCTCCTTTACCCACGCTGATTTGATGTTGTGCACGGTCTTTGACGCCCGCGTGATCCCGTTCTGAATGGCATCCTCGAAACTCTTCGGCGATTCGGAACTGATCTCGATGATTTTGGCGACAGACATGGGACTCCTCCATTTGTGGTGCGTCTGAGCGCGGGGTGAAGCAGCACCTGCCGACCGACTGATGAAGATGTGACACTGTCTGAAGGTCAGGTACGTTGCGGATACTTCTAGTTGAGCAATCCACATGCCGTTACGATGCGGGGGATTATTCTGCGAAGAACGCTGGTGGGACATTGGTTTAGACCGCAGCCAGCGCAATGGTGATGTGGCTGCAGGTCTGCTGTTCGGGCAAAGTTCCTCAACCTGCACGTTGCGGCTGCTGCAAAGCGCGACAGCTGGCTGGGGTTGGGAATCAGGAGCGGCCCGGTCCAAGATACATCTCACCGATGCCGCTTGTGGATCGTGATGTGATTGCCGTCCGGATCCTCGATCACCGCAGAATGCCGCTCACGATCATCTCGACGGCTTGCTCGGGACTCAGCCCACGGGCCATCAGCGTTTCGAGCTCCTTCTTGTCCACGCTGCCGATGGCGGCTTCGTGAGTCACCTTGGCTTCGGGATGAAAGACGCGCACGATGGGAATCGCGCTGGCATGGGCCTGGCCTTGCACGATCTCCATGCAATCGACGTGGCCGCGCGCGCCTTTGGCATAGGCTTCGGTGATGCCGACGATGTCGGCTTGTGCCTGATCTTCCAGCACCACACGGGTTTTGATAAGACCGCGTGAACGCTCTCCGCGGAGCATGACCGCTTCCTTGAGCGTGATGTGATCGGTCTTGTGCGCGAAGATCTTCGCGCTGAGTTCGGCAAGGCCGTCTGCCTCCACTTCCACAAGATAGTCGATGTCGAGAGTGCCCACGGAACCGGAGAGCAGGGAGAAGTCCGAAAAATACCGCGCACCCTTGCCGATCTTGATCGTCGCATGGGGCAAGACTCGCATGCCCCCGTGGGGGCCGTGGTAGTGGCCTTCGGTATAGATCAACGATGCGCCCGGTCCGATTTCCATGACGGCCTGCATCCGGTGTTCGGCCGCCCGGGCGAAGGGAAAGAGGCAGTGGGATAGCACGCGCGCCTGCGCCCCTTCGCAGATCTGCACGTCGATCTTGATCTGTTGAATTCCGGTCGGATGCGCGAGTCCGAAACACATGTGGATGGGTTGAGTGATCTGTGCCCCTGCTTCGACGGTCAGTGTTCCGACAATGGCATCCGGCGTTTCTTCCAACTCCACGCGGACTCCAGGAACGGTCCGATGGCTTAGGATGCGATGCCCGTGGGCCACGACATGCGCGATGCGCGCATCGTCGAGAATGGCCGGTTCGGCGCCGACCATCGGCAGCGTCCGTCTCAGCTCGTCAAGGTCGGACATAATTGCACACCTCTCCATCGCAACGTACACAGGTGCGTCCGCGAAAATGGTCGACGGCTTCGCGGGGACTGCCGGAGAAGATGATCCGCCCGGCGCAGAGCTGCGAGGCCCGGTCGGCGATGAGGGCGACCTCCTCCTGATGCGTGATCAGGAGGACGGATCCGCCGGTTGCTTTCACCGCACGAATGATGCCGATGATGTGCGTGATCGAGAGCATGTCGATCCCCGCAGACGGCTCATCGAGGATCGCCAGCTGTGGGTTCATTGATAACACCGAGGCGAGTTCGATCCGGTGGCGCTCTCCTCCGCTGAGGGATTTGTCCACCCGGCGATTCAGGTAGCGGTCCGGGTCGAGGCCGACTTGCTTCAGGGCCGGTGCCGGATCGTAATCCGGCTTCCCCAAACTGAGATACTCGCGCACCGTGACCCCCTCGAATCGCGCCGGCTCCTGCCAGGCGAGCGTGAGTCCTAATCTGGCCCGTTCATACATCTTGAGCGGCAACAGATCCGTGCCATTGAAGACGACGCGACCTTCGCTCGGGACATACCCCTCGCATCCCATCAACACGTAGGCCAAACTCGTCTTTCCGGATCCGTTCGCTCCGAGCAGGGCATGAATCTCACCAGGCTGGATCGATAAGTCGAGCCGATCGAGGATGGGATGATGGTCCGCCGCAAAGGTAAGAGCCTGTATCTCTAGCAGGGGAGCCGACATTGATTGGAGCCTCCTGCTCTCTCAGAACTGCATCCGGTGTGCCTGACTGGGTCTGTCGGATCTAGGACCGGTTGCGTGCGCTTGGGTGGAGTATTGGCGCATTGTGCGGCAGAGCGGAAATGGAGGTTGTGGAGTTAGGCCCCAAAGAATGAGGTGTCTGGCGCGATACCGTTTTACCGAACGCATATTCTGCGTGAAGTTCCTTGGGTTTCGTGATGCCGGTATCGTGGCATCAGCATTGCTTTTCTTCTTGGTATGAAGAAGACCGGTCTTATTCTGAGTCTCGTATTGGTGGGGGTTGTCCTTGGCGCGTCCCGTTGTCACCACCCGACGCCGGTTGTGGCCGATGTCCACATGGTGCCGGGTGTCGTGGGGAAGAGCGATGAACCGCTCATGAAGGAAGTCGTGGCGGCGTTCGAGCGAGCCGACGCGGCGGTGCAACAGGCCGATCTCGATGCGCTCATGCCGTTTTACGCGAAGGGCTACAACTACTATGGTCTGAAGCCGGCTGACGTCCGTCGCATCTGGGCGGAGGTGTTTGTGCACTATCGAGATCTTGCGTCTAGCCATGTGTTTACCGACGTGAAGGTGATCCAGACGGGGCCGGTGAAGAAGGCTTCGGTCACCTGCACGGGCGGACTGTATGGGATCGACCGGCAATCCGGGAAACGTATCACCGTCGATAGCTGGGCAAATGAAGTGCATTATCTTGTCTATGAAGACGGCGCCTGGCGGTTCCTTGGGAACAAGGGAGGGATCACCGAGTCGGTGCCGCCCAGCAGTGCGCCGCATCATCCGCTTTTCTAAGTCTCGACCCCGAGCAAGATGTCTATGCCCAAGCGGATCGCTATCATTCAGGGTCATCCCGACTCGACGGTCCGGCATTTCTGTCACGCCCTGGCCGATGAATATGCCAAGGGGGCGGAGGATGGCGGCCACGATGTCATGCGCATTGAGGTGGCCACGCTCGAGTTTCCTCTTTTGCGGACGAAGCAGGATTTCGAGAAGGGGAAGCCCCCGGAAGCCATCAAGCGGGCGCAGGATATCGTGGCTTGGGCCGATCACCTGGTCCTCATCTATCCCCTCTGGCTCGGCTCGATGCCGGCCTTGTTGAAAGCGTTTTTGGAACAACTCCTTCGTCCGGGCTTTGCCTTTGAGTATTCGAAGACCGGCGGCATGGCGAAAAAACTGCTCACTGGAAAGTCGGCACGCATCGTGGTGACGATGGGGATGTCGGCTTTCGTCTATCGCTGGATGTTCTTCGCCCACAGCCTCAAGAGTCTCAAGCGCAACACGCTTTGGTTCTGCGGGATCGGGCCGGTGAAATCGACGATCATCGGTTCGATCGAAGGCCTTACGGAGCGACAGCGGGACGATTGGCTGGATGAGGCGCGAGGATTGGGTAACCTAGGAAAATGAGGTTCGGACGACGCAGATTCTGTATGATAGACATCCCGCGTTGGTCATGAGCTTTGAATAAGGAGTACCGGGATGTCGCAACAGCAGGTGGAGCCCCATGTCTTCGTCATCATCGGCGCGACCGGCGATCTCACGCGCCGGAAACTCTTGCCTGCCCTGTATCATTTGCGCGATCAGGGGGTGCTGGAAACCCGCAACACGCTGATCGTGGGAGCGGCCTTGCCTGAACTGGGCGAGGATGGATTCCGGCTCTGGGCTCACGAAGGGCTATACAAAGCCGGCTGGCACAATGACCATGAGCTGCGCGCCTGGTGCGACGCCTGTCTCTACTACCACACGATCGGCCGCGGGACGGATGATGATTATGCCGCGTTGGCTACCTACATCCGGTCGATCGAGCGGCAGCACGGGATGCCGGAGAATCGGGTGTTCTATCTGGCGCTTCCTCCGGACACGGTGCCAGGCGCCATCGAAGGGCTGGATCGGGCGGGACTGCTCAAGGGGAAGGGATGGGTTCGGGTCGTCTTCGAGAAACCCTTCGGCCATGACTGGCACTCGGCGCGGCATCTGAACACCACGTTGCATCGCTATGTGGATGAGTCGCAGATCTATCGCATCGATCACTACCTTGGCAAAGAGACCGTTCAGAACCTTCTCGCGTTTCGGTTCGCCAATCCGATTTTTGAATCGCTCTGGAAGCGCGATGCGATTGAAAATGTGCAGATTACCGTGGCGGAAGATCTTGGGGTCGAACACCGCGGGGCCTACTATCAGCAGTCCGGCGCGCTGCGTGACATGGTGCAAAATCATCTGACGCAGCTCATGACCGTCATGGCGATGGAGGTGCCAGTGTCCTTCGATGCCGGGGCGATCCAGACGGAAAAGCTGAAGGTGCTGCAGTCCATTGCCCCCATCACGCATCAAGACGTGGTCTTCGGGCAATACACGTCCTGGAAAGTGGGCGACCACACGATCCCGGGCTATCGGGAGGAGCAGGGCGTTCCGAACGATTCCACGACGGAGACCTATGTTGCGCTGAAAGCGGAGATCCACAATTGGCGCTGGCAGGGCGTCCCGTTCTACCTGAGAACCGGCAAGCGGTTTCCGCGCAAGCTGACCCAGATTGCGGTGATCTTTCGCGAAGCGCCCACGCACGTCTTTCGTTCGCTCGACCCGGGCAGCATCGCGCCGAACAAGCTCCTGATTACCTTGCAGCCCAGCGAAGGGTTCTCGCTCTGTTTTTCGGTGAAGAGTCCTGGGCGTCCGTTTTCATTGAGCGATCATGCGCTGCAATTCGATTATCAGAAAGCGTTCGGGCAATTGCCTGAAGCCTATGAGACGCTCTTGCGGGATGTGATGATCGGCGACCAGACGCTGTTCGTCAGCGCGGAGTTCACGGAAACCGCCTGGCGGCTGTACGATCCGCTCCTGAGCGGCAAGCGAGACGTCCACTTCTACTCAGCCGGCAGTTGGGGGCCGCGCGAGGCCGACGCGCTCGTAGAGCGGGATGGCCATCAGTGGCAACTCGGCTGGTAAGAGCGGCGGTATCCCAGGATTAGTTCGAACTGGACGATCACGTACGGCAATCTCAATCTTGACGCTGCTTCAGTGAGCAGTCGATAATGCGCCGGTCTCTAGGAGCCGGGCATGAGACGATCGTAGATCTACTCCTCTCAGCGCGCACTCCTGAGTCGCAAGTACACTCATTCAGAAACCTGTCGAACAGGCCGTGGGACCTGCGCACGATGAGTATCGCTACCTTTTCGGCACACATCGATTCCGTCAAGGATCTGACGCACGATGTGCGCCAACTCGACTTGCGCCTGGTTGAGCCCGCGACGATTGAGTTCAAGCCGGGGCAATTCATTTCCTTCGAGATTCCGCATCCCGAGACGGGCCGTCTCATCACGCGGGCCTATTCCATCGCCTCGTCGCCTAGCCGGCCTGATGTCATCACGCTGCTGTTCAATCGCGTGTCAGGCGGTCCGGGCTCCACGTGGCTCTATGGTTTGCAGGAAGGCGATATGACCCGCTTCAAAGGGCCGGCTGGCCATTTCACGTTGCGCGACGATCCGGGGCGTGAGCAGCTGTTTATCGCAACGGGCACCGGCATCACGCCGATCTGGGCGATGCTTCTGGCGAACGCGGAACGGCCCGATCCCAAACCCGCCACATTGTTCTGGGGACTGCGAAGCCAGCGCGACGTGTACTATCAGGAAGACTTGCTTGTTCTTGCGCGGAAGATTCCAACGATGACGACGGTTCTCACGCTCACTCGTCCCGAACCGGGCTGGACGGGAGAGACCGGCCGGGTTCAGCGGCTCGTCGAGGAGCGTGTCACGTCGGTGGCCAATCTTGCCGTCTATCTCTGCGGAAGCGGCGGGATGATTGCCGACGTGACCGCAACATTGCAGCAGAAGGGCCTGTGCCCGATCTATCGCGAGAAATACTATGATGCTGCCAAGAAGGCGGA
>JBEBHO010000005.1:0-9839 GCA_040081095.1 Nitrospira sp.
GATTCTCGGTGACGATGAGTTGGATAAGGGCTCCGCAATCCTCAGAAATATGCAGACAAAAGACCAGCAGGATCTTCCTCTTCCCACTCTGATTTCCGCTCTTCTTGCTCGCATTATCACGGCATAATTCCGCAGTTTTTGCGGTTGACTTTCCCCTCAAAACTTCGTAGTCTCACTACCTCTGGATAATTATTGTAAGTTATTGATTAATTAATATAAATATCTGTGAATTACCTATGAATTCAAAGAAGCTTGGGCTGCTTCTTTCGGTCCCTCCGACACATCAAAGCGTCGAGACGGTTTATCGTCTTTCCCGAGCGGCTTTGCAGCGTAATACCGAGGTGTATTTGTACCTCATCGATGAAGGGGTCAAAAACATTTCTGATGCCCGGTATGAGCAGCTGGCAACTGAGGGGGTGAAGCTCTTTGCTTGCGCGTATGGATGTCAGCAACATCATGTCGCGACCGATGGGATCCACTCCAAGATCTCTTTATGCGGGCTCGTTGTCCTATCCGGGATTATCGATGCCTGCGATCAATTTTTAGCATTTACCTGATTTGAAGGTACGTGATCGATTATGGCTAAGAAAATAGCCGTCGTGATTCGAGAAGACCCCCGCCAGACCCACCGTCCAGTGGAGGCGCTCCGTATTGCGCTCGGACTGGTGGCTGGAACTCATGAGACCACGGTTGTACTTCTGAATGAAGCGGTCCGCCTTCTTTCTGAAGACCTCGATGATGTCATAGATATGGATATTCTAGAAAAATACCTTCCCTCCGTCGAACATCTTGAGATTCCGTTTATTCTTCAATCAGATGCCGATCGATCGTTAGTTCAAAGTCAGTTTTCAGTTCAGTACCACACAGCAGAATACATCAGACATTTTTTAACGGACGTCGATCGAACGCTCGTATTTTAATCTTCCTCGTGGGGTATGGACTGTGGCCGCTTGTATATATCTGCTTCGTGAGCCGGTTGATGGCATTGAATCGAGTCTCTTTGTGTTGTCCGATACTGAATCGCCTGTTCTTCTTGAAGCAGGGCGTTCTCCTTCCTCGACGAATTTTGCTGAAGTTATGCGAAAAGACTCGTCTTCTCAGAGCAGTTTAACTGAGGCTGACGTATTGGAATTGGTATTTGCCCACTCAAAGGTTATTGTGCTCTGACTTCTTATTATCTTTACCAAGATAAGAAACCCGTAGGAGTAGTCGGAGTCGTAGTAGTGAGAAGAATAGTGGGTATAACGTATAGTGTATTGGAAAGATTGAAGAAGATAGTACAAGACTCGTCGGATGAATGTGTGGATTTCCTCTGCACAGACCAGCGGAGTTGGGTGGTATAGGGTGTGTGTGAAAGTGGATAGTAGAAATCCGACTCGACAATATACGCGGGTACATGATAATCAGCGATTTCCGTTTTGTGAGTTATTGCTGGGAAATTTAGAGAGACATATTTAGTTGTCCACAGGTGTGAATAAGCCTGTGTATAGGAATTCTGTGGGGTTATGAGTATCGACACGGTTTGGCAAGAGGCGCTGCACTTCATCCAAGCAAAAGTGCCGAAGCAGGTCTATGACACCTGGTTTATCCCGGTGCACCTGGATCGGATCGAAGACTCGACCGCGCATATCGGCGTTCCGAATAAATTCTTCGGTGATTGGCTGGGCACGCACTATGGTCCGCTTCTCGCCGAGGCCGTCTCGACAGCCCGTGGAGGCGGAGACGTCTCGGTATCCTTCACGGTGCATCAGAAATCTTCGAAGCCGGCCGCCGGGACGGTTGTTCCTGAAGCGGCGAAGCCGGTCAGCCAGCCTAAACCACGGCGGGGAATTCAGCTCAATCCCAAGTACATTTTTAAGAACTTTGTCGTCGGGGCCGGGAACCAGTTTGCGCATGCCGCTTGTATGGCGGTTGCTGAACAGCCAGGGAAAGCGTACAACCCCCTCTTCATCTATGGGGGTGTGGGTCTTGGGAAAACGCACTTGCTGAATGCGATCGGCAATCATGTAGCCGAACGGACCGATCTCCGGATCGCCTATTTGACGACCGAGCAGTTCACCAACGAGGTCATCAACTCCATTCGCTACGATAAGATGACGGACCTCCGGAAACGCTATCGGCATATCGATATGCTGATGATCGACGACATCCAGTTTCTGGCCGGCAAGGAGCGGACGCAGGAAGAGTTCTTTCACACCTTCAATGCGTTGTACGAAGGACACAAGCAGATCGTGCTCTCCAGCGACCGGTTTCCCAAAGACATGCCGGATATTGAAGAGCGGCTCCGGTCCCGCTTCGAATGGGGGCTCATCGCCGACCTGCAGCCGCCCGATGTTGAAACACGGATCGCCATCTTGCGGAAGAAGTCCGAGGACGAGGGTATTCAGCTTCCCGAGGACGTGATCCAGTATCTTTCGACCACCCTGAAGAGCAATATTCGTGAGCTCGAAGGCAGCCTGGTGCGATTGGGAGCCTTTGCGTCGCTCACGGGGCAGAAGATTACGCTGGAGATGGCCAAGACGGTCTTGCGTGATCTGATCGGGGACAAGAAGAAGATCGTGGCGATGGAAGATATTCAAGATGTGGTCTGTACCCAGTTTCATGTGAAGATCAACGAGCTGAAGTCCCGCCGGCGCAGCAAGACGCTGGTCCATCCCCGGCAGATCGCCATGTATCTCTGCCGCGAGTTGACCGATGCGTCGTACCCGGAGATCGGTCGCCATTTCGGCGGCAAGGACCATACGACGATCATCCATGCCTGCCGCCAGGTGGCCAAGGCGAAGGACGCGGATCCGACCATGCAGTCGACGTTGGAAAAGCTGAAAGAGCAGATCCTCCGAGGTTGAGTAGTCGCGTGAGGGAGAAGACATTATGAAAGTACGTATCGGGCGCGATGAACTGTTGACGGGTCTCCAGCGTGTGCAGGGCGTGGTGGAGAAACGGAACACCATGCCGATTCTCTCCAACATTCTGCTGGAAGCCAAGCAGGATGGCGTAGAGATTGTCGCGACGGATCTGGAAATCGGCATGCGTGGGCTCTACAAAGCCACGGTGCTGCAACCGGGTGGCGTGACGGTTTCGGCACGCAAGTTGTACGAGATCATCAAAGAGCTGAAGGCCGGCGAGATCGAGTTGACCTCAGGCGACAATAATTGGACGACGATTCAGGCCGGTAAGAGCCAGTTCAAGATCGTCGGCCTACCCAGTTCCGAGTATCCCGCCCTACCGGTGATCGATCGCGAGGGCTTGATCCCGCTCTCCGGCGCCGGGCTGTTAGAGCTGATCAGGAAAACGTTGTTTGCCGCAGGGGACAATGATGCGCGCTATATCCTGAACGGCCTGCTCGTTACCCTGGTCGTCACGGACAAGAAGACGTCGCTCCGGCTTGTGGGCACCGACGGCCATCGTCTGGCTGTAACTGAGCAGGAAGTAGGCAAAGCCGGCAAGGGCGGGCCTCAGGAAATTAAAGCCATTGTTCCGAAGAAAGCCGCGCAGGAAATGCGGCGGCTGCTGGAAGAGGGCGGCGAAGGCGAACCGCTGATCGGCTTTACCAAGAACCTCATGATCTTCCGGAAAAGCGGCTTGCTCATGACCTCGCGCTTGATGGAAGGGAACTATCCCAACTATCAGCAGGTCATCCCCAAAGAGGGCGGCAAGAAGATCAGCGTGAACCGTCTCGAATTGGAAAGCGCGTTGCGGCGCGTGTCCGTCCTGTCGAAGGACAAGGCGAATGCCGTGAAGCTCTCCTTCGCGCCGGGCCATATGATTCTGTTTTCCAGCAACCCGGATTACGGAGAAGCGACCGAGGAGTTGGCGGCGACCTATGAGGGTGAGGCGCTGCAGACCGGGTTCAACGCCCGGTATCTCCTGGACGTCTTCAGTGTTATGGACAGTGAAACCATCTCGTTGCAGATGGAAACGCCGCTTAGCCCCTGCTTGATCCAGGAGACCGATAATCCAGGGTTCAAGTGTGTTGTGATGCCGATTAAAATATGAGGCAACAGGCGAGAGGCGCGGGGCGAGTGGCAAGAATCATGAAGCCTTTCCCCGTGCCCCTGGCCTCTCACCTCTAGCCTGTATCGTAGGAGACGGATGGCCACGAACGAGTCGATCAGCAAGCCCAAGTCAGACAGTTACAACGCCGACCAGATCAAAGTCCTCGAAGGTCTCGATGCCGTTCGGAAACGCCCGGCGATGTACATCGGCAGCACCGGTGTCGATGGTCTGCACCATCTCGTCTACGAAGTCGTCGACAACAGCGTCGACGAACATATGGCGGGATTCGGTGAAACGATCGAAGTGACGATCCACATCGACGGGAGTGTCACCGTCGTCGACAACGGCCGGGGCATTCCGACCGGCATGCACTCCACGCAGAAAAAATCAGCGGCCGAAGTGGCACTGACGGTGCTCCATGCCGGCGGAAAATTCGAGCAGGGCGCCTATACGGTGTCGGGCGGTCTGCACGGTGTCGGCATCTCCGTCGTCAATGCGCTCTCCGAATGGCTGGAGCTGGAAATCTGGCAGGATGGCCAGGTGTTTACACAACGGTATCAGCGCGGCAAACCCGATGCCCCGCTCCAGATGACCGGGAAGACCAAGCGGCGCGGTACCCAGGTCACCTTCAAGCCGGACGGACAAATCTTCGAGACGCTTGAATTCAGCTTCGACATTCTCGCGCAACGGCTGCGCGAACTGGCCTTTTTGAACAAGGGGCTGGAAATCGCCCTGAAGGATGAGCGCAAAGAAAAAGAGCAGATCTTCAAGTACAAGGGCGGCATCGTCTCGTTCGTCGAGCACCTCAACGAAGCCAAGACGCCGATCCATAAGCCGATTTATGTGCAGGTTGAAAAGCCGGATATGATTCTCGAGCTGGCGTTGCAGTACAACGACAGCTATGCGGAGAATCTGTTTTCCTTCGCCAACAACATCAATACGAAAGAAGGCGGGACGCACCTCGTCGGTTTCAAAGCGGCGCTCACGCGCACGATCAACAGCTATGCCAACGCCAACGACCTGCTGAAGAAAGAAACCGAATCTTTGAGCGGCGACGACGTGCGTGAAGGGTTGACGGCGGTCGTGAGCGTGAAGGTGCGCAATCCGCAGTTCGAAGGTCAGACGAAGGCCAAGCTCGGCAATAGTGAAGTGAAGGGCATTGTCGAAGCGGCGGTCAATGAGGCGCTCGGCACCTATTTCGAAGAGAATCCGCCGGTTGCCAAAAAGATCATTGGCAAGGCGATCGATGCGGCCCGCGCACGTGAAGCGGCCCGGAAGGCCAAGGAACTGATTCGCCGGAAAAGCGCGCTCGATGGGGGCTCATTGCCCGGCAAGTTGGCGGACTGCGCCGAGAAAGATCCGGCGCTGAGCGAGCTTTACATCGTCGAGGGAGATTCGGCCGGCGGTTCCGCCAAGCAAGGCCGCGACCGGAAGTATCAAGCCATCCTCCCGCTCAAGGGCAAAATTCTCAACGTGGAAAAAGCCCGCTTCGACAAGATGCTCTCCAGCGACGAAATCCGCACGCTGATCATGGCGCTTGGCACCGGCATCGGCCGTCGACGGGACGAGGGCGACAAGCCCGAGAAAGATTCGTTCGACATCGCCAAAGCCCGCTACCACAAGATCATTCTCATGACCGACGCCGACGTCGACGGGAGCCACATCCGGACCCTGTTGCTGACGTTTTTCTTCCGCCAGATGCCGGAGCTGCTGGAGCGCGGCTATATCTACATCGCCCAGCCGCCGCTCTTCAAAGTAAAGAAGGGCAAATCGGAAAAGTATCTGAAGGACGAAGGGCTCCTGAACGAGCACCTGGCCGATCTCGCCGTCGAAGAGGTCGAGGTCTATGTGGAGAATACCCAGGGATATATCACGGGCCGCCGGCTCCTGCCGGTGCTGAAAAAGCTCGTCGCCTTCGAAACGTTTCTGTCGCGTCTGAACAAGAAGCATCATGAGGCCAACATCCTTCGGGCCTTCGTGGACGAGCCAGGATTGGATCGTGAGTTGCTCAAGGATCAGGCCGCGCTCAGGACGGTGGTGGCCAATGCCAAGCGGGTGTTGGAAGCCATCTACCCCAAGGCGACAGCGGACCTGACCATCGCCGAGGACGAAGAGCATCAATCCAACAAGGTGATCTGCCGGATTACGAGCAACGGCATTGTGCTCAGTATGAATCTGACGCACGAAGTCGTCGGGTCGGCGGATTTCCGCGAACTCCAGAAACTGGCCCCCTCCTCCATCGGGTTGGGACGTGCCCCCTACAAGCTGAAGGCAAAGGGGCAGGAGCAGCAGTTCTCCGGCACGGCGGATCTGGTGAAGACGATCATCGAGATCGGCAAGCAGGGCTTGGGCATTCAGCGATACAAAGGTCTGGGGGAAATGAATCCCTCTCAATTGTGGGAGACCACGATGAATCCGGAAACCCGGACGTTGCTCAAAGTGAAGCTGGAAGATGTGCCTGGTGTGGATGAAATCTTTACGATCCTGATGGGCGACGAGGTCGAGCCTCGCCGCAATTTCATTCAAGCCCATGCACTCGAAGTGAGAAATTTGGACGTGTAAAACGCGTCATCCGTCAAGCGTCACACGGAAGCGGTGCTTCCTTATGACGGTTGACGCATGGCGATTGACGGTTTACGAGGAGTTCTGAATGCCCGCAGATGAACGCTTAGGCTATATCGCCATCGAAGATGAAATGAAGTCGTCGTATCTCGATTACGCCATGAGCGTAATCGTGGGTCGGGCGCTTCCGGACGTGCGAGACGGGCTCAAGCCGGTCCATCGCCGCATCCTCTTCGGCATGAATGAAATGGGCCTGGCCCATAATCGCGCCTATCGCAAGTCGGCCAAGATCGTCGGTGAGATCATGGGTAACTACCATCCCCATGGAGACTCGGCGATTTACGACACGTTGGTGCGCATGGCGCAGGATTTCAACATGCGCTATCCGCTGGTCGACGGCCAGGGAAATTACGGGTCGATGGACGGCGACTCTGCCGCCGCCATGCGGTACACCGAAGCGCGCATGACGAAGCTGGCTGAAGAGCTCCTTGCCGACATCGATAAAGAGACCGTCGATTTCGGGCCCAACTACGATGAATCGCTACAAGAACCACTCGTCCTGCCGACGCGGGTCCCGAATCTGCTGATCAACGGAGCCGGCGGTATTGCGGTCGGCTACGCGACCAACATTCCCACGCATAATCTGGGCGAAGTCATCGACGGGTTGCTGCTCCTGATCGAGAATCCCGATGTGACCATTGCCCAGTTGATGAAAAAGATTCCCGGCCCCGACTTCCCCACGGCGGGATTCATCTATGGGATGAGCGGGATCAAGGATGCCTACGAGACCGGCCGCGGACTGCTGAAAGTGCGCGCCAAGGTCAACGTGGAGTCGGATGAGCGGACTGACCGTGAACGGCTGATCGTCACCGAGGTGCCGTACCAAGTTAACAAAGCCAAGCTCATCGAGAAGATCGCCGAGCTGGTGCAAGACGAACGAATCAAGGGCATCGCCGACCTGCGGGATGAATCGTCGGACCGCGAAGGCGTCCGTGTCGTCATCGAACTCAAGCGGGGCGAAATCCCGCTGATCGTCCTGAACAATCTTTTCAAGCACACGCAGCTGGAAACGACCTTCGGCGTGATCATGCTCGCGCTGGTCAACAACCGTCCGGAGGTCCTGAACCTCAAGCAGATTCTGTCTCATTTCCTGGATCACCGGCGCGAAGTGATCGTGCGCCGGACCGCGTTCGAACTGCGGAAGGCCGAGGAGCGCGCGCATATTCTCGAAGGGCTGAAGATCGCTCTCGACAATCTGGACGCGGTGATTGCGCTCATTCGCCGGGCGCAGTCGCCTGATGAGGCCCGCGCAGGATTGATGAGCCAGTTCGGATTGAGCGAGATCCAGGCCACCGCCATTCTGGAGATGCGGTTGCAGCGCCTCACGCAGCTGGAGCGCCAGAAGCTGATCGAGGAATACCAAGAGGTACTGAAGCAGATCGAGTATCTGAAGTCCATTCTGGCGAGTCCGGCCTTGGTGCGGAAGATCATTCAGGACGAACTCGCAGAGATCCGCGAGGCCTATAAGGATGAGCGGCGGACGCAGATCGTCAAAGAGGAAGCAGAAATCAGCCTGGAAGATCTCATCGCCGAGGAAGAAGTGGTGGTGACCATTTCCCACACCGGCTATATCAAGCGGAACGCCGTCTCGCTCTACCGCGCCCAGCGCCGGGGCGGGAAAGGCAAGATCGGCATGGGGATCAAGGACGAAGACTTCGTCTCGACGCTCTTCACGGCGTCCACGCACGATTCCCTGCTGTTCTTCACCGATGCCGGGAAAGTATTCTGGCTCAAGGTGCACGAGATTCCTGAAGCGAGCCGCGGAGCCAAGGGCAAGGCGCTGGTGAATCTGCTGGCGTTGTCGAAAGATGAAAAAGTGACGGCGACGATGCCGGTGAAGGAGTATCGCGACGATCGCTTTGTCGTGATGGCGACGAAGCAGGGTGTGATCAAGAAGACCGAACTCTCGGCCTACAGCAATCCTCGCCAGGGGGGCATTATTGCCCTGTCGCTGGATCAGGGCGACAAGCTCATCGCCGTGCATGTGACGGACGGGCAACGGGAAATGCTGCTGGGTACGAAACAGGGCATCACCATCCGTTTCAAGGAAGACGATGTCCGGCCGATGGGGCGAACCGCTCACGGGGTGAAGGGTATTACCCTCGAAGCCGGTGACGAAGTCATCGGTATGGAGACCATCACTCCCGATTCGACGACGGCGATTCTCACCGTCACCGAAGGCGGCTATGGCAAACGGACGCCGGTGAACGATTACCGTGTTCAAGGCCGTGGCGGCAAAGGCATCATCAGCGTCAAGACGACCGAGCGCAACGGGTTGGCGGTCGGTTTCCTGCAAGTGCGCGACGGTGACGAAATCATGTTGATGGCGGCGAAAGGCAAGTTGCTGCGCTGCAAAGTCGACGATATTCGAGAAGTCGGCCGGAACACCCAGGGTGTGCGGGTGCTCGATCTTGACGGTGACGATGATCGTGTGGTGGGCGTCGCTCGATTGGCAGAAGTCGTCGAGCCTGCTCCAGAGGATCAACCGGAGGCGTAGCCCAGCGGCCTGTCTCGCCGCACAAGTCTTTCATGCACGAGCCGGCATCATCTTCAACATCTGCTTCCGGTCCTCCGGTCAAGAAGCCGTTGGACACGGTCGTCAAGCTGGCGCTCACGGTCTTCGTCGGGTCGTTCGCGCTCATTTGGGGCGGGATGTATCTCAGCCGCCCGGACCGGTCGATTCCTCCCTATAGCGTCGGTTCGCAAAGCGGCCACCTGGTCGCGACGCACGTGCCGCCAGGAACCACGGACCATCAGATCGAAACCTTGTTGAACCGGCTTCGAAAGGTTGGGCACCAGACCCACGACTTCGGCCCCATGAAGATCCGGCCCACCACGCCGGACGATGCCAGTAGCCGGTATCAGCGGATGCTCATCTATGTGTTCGACGACGACGGGTGGACCGATCCCGAGATGCTCGCGAAATATGTGGCCGGGGATGCGTCGGTGGCGAAAGAGTTCGAAAAATCCGTTCGAGGATATTATCTGCTGCAGGGTCAGGAGGAAGAGGGCGGGGTTGGCCCTCTGCCCAAGGCCGGCGAGGTATCGGCGGCCACACGCGTATTGTTCAAGGGGCGCGTGACGGATCCTCTTCCGGCTGAGGCGGAGTCTGAGAAGGATACGTCGATATCACCTCTCTAAAGCGCTCGCGGATACTCGGGTCCTGAATCGCAGAGGCGTGAGAGGAGAACTCAGCCAGCTCCTTGTCAGATGCCGTGATA
>JBEBHO010000029.1:0-2602 GCA_040081095.1 Nitrospira sp.
AGGTTCCCGGCTGGCGAGTGTTTGAAGCGCCTGGACTCCCCACTGAGCATACTCCGATCCATCGACCGCACAGACAATGCGCATAACAGACTCCTCCCTCGGTAAGCGTCACAGACGGCAGAAATGTCAGGTATCTATTCTGCATCGGATATGCCCGTAGATACCGGCGAGGGCGAGAGAGAATCTGCATGGTTTCCAGGGTTTCACGGTCATGAACCGGGTTCGTGAGATGAGGACTGCGGCTTTATGCAGCAGAGCCAGATGTGTCAGTGGGGTGATTGGCGTCAGTCTCGTCCCAGAGAGAGCCCGGTGAATGAAGATTGGGCTTCGCAGCGCGGAAATTGTGAGAGCGATGGATGGCGCGCGGTGGCATTCTCATTGCGTGAGGGAAGAGGTCAGGAAGAAGTCAGGAAAAAGGAGAACCTATGAAACGAAGTCTCTTGTGGATGGTTGGGCTTTCGGTTGTCCTCAGTGGGACTGTGAGTTTCGCGGATGGCGGCGCGGTGGCGCGGATCGGAGCCTCCGGTGAGTTTGTCGAGTTGAGTCATCAGGTGGATGGCCGGACGACGGTCGATACGCTGCCCCTTCACAGGGCGGGGGATGTCCGGTATTTCAGTGCCGGGATCGGGCTTGAAGAACGGAGCGCCCAGTATCCGCCGTTTGCGTTAAAGCTGGTCTTTACGGCAGGCGGGAAACCGTTTCTTTCGGGAGTGTCCGTGACGATCCTGCCGGTCAAGGGCGGTGCTGCCGTGACAATTCCTCAGGAACAGGTAGAGGGGCCTTGGCTCTTTGTTGATCTGGCACCGGGTGCCTATGATGTGACGGCGGTCTACCTCGACAGCAAACAGCTGTTGAAAGGCATCAAGGTAGAAGCGGGAAAACTGAAGACGGTGTATCTGCGCTGGAAAGAGGATCGGGGCTTTGCGGGATCGTTACCGGCTGAATAAATGCTCCGAGTGTGGCGCGGGTTTGTGCGACATGGCTCATGAATGAAGGAGAGAGATCTCATGCCGAAGACCACGAAAAAGACAGCGATGAAAAAGACAACCGTGAAGAAGGCAGCCAAGGCGCCGAAGGTCGTGGACTTTGCCTCGATGCTGGTGAAGCCGGTGATGGAAAAGCGGGTGCAGTCCGCCCGCCTGAAGACGAAAGGTGACGTGATTGCGTCGCTGATGATCGAAGGATTCGGCGCGGTGCCGGTGGTGGATGGCAACAAGACACTGATCGGGATTGTGAGCGAGCACGATTTGCTCGGGGCGATGGACGATGGACATGCGCTCGGAGAGCTGACGGCGGCCGATGTCATGACCGGGAATCCCTACTCGGTCAGGCCTGAAACGACGCTGGCGACGCTGGTGCATGTGTTGCGGGCCAGCGATCTGGTCCGCGTGCCGGTCGTGGATGCGAAAGACCGGCTCATCGGCATCATTGCCCGGCGCGATGTGCTGCGAACCTATCTGGGCGGCGGTTCACGCCGAAGAAAGTGAGGGGATGGCGATGCGACAAACAGAATTTTTCCTGAAGGCCTGCGATCCGAAAACCTTGACCGTCGGTCAGTTGATGCAGGACGCGGTCACGCGCTGTACGCCGCGCACCGACGCGCTGACGTTGACCCATATGATGACCCATCGGAACTTCGGGAGTCTGCCGGTCGTGGAAGAGAACGGGACCTTGGTGGGCGTGGTCAGCGAGTACGATCTCCTGCAAGTGATGATCGAAGGGCGCGATCTGCGCAAGGTGCTGGCGACTGAAGTCATGGCGGCCCATCCGGTGACCGTGACGGAAGATCAAACGCTCGTGCAAGTCGCCGATCTGTTCCAAGACCGGTATCTCACCAGAGTCCCCGTCGTGCGGAACGGCAAGTTGGTCGGCATTGTGGCGCGGCGGGATTTGCTGTTTGGGTATACGCAGGCTTCACAGTACTGGTCTTAGCAGGCCGTTGAAAAGGACCGCCAGCAGCGTTCTCGCTTCCCTCAGGGCCTCAACGTACCCGGTGGGTACGCCTCGGCCCTTCGCTCGTTGCGGCCTTGCTGGACGATCCTTTTGAACAGCCTGCATGAGAAACAGGAGAGGATTGTCAGCGGCGTTCTCTCCTTGTTCCGTGAAGATGTGATGCGTGATGAGTGAAGGGTGATGGTAAGGAAGTCTCGTTCGTTACGCTCATGCCAGGTGTGTTCGTGACGGTGTCTTGGCCGACCCAGAGTTTTGCGATGGCCGCTGCTATCGCATTGTGCCTATTGTTTCCCCATGGTGCGTTCCCGGAATCTCCCAAGAAACATCCCAGCCCCTGCGAGATTGCGTATCCTAGCGATGCGACTATCGAGTGGGATTGTCGGACTTTGCGGTCAGGCGAATCGCTGGAGAAGTTGTTTGGCGAGCGCTGGGCGGATGTCGCGCGGTTCAACCGGATCGATCGGCGTCATGCGCGTGCCGGCGTCGCACTCAAAGTTCCGAAGCGGATCGAAGAGCTGGAGTCATTCGTTCCGCTCCCGTTGTTCTACCAGCCCGCCGAGCAGGATGAGCAGTTCGTCCTGATCGATCTCTCGGAACAGTTTCTCGGGGCCTATGAATATGGCGCATTGCGCTTTGCCATGCCGATTGC
>JBEBHO010000191.1:0-2601 GCA_040081095.1 Nitrospira sp.
TAGTTTTCGAACTCGGCGGCGAGCCGCAGATACTTCTCGTTGAGGGCTTTGCACTCATCTTCTTTGGCGGCCAGCACCGCCTGCATCCCGCCATCCTGACCTGGGTCAGTGGTGCTTCCGCTCTCTAAGTTGTCAATTGTATTGGTGTTGTCTTGATCTTCGCTCATTGTTGTTCCTCTACAGGGGTGCAGATATCCATAAGGAAGTGGAAGTCAACGGGGGTGAGAAGAAATTTCTGAGAAATATGATGGAGATACCGTGGGGATTAGGCCCATGTCGAGGAGACGGTCCCGCGGGCTCGACGGTAGAGGAGTTCCAAGCCTTCAAGTGTCAGCAGCGGTTCGATTCGTTTAATAGAGGTCGTTTCCGGCGCAATAACGGAGGCCAGGCCTCCGGTGGCGATCACCAGGCAGGTTCGACCGAGTTCCTGTTCCATCCGTCTGACGAGCGCATCGACCAGCCCGGCATAGCCGAAGAGCAGGCCCGATTGAATACTGCTGGCGGTATCGGTTCCGATCACGGTTTTGGGCCGAACGAGTTCCACCTTGCTGAGTTTGGCGGCGCGGGCAAAGAGTGCGTCAGCCGAGATGCCGATGCCCGGTGCGATAACGCCTCCGAGATATTCTCCCGTCTGAGTGACGGCGCAGAAGGTTGTGGCGGTCCCAAAATCCACGATGACGAGGTCGGTCTTGTACTTATGGTAGGCCGCTGCGGCATTCACAATGCGGTCGCTACCGATTTCTTTGGGATTGGCATATCTCAGTGTAAGGCCGACATCCATGTCCGATGAGACGACTAAGGGCGTGCGGTGAAAGTAGGTTTCGATCATGGAGTCGAAGGTGCTGGTCAGCGCGGGCACGACACTGGAGATGATGGCGTCCGTGACCTGTTGAGGGGTGCGCCCGCTTCTGGCCAGGAGGTTCAGGCAGAGCACGCCATATTCATCGGCCGTCGTCTTGGGGTCGGTCGCCAGACGCCAATGGGCCACGAGCGTGGGACCTTCGAAGATACCCCACACGACGTTCGTATTGCCGATGTCGATGACCAATAACATCGTGTCCATTCTACTTCGTGTGCCGTGGATTTCGCTAGTTTCTGACATGAATCACGTCGCCGGCTCGAACATCAATGAGCGCAGCGTTGTCTGTACCGGAGTTGCCTGAAGTGGGTTTCACCTGCAATGTGCCGTCGGCCGTGATCGTGACAGCGGTTCCGGTGATTTCCTCATGGGCCCCAAGCATCACGCGGACCTGTCGGCCGAGGGTCGTGCAGCGACGCGTATAAGCCTGCAGCAACCGTGATGGACCATGGTCGCGCAATTCGTCGAGACTCTGCTCCAGATCCAGTAGGAGTTGAGCCAGGAGTCGATTCCGATCGATGAGCTGGTGCGAGGATTCGAACAGCGATGTGGCGATCGGACGTAATTCGTCGGGGAATAATTCTTTTGGGACATTCACGTTCAGTCCAATTCCAATCACCACGACAGGGTTGGTGGGAAGCGTCAGGGAGCTTTCACAGAGAATGCCGCCGACTTTTCGTTCGCCCAGCAAGAGGTCGTTCGGCCATTTCAGCGCGAGTGATGTGGCGGCGACGGTTTGCACGGCCTCGGCCACTGCCAGCGCGGTCGTCAAGGGGACCCACGAGAGCCAGTCCGCCAGTGATAGTCCCTGGCCGAGCCCACGGACAATGATCGAGCAGGAGAGGTTCAATCCTGGCGGGGAGAACCAGGTTCGTGCATGGCGACCGCGGCCGGCTGATTGGCTCTCTGCCACCACGACCGTTCCGTCTTCTGCGCCACTCTGCGCGAGGGCCATGGCCTCCGAATTTGTGGAGGCGAGGTTCTGATAGATGCGCAGGTGCTGGCCCACACGCTTGGTCGCAAGTGTGCTGCGAATATCGTCGAGTGTGAGGGGAGAAGAGGAGATGGGCACGGCTTATTTATGCCGCTGCCGGGGACGGCGGATCGGCGTCAGTTCAAGGCTCATGGTGGCAGCGGGGGCTGAATGTGTTAGGGCGCCGATGGAAATCCGATCAGCGCCGGCCTGCGCCATGGCGCGCACGTTCTTGAGCGTAATGCCACCGGATACTTCGATGATGGCTCGTCGCTTGATCAGCGTGACGGCCTGCCTGACCATCGCCGGAGTCATATTGTCGAGCAGGATAATGTCGGCTTGTCCTGCGAGGGCTTGGCGAACCTCCGCCAATGATTCCACTTCGATAATCAACGGTAGCGCACGCGAGGCGTCCTGATGGGCGAGTCGGCAAGCTGTGCGGACGGCTTGCCGGCCCTTCTGCAGCAGGGCGAGATGGTTGTCTTTAATCAAGATGCCGTCGCCCAGTGAGAACCGATGGTTGGTGCCGCCACCCAATGCGACTGCCCATTTCTGCAAGGATCGCCAGCCGGGCAAGGTTTTCCTGGTGTCGAGAATCCGTGCCGGCGTATGGCGTATGGCTTGGCAAAACTTGTCTGTGAGGGTTGCGATTCCTGAGAGATGTTGGAGGAAATTTAAGGCGACTCGTTCAGCCTGTAGGATTGATCGGCCGTCACCCTCGATGTCCAGCAGTGCCGCACCGGTGGGAATCCGGTCGCCGTCATGGGTG
>JBEBHO010000123.1:0-34497 GCA_040081095.1 Nitrospira sp.
GTTTTCGCGCATTCTTGATGTGAATACGATCCGTTTCAAAAAAGGCTATATCGCCGAAGTGGACTTGATCCGGATTCGCCTGCAATTCATCGATTTTCAATCGCAAGTCATTCAATCGGTTCAGGAAGGGGAGACGGCGCGGGCAGATCTTCGCCAGTTGCTTCGGGTTTCTCCGGCGACGGTCCTCGAGTTGACGTCGGAGTTCGACTACAAGCGCGTTGATCCGGACATCGGTCGACTCCGGACTGTGGCGCTGGATGCGCGGCCGGATGTGCGCTCTAAACGGTTCATCATGTCTCAGCGCGAAGCGGATCTTCGTCTGGCCAAGGCCTATCGGATTCCGGACGTCACAGTCGGCGCGGGATATTCGATACAGGGGCCGAAAGGGCCAGACAATCCCGGACAGGTCGCGCTCAGCCTGGGGGTTCCGCTGCCGTTGTTCAATCGCAATCAGGGCGGTATCATGCAGGCAGAGGTGGCCATGCAGACTGCCGAGGCGGACCTCAATAAAACGCTGAATCAGGTCGAAAATGAGGTTGATGTCGCCTATAAGAACCTTATTCAGAGCCGCCGACTGGTTGAAGCCTTTCTCGGCGGGGTATTGGACGATGCGCGGTCGACGTTTACGATCGTCGAGCGAGCCTATGAGCGGGGTGGTGCGACGATCCTGGACTTGCTTGATGCGGCCCGGACATCCCGAACGATTCAACAGAACTATTTCGAGGCGCTCTTCAATTATCAACGCAACGTCATTCAGCTCGAGAGTGCCGTAGGGCAGGAGATTTCGTTATGAGAGCTCACAGGGCTCCGCTGGCCATCGCGATGGCGCTCCTCATCATCCCGGGTTGTGGAAAGGGCGACCAACCCTCGCCATCTGATTCCGTCACGGCTCCTCTGACGAAGACGGCGCCGGCTCCCGCCGTATCTCAGCCGCGTGTCGAAACGGCAGTGGTCGAATTCAGCCCGTTACATCAGGGACTGACGCTGTCAGGGAAAGTGGCTTACGGGGAAGATCGGTACTCCAAAATTTCATCTCCCTTGCAAGGCAGAGTCGTTGAAGTCCGGGCGCATCTTGGCGATCGGGTGAAGGCGGGGGATGTCTTGCTGATCGTGGACAGTCCGGACATCGCCCAGGCCTATTCCGAGTACGTCAAGGAAGACTCCGATCTGCAATATGCCACCCGTGCGTACGATCTGGCGAAAGACTTGTACGAGAATAAGGCCATGCCGCTCAAGGATTTGAAGCAGGCCGAGAATGAACTCGTCAAAGCCCGGGCGGAGTTTCGACGGGCCAAAGAGCGATTGCTGTCGTTGCGGGTGCCGGCGGATGAGCTGACGAAGCCGCTGGATAAACAGAAAATCACGTCCCGATTCGAAATGAAGAGCCCACTCACCGGGATCGTGGTCGAGCGAGCCGTCACGCCGGGGCAGTCGGTCGGCGGAGATCCGTCGCAAGTGCTGTTCACCGTGGCGGATTTGGATATGTTGCAGGTGCTGGCCGATTTGTATGAGCGCGATTTGGCTCTCGTGAAAGAAGGGCAGTTTGCCACGGTGACGGTAGAAGCCTACCCCGGTGTCAACTTCCCTGCGACGGTGGCAGCGATCGGGGACGTCGTCGATCCGGCCACCAGGACCATCAAGGTCCGGGCCTGGGTGAACAATGATCCACATAAGCTCAAGCCGGAGATGTTCGCGCGGCTGAATCTGGATGTGGGGGACGCCACTCAGTTTATTGCGGTGCCTCGCGAGGCCGTGCTTGAAGCCGACGGCAAGCAATTCGTGTATGTGGTGGAGGAACCGAATCGCTATGTGAAGCGTGAGGTCAAGGTGTCCAATCTCTCCACGGATCAGGTTCGTGTGCTGGAAGGCTTGAGCCGCGGGCAGCGGATCGTGATCAAGGGCGCCGTGCTGATCAAGGGCCAAGACATTAAAGGGACGTAGCCTCGTGCAAATCTTTTCTGCTGTTGTCTCTCAGGGCCAATCCTTCCGATGATCGCGCGGCTCGTCGAAATTTCCCTTGTACAGCGCTTCTTGCTGTGTGCGCTCGGTTTCATGCTGCTCTTTGGAGGGCTCTATGCCTTCCATCTCCTCGACATTGTCGCCTATCCCGATCCGTCGCCTCCGATGGTGGAGCTGATCACCCAGTATCCCGGCTGGTCGGCCGAGGAGATGGAGCGACAGATCACGATCCCGATTGAAGTGGCATTGAACGGTATGCCGGGTCTGACCGACATTCGGTCGCTCTCTATTTTCGGCCTCAGCGATATCAAAGTGTATTTTGACTTTGATTCAGACATGTTCCGGGACCGGCAGGAAGTGCTCAATCGGTTGGCGAGCGTGCAACTGCCTAAAGGAGCTGACCCCGCATTGTCCCCCTGGTGGGCGATTGCCGAAATCTACCGGTATGAGCTCACCGGCGAGAAGTCCGATCTCACTACGCTGAAGACGATCCAAGATTGGCAAGTCAGGCGCGAGTTTAAACGAGTACCAGGCGTCATCGATGTGACGGCCTTTGGTGGCACCACGAAGGAGTATCACGTCGATATCGATCCGGGGAAACTGATTTCCTACGGCGTGAGTTTGTCCCAGGTGATGACCGCGCTGACCAACAGCAATGCCAACGTCGGCGGGAACTATTTGACGGTCGGGGCGCAGAACTACAACATCCGTGGACTGGGGCTCATCAACCGGCTCGAAGATATTGAGAATGTGGTGGTCGCGGAAAAGGATGGCACGCCGATCTTTGTGAATACGCTGGGCAAGGTCTCGGTCGGCCACCAAGTGAGGCTGGGGAAAGTCGGCATTGATGACCGCGACGATGTGGTGGAAGGGGTCGTGTTGTTGCAGCGCGGCTATAAGGCGCTGCCGGTCTTGGATAAGGTGCGCGCGAAAGTCGACGATTTGAATGCCTGGAAGCTGCCGGAAGGCGTCAAGATCAAGACCTTCTACGATCGGACGAAGCTGATTCATACGACCGTGGAAACCGTGCTGGATATTCTGATCAGCGGCATGGTGCTCGTCTTTGTCATTCTGGTGGTTTTTCTCGGACACTTCCGCGCCGCGCTGATCGTCGCGCTTACGATTCCGATGTCTCTGCTATTCACGTTCACGATGATGATTCTCATCGGCCAGTCGGCGAACCTCATTTCCCTCGGTTCCATCGATTTCGGAATTATTGTCGATGCGACGCTGATTATGGTCGAGAGCATCTTTTTCCACTTAGCGCACTCAAAGACGCCTGGCCTGACGGTGCATCAGCAGATCGTGCGGGCCGCTCGGCAGGTCGGACAGCCTATTTTCTATTCCACGACGATTATCGTGGTGGCGTTTATTCCACTCTTCACGATGACAGGGGTGCCGGGGAAGATCTTCGCGCCCATGTCGATCACCTATGGGTTTGCGCTCGTCGGCGCTCTGTTGATGGCGTTCACGCTCGCGCCCGTGCTCTGTTCGTTTCTGCTGAAAGGGAAGATCAGCGAAGACGATACGATGGTGGTGCGTGGCATCCGGCGCACCTATTCCGCGACGCTGGAGTGGGCTTTGAATCATCGTGTCACGGTCCTCGGGTTTGCCGGCGGATCGCTGCTCGTCACGATGGTGGCATTGCGATTCCTGGGTGGAGAATTCATGCCGGCGTTGGAGGAAGGCAATCTTTGGGTGCGCGCGACGATGCCGGTGGATATTTCTTTCGATCAGGCGGCGCGGCTGACCAGCGATATTCGCCGTCTGTTCAGGGATTCGCCGGAAGTGTCCACGATTGTCTCTCAACTTGGCCGCCCGGACGACGGCACCGATCCGACGAGTTTCTTCAACGCGGAGTTTCTTGCAAACCTGAAGCCCCAGGAAGAGTGGCGGCACGGGCTCAGCAAGGATCAGCTGATTGAGGAAATCGAGGGACGATTGAAAGATATTCCCGGCGTGATTTTTAATTTCTCCCAGGTCATTCAGGATAACGTCGAAGAAGCGATGTCCGGTGTCAAAGGCGAGAACTCCATCAAGCTATTCGGGACGGACCTCAAGACGATGGAGGCTAAGGCCGGGGAGATTGAGCGCGTGATGCAAGGGGTGCAAGGCGTCAAAGACCTCGGCATCTTCCGTCTGGTCGGCCAGCCGAATCTCCTCATCCAAGTGGATCGTGAGGCGAGCGCGCGGTACGGATTGCAGGTGGGGGATGTGAATGCGGTGGTGCAGGCCGCCGTCGGTGGGCAGGCTGTCACGCAAGTCTACGAAGGGGAGCGGCTGTTTGATCTCGTCGTGCGGTTCCTTCCGGAGTTTCGTCAGGATGTGGAGGCGATCGGGAATATTCTTGTGAGTACTCCGGATGGGGCGAGAGTTCCGCTGAAGCAAGTGGCCAGCATCACGACGCAGACGGGGGCCTTTATCATTTATCGGGAGAACAACGAGCGCTATATTCCCATCAAGTTCAGTGTACGGGATCGGGATCTCCAGAGCACGGTGGAAGAGGCGCAGGCATTGATGACCAAGCAGATCGTGTTGCCAGAGCGTTATCGCATGGAGTGGGCGGGGCAATACGATCAATTGAAGGATGAACAGCATCGTCTTGCGAAGGTGGTGCCGATCAGCCTGGTGATTATTTTATTCCTCCTCTACACCACGTTCGATTCGCTCAAGAACGCGTTGCTGGTCCTTGCGACGGTCCCGTTTGCGTTGGTCGGCGGGGTGTTGTCGCTGGTGTTGACCGATACGCATTTTAGTATTTCGGCAGCCGTCGGGGTCATTTCGACCTTGGGTGTCGCGATTCTTGGCGGGGTACTGCTGATATCGCGAATCGAAGAATTCCGCCAAGCCGGGTTAAGCCTTCGTGAAGCTGTCCGGAAGGGTGCCGATGTGCAGATGCGGCCGATCCTCATGGCGACGTTGGGGGCGGCCATCGGATTATTGCCGGCGGCCCTGGCGACGGGCATCGGATCGCAAGCGCAGAAGCCGCTGGCCCGTGTGGTGGTCGGCGGGATGTTGACGGCGGCCTTTTTGATTTTGGTCGTGTTACCGGTATTGTATGAAGCGGTCCACAGAAGTGAGGAAATGAAGGATCACGTGGCGTGAATAAAGGGATGGGGAGGAGGAGTCTAACAATGTTGCGTACCATGTTGATGAGTGTATTCGGGCTGGTGGTGGCGATTGGCAGCGGAGTGGCGGCCAATCTGTGGGCGGGAGAGCCGAACCCTATGATTCTGGCTCAGATTCCCTATGAGGCCCCACCGAAGCAGCAGGATGTGCCGGATGTGTCCGTGCCGCCCAATACGAGTCCGCTCACTGCCGAGGAGATGAAGCGAGCCGAAGCGCTGCTTCCCTTGTTGGAAGGCAAGCAGGAGTTTTGGGCGATGGGAGAGTTTGTCCATCTCGGCGAGCCGTCTGTTCCGGCCTTGGTGAAAGGGCTCACGATGCCGAGTCCGAGGATTCGCTACAATACGATCGAAACGCTGTCGATGATGAAGGGAGTCTCAGGAGTGCCGGCGCTTCTCGTCTCGGCAAAAGACCCGAACGAACTCCCGCGAGTCCGCGAGCATGCCTTGCGCGTGGCGATTCGTCTCGATCAGTCGAAAACGCCTGAGGCGATTGAGGTCATGTCCAAGGATCCGAACCCTTCCGTCCGGAAAGCGGCGGCGTTTGAGTCCCGCTATGTTCGTCAGAAAGCCGTGGTTCCCACGCTCATTCCGATGATCACGGATGAGGAGCGATTTGTCGCGTTGTCAGCATTGCATTCTCTGTGGATTTTGACCAGGCATGAAACGGAGTTTCACGACTGGGACACCTCCACCAAGCAGGATCGTCAGGCCTGGGTAACGGAGTGGGTCGAATGGTGGGCCGGAATTAAAGACGCATTCGAAATTCCTGAACCGCGCCGATCCGGCAAGAGTTCCTGATCGACCGTCTGAACGAGAGCGGGTTGCAGGCTAAAACCGGCTTGTGTTACCTATACAGGAAGCTGCACGGCAAGGTCTGAATGTCGAAAGCGACGAGTTTATGGCGATTTTAAAAATAGCAAAGCTTGGCAATCCCATCCTCCGTCGGCAGGCCGATCTGATCGGGCCTCGTCAGATCAAGTCTGTGGAGATGCAACGCCTGATCGACGATATGCTGGAGACGATGTACGACGAGCCCGGCATCGGGTTGGCGGCTCCCCAAGTATCCCGCTCGGTCCAGCTGGTGGTGATGGCCTGTGAGGAAGACTTTCCTGAAACCGTGCTGATCAATCCGTCGATCGCGTTCTATGGGCCGCAGCAAGTGGAAAACTGGGAAGGCTGCTTGAGCGTCGATGGCTTGCGGGGGAAAGTGACGCGTCCTTCCTTGATTCGCGTGACGGCGCTGGACCGGCAGGGCAAGCCGCTGGACTTCGAAGCGACCGGGCTCTTTGCCGTCTGTATCCAGCATGAGATGGATCATTTGATCGGGAAGCTGTTCCTTGACCGGATGACGGACATGTCCACGCTGACGCAACTGGCCGAATTCGACCAGTATTGGAAGAAAGATCCTGCCGCCGTCATCTGACGAGTCAGGTTAGAATCCCCCCTGTGAAAACGCTCCTTCGTGTACTCCAGTATCTCCGGCCTTACCGGCTTATGGTTTTGGGCACGTTCCTCTTTGCCGGTCTGACCACCGGATTTGAGCTGATTCCCCCATGGCTCATCAAGATTCTGATCGACGACGTCATCCAGGCTAACCGGATCGAACTCCTGAGCTGGGTGTTCGCCGGGCTCGCTGGCTCCTACCTCGCGAGGAATCTCTGCAGTTCCATGCGCATCCGGTTGAACAATTCCTTGGAGCAGCAGGTTGTGCACGATTTGCATGTGCAGGTGTTTGCAGCTTTGCAACGGCTGTCCATCAGCTTTTTTGAAAACCGTCCGACCGGTGAGATCATGTCGCGTGTCTTGAACGATACCGAGCATATGCAGCGGATTTTCGTCGACGGCCTCGAAGAAATTATTACCGCCGGGCTGACCCTGATCGGGATCATGGTAGTTCTGTTCTGGCTCAACTGGAAACTGGCGTTGCTGGCCCTGCTGCCGATTCCGATCCTGATTGTGGGGGCGGCGGCCTTTACGAAGCGGGTCCACGGACACTATCGGGAGATCCGGAAGGGCGCGGCGGAACTGAATGCGTTGCTGCAAGACTCGCTGGCGGGCATTCGCGAGACGATGGGCTTCAACCGGCAACCGTATGAACAGGACCGATTCGGCCGGAAGAGCGATCAATGCCGGAGGGATACGTTGAAGGCCATGTATCTCTGGTCCTTCTATTCGCCGGGGATGATGTTGGTCGGGAGTCTGGGCGGCGCACTGGTCTTATGGTTCGGGACGGGCGAGGTGCTGGCCAAACACCTGTCGGTCGGCGAACTCGTGATGTTTACGTCGTATCTGGCGTTGTTCTATGTGCCGATCAACCAGATCCACTCAGTCAACCACATGCTGCAGCACGCGCTGGCGGCGAGCGAGCGGGTGTTCGATGTTCTGGATATTGTGCCGGATGTGCGTGACGAACCGGGCGTTCAGGCTCCGGTGTCACGCTTTACCGGCGCCGTCGCATTCGATCAGGTCCAGTTTCACTACCGCAGCGATGCGCCCATTCTCAAGGATGTCAGTATTACCGTGCGGGCCGGAGAACGGGTGGCGCTGGTGGGTCCCAGCGGAGCAGGAAAGAGCACCACGCTGAAGTTGCTGAATCGATTCTACGATGTCACCGGCGGGTCGATTACGATCGACGGCGTGGATATCAGAAAAGTTCCGTTGGCGTTCCTGCGTAATCAGATCGGCCTCGTGCAACAAGAGCCCTTTCTCTTCAACGGCACCGTTAGAGAGAACATTCTCTACGGCGATCTGTCGGCGGGACAGGAGGCGATCGAATCGGCGGCCAAGGCGGCTCGAGCCCATGAGTTTATCGTGAAGCTTCCTGAAGGATACGATACCTGGATCGGGGAGCGGGGCGTCAAGCTGTCGGTCGGACAGCGGCAGCGAGTGTCGATTGCGCGAGTCCTACTGAAAGATCCTCCCATCGTGATGTTCGACGAGGCTACGTCCAATATCGATACAGAGACTGAGGTCAAGATCCGTGAGGCGTTAAATGAACTCACGAAAGGCCGGACCACGATCATCATCGCGCACCGGCTGTCGACCATCAATGAAGTGGATCGTATTATTGTGATCGAGCACGGGCGGGTGGTTGAAGAGGGTACGCATGAGGTACTGATGAATCGTGGGGGTGTCTATGCGCGGCTCTATGAGGCTCAGTTTGCGGTGTAGATCTGTGGGCCTTTTGACCCGTTGCGGCTATCGAGCGCAGCCCAGTATACTTCCCCGTATCAATTAAAGGATGTCATACAATTATGGTGCTGATATACGAAAGTGACCCACTTGATGATGAAGACGCCAGAGGGCGGTTCTATCATGTGTGTCGTGGGCGGATAGATCGGACGGAGCTCAAGTTGCCGGAAGGGCAGTCCGTCTATGAGTGCGCGACCTGTGGAATCGATTTGGAACCGGAAGATTTCTGGATCGCGCGACAGAAGGGATCGGTATAGATATGGCAGGAAGTGCAGGCCGGAAAACGGTCTCCGTTTCGCGGGGACTCATGATGTTATGCGAGACCTGTTACGATCAGGTGTATCAAGACAAGCTTCCGGATGCGAGAAATTTCATCGCCGACCATGAAGCTCTCTTCGATACCATTTGTCTGGGCTGCACCGACATCAATCGTCCACTGATCGACGACATGCTGGGCAGTTCGGAGTAGGACTGCGGACCAGGCACTCTTCTATTTACACTCTTTCCCGCTGAAGAACATGCAGGTCGACTCTCCGGATTTGACCTTCCAGGTTTTGATCACGGGCATCTCTCCTTCACCGCGCATTTCCACGACGAAATCAACCGGTCCTGATATCTGCAGCTCCATCTGGTAAGATTGTACAAGATCATGTACGCTATGAACGGAGGTAGGATCTATGACTAAAATCGCATCGGTGTCCTATGTTCGGGCGCATTTACCTGAGATGGTTGCTTCCCTTGGTAAGAAAAAGCGGGGGCGGGTCATTATCACGAGGAATGGTGCAGCCTCCGCCGTGCTGTTATCCCCTGAAGAGCTCGAAACGCTTGAAATTCTTGCGGATAAGAAGCTCATGCTTTCTCTTTTGAAGGCGGAGGAGGATGAGCGTGCCCAGCGCTTGGTAGAACACGAAGATATTTTCAAATGATCTACCGCATCCTCTACACGGAGGAAGCGGCGCGCCGTATTGGCAAGCTCGATAAGGCGGTCAAGGTGCGTGTGGGCAAAGCGATCGTCAAACTCTCGGAACATCCAGAGTTAGGCAAGCGCCTCACCGGACTTTTGAGTGATCGCTGGTCTTACCGTGTCGGTGACTGGCGCATTCTCTACAAAGTGAAAAATAGCGAGCTGCTGATTCTGATCTTGACCGTCGGGCATAGGAGCGACGTTTACGATTTATGACGAGCCTGTCCGTACGCTAGAGGATGCACGCCGCTTGCTATGTGTTTGCGTGTTGTGCGGTCTGGAGATCAGCCAAGGCGTGTTGATTCACGAGGGTAAGAGATTCAGATCAGCGGTTCTGCCAGAATTACCAAGCCGAAGCTATTTACATTCTTTCCCGTTGAAGAACATGCAGGTCGACTCTCCGGATTTGACCTTCCAGGTCTTGATGACGGGCATCTCTCCTTCGCCGCGCATTTCCACGACGAAATCGACCAGGCCTGAAATGGGCAGCTTCTCCATGTGGGGGCGCGCGACTTCCGGGACGTCGATATAAAAGACCCCTCCGAGCTTCGAAATCAAGATACGGTGGTTTTCAGTGTCGATGGTAATGACCGGGCTGTAATAGCTCTTGTCTTCTGCAAAGGACTGGTTCGCGGTGAGGAGAATGAGGGAGACGATAAAAAATAATGTCCTCGTCCATGCCATGACAAGTGCTCCTTCTAAAAAGGTCAATGATGGCGCATTATCGCATTCACACGGGAAGAAGGGAAATGTGAAATTCTGGCACAGCGGAGAGCGGAACTATGCGGCTGCGATCTGGGCTGGAGAGACTGCGCCACCTGTAATCCAATAGGCTCGGATGTCGGGAGTTGGATGCATCAAGGAGATGAGCAGATAGGCGGGGACGGGAAGATTGATTTTCCCCCAATAGTCTTCGTAGTCGGTCGCGATCTTGATGTCTGTGACCGAAGGACGAGCCGGATCGTGCGGATGAGAATGGTAGACGACTTGGAGGGTGTGGCCGTTGCGCCGCATGTCCTTCTGCGCCAGCGCGAGATCCTGTGCATCCATGACAAAGGCAATCTCTGCCCGTTCAGCCGGGCTCAGGCGTTCGAGATGTGCAACTTTTGCCGGATCGAATGAGGCCAGTTGTTGGGCACCTTCCAGGGCGACCACATTCTTGATGCGATAAATCTTGGTGACCGTGTTTCCAGCCCCGGCCAGTAAGCCGCAGCATTCGTAGGGCGCAAGCTCCTTCGCATGGGCGACCATGTCGTCGAGGATCTGCTGGGGAATGACGAGATCAGCCACGATGTTAAATGGTGCAGCTGACTGCGTAGTCGAGATTCAGATCTTTGATCTTTGGATTCGGTCCGCAGAGCGGGCAGGCCGGATCCTTGGGACGCCCGACTTTGCGGAACTTCATGTCGAGCGCATCATAGATCACGAGTTTGTCGGCGATCGTTTCTCCGATGCCGAGCACTTCCTTGATGGCTTCGGATGCCTGCAGGATGCCCATTGTGCCGGCGAGCACACCTAGGACCCCGGCTTCCTGGCAGCTCGGGACCAGTCCGGCGGGAGGAGGCTCCGGATAGAGGCACCGATAGCAGGGGTAGCCCGCGTGCGGCTTAATAGTCGTGAGCTGGCCTTCAAACCGGAACATGCTGGCCGAGATGAGCGTCTTCTTGGCAAAGAAGCAGGCGTCATTCACCAGGAATCGAGTTGAGAAATTGTCCGAGCCATCCAACACGATGTCGTACTGCGAGATGAGTGGGAGAATATTCTCGGCATCGACCAACTGATGATAGGTGTTGATCGTGATCTCCGGATTGATGGCGGCAAGCATTGTTTTGCCGGACGCCACCTTCGGCTGTCCGAGCGTCGCGGTCGAGTGCATGATTTGCCGCTGGAGATTGGAGAGATCGACGACATCGCCATCGACCAATCCGATCGTGCCAATACCCGCAGCCGCCAGATAGAGCGCGGCTGGTGATCCAAGCCCTCCGGCCCCGATGAGCAAGACTTTCGCCTGCGAGAGTTTCTTCTGCCCTTTGCCGCCCACTTCATTCAGGATGATCTGGCGGCTATAGCGTTGAATCTGTAGTTCACTCAGTTCCATAATTACTCGACGACGTTGAGCTCGATGGGATCGACCACGCACCCTTTTTTGCGCAGGCCATCCAAAGCCCGCTCAATTTCGGCAATTTCTCCGGAGAGTTCTAAGTCAACCCAGCCGGTGGTTTCCCGCACATCCGCCCGGCGCACATTCGTGATGACGTTGTACTCGCGGCCGATCTGGTAGACGATCGGTTCCTTCACCTTGTCTTCTGGAAACCGCACATGAAAGCGCAAGTGTGACATAGTTAGCCTCCTGCAATCGCGGGAACAATGGAGACTTCATCGCCGTCTTTCAGAGAGGTCTCTTTCCCTTTGAGAAAACGGATGTCTTCCTCATTGACGTAAATGTTGACGAAGCGGCGCAGTTCGCCCGTTTCGTCGCAGAGGCGATCCTTGATGCCGGGATGCGCGCTATTCAAGGTCTCAATCATCTGCAGTACGCTGCTGGCCTGCGTTTCGACTTCGCCCTGGCCTTTGGTCAACGGACGAAGCGGAGTTGGAATTCGAACTTTAATCATGCCGCACCACCACCATTCTTTCCCATCTTGAAGGTTTTTTCGAAGTCCACCAGGCTGGGTTGAATGCGGACCGGACGACCGACGGAGTCGATCACGGCTTCCTGTGTCTTCAACCCGTTGCCCGTGATGTAGGCGACGGTGACTTCGTGCTTCTTAATGACGCCCTGCTTCACCAGCTTCTTGAGCACGCCGATCGTCACGCCACCGGCGGTTTCCGCAAAAATGCCTTCGGTCTGCGCCAGCAGCTTGATGCCATCGACCACTTCTTCATCGGTCACCATGTCCATGGCGCCCTTGCTCTCGGCAGTCGCCTTCAGCGCATAGTAACCGTCGGCAGGGTTGCCGATGGCCAGCGATTTGGCGATGGTCTTCGGTTTCACCGGCTTGAAGAAATCCCGTCCGGCTTTGAACGCCGTCGAAATCGGTGAGCACCCTTCGGCCTGTGCGCCGTTCAGCTTGGTGCGGACCGAGTCCACGAGGCCGAGCGCATGCATCTCGTTCATACCTTTCCAGATTTTCGTCAGAAGCGATCCTGACGCCATCGGGATGACCACTTGGTCCGGTGTCTTCCAGCCGAGCTGTTCAACGGTTTCGTACGCAAGCGTCTTGGAGCCTTCGGCATAGTAGGGGCGGATATTGATATTGACGAACGCCCACCCGTGTTCACCGGCAATTTCGCTGCAGAGCCGGTTCACATCGTCGTAGTTGCCTTCGATCTCCACGACATGCGGCTTGTAAATCAGATTGCCGAGCACCTTGGCCGCCTCAAGATCGCCGGGGATGAAGACGTAGCAATGGAGATTGGCGGCGGCGGCGTGAGCCGACACCGAGTTCGCCAGGTTGCCGGTTGAGGCGCAAGCTACGGTTTCAAATCCCAATTCCCTCGCTCGGGTCAAGGCAACCGCGACGACGCGGTCCTTAAACGACAGGGTCGGGTGATTCACCGTATCGTTCTTAATGTACAGCTCATCCAGGCCGAGGTACGCGCCAAGATTCTTCGCGCGGACGAGCGGCGTGAACCCGGCATGGGGTCCGACGAAGTTCGTGCCTTCGACTGGAAGCAGGTCGATATACCGCCACATGCTGTTCGGGCCATCCTGAATCTTCTTGCGAGAAATGGTCTTCTTGATCTCCTCGTAGTTGTATTTCACTTCGAGGGGACCGAAGCACATCTCGCAGACATGGATGGCTTTGGTGGGATATTCTTTCCCACACTCCCGGCACACTAAGGCTTTCATCTTGGTCATTGCGACACCATCGTAAATTGTTGAGCACTACGGACGAACGGCACAGCCCGCGAACGGGTCTCCATCATCGAACAGCTCGGTGATCGTGGGGTGATCACCGCAGAGCGCGCACTTCGGATTGCGCTTCACTTTGATCTCGCGGAACAGCGTTTTCTTGGCGTCGAAGTCCATCAGGCGGTCGGTGAGCGGGCGTCCGATACCGAGGATGAGCTTTAAGGCTTCCGTCGCCTGAATCGTTCCGATAATCCCAGCCAACACACCAATGACACCGGCTTCCTGGCAAGAGGCAACCAGGCCTGCAGGCGGCGGCGTCTTGAATACGCAACGATAGCAGGCTGACTTCTTCGGCACAATCGTTGTGACACGGCCGTCGAATCGAAGGATGCCGCCATGCACCAACGGTTTGTCGGCAAAGAAGCAGGCATCGTTGATCAGGAACTTGGCTGTGAAATTATCCACGCCATCAATGATGACATCGAACTCGCTAAAAATCTTCAATGCGTTGCCGGCAGTCAGGCGCTCCTCGTAGGTCTTCACGATGACATCCGGATTGAGCGCCGCAATCTTTTCCTTGCCGGAGAGGACTTTGGGGCGACCGACATCGGAGGTATGGTGAAGGATCTGTCGCTGCAAATTCGTCAGATCCACGACATCGCTGTCGATCAGGCCGATTGTGCCGACACCGGCCGCTGCCAGGTAGAGCGCAGCGGGCGAACCCAACCCTCCGGCGCCGACAAGGAGAATCTTCGCCTTCGCGATCTTCTTCTGGCCTTTACCGCCGACTTCGGGAAGGAGAATGTGCCGGCTGTACCGGTTTATTTGCTCTTCTGTAAATTCCATTTTCTTGCTATCAGCCGTCGGCTATCAGCCATCAGCCAGGAGCTGACTGCTGAAAGCTGAGAGCTTCTTTGCTCAGATATTAAAATACTTCTCGATGCTGATATAGCGCTCACCGGTATCGCACAAAATGGTCACGACGTTTTTGCCAGGTCCCAGTTCTTCGGCAATCTTCTGGGCGGCGAATACATTGGCGCCGGCTGAAATGCCCACTAATAGGCCTTCTTTCTTCGACAACTGCTTGGCCGTTTGATAGGCCTCATCATCCGTGACGGTAATCACACGGTCGATAATCTTTCGGTTCAGGACTTTCGGAATGAACCCGGCCCCGATGCCTTGAATCTTATGAGGCCCAGGCTCGCCACCGGACAAGACCGGTGAACCCGCCGGTTCCACGGCGATCACTTGCACGTTCGGGTTCTTTTCCTTGAACAGTTCTCCGCAGCCCGTAATCGTGCCGCCTGTACCGACCGCGGCGACGAATGCATCGATCTTTCCGTCCAGGGCATCCAGAATCTCGGGAGCCGTCGTCATGCGGTGCATCGCCGGATTCGCCGGGTTTGAAAACTGATCCGGCATATAATAGCTCGGGTTCTGCGCCAGGATGCTTTCAGCTTCCTTGATCGAACCTTTCATCCCTTCCCACGCAGGGGTCAGCACCAGCTGCGCGCCATAGGATGACAACAGGCTTGCCCGCTCCATACTCATGCTTTCCGGCATGACGAGAATGAGCTTGTACCCGCGTACAGCGGAGACGAGAGCCAAACCGATGCCGGTATTACCGCTGGTCGGCTCCACTATCGTACCGCCCGGTTTCAGCTTTCCCTGCCGTTCCGCCTCATTGATCATGTTGAGGCAAATACGATCCTTGACGCTACCGCCCGGATTAAAAAACTCCACTTTGCCGAATATGGTCGCTGAACCGGGTTTGGACAGCCGGTTCAAGCGGACGAGCGGCGTCTTGCCGATCAGCTCGGTAATTTCTTTATGCATCATCATCGTCACAGGCCGCCTCCCATGTAAAAGAGGAACTCGACCTGGTCGCCCTCGTTGAGGGTCGTGGTGGCGAGATGTTCTCGATCGATCATCTTGTCGTTCACTTCGACCGCAACCATCTGCGGATCGATCTTCTTGAGTGTGAGCAAATCGAGGACGCTGCCGCTCTGGATGTCCTCAGATTTCCCATTGACCTTGACCTGCATGGATTCTCCCAAGTTGGCCTAGAGATTAAGGAATTTCGTGACGTTAACAAAGAGTCTCCGTTCTTGTCAAGGCAACGGGGGGCTGGCACGTTGCTTGACTTTCATTCCGCTCCCCATACACTATGCGACCCTCTCGGAGGAGCCGTCGATGTGGAAACAAAATTTCATGTTTCGTGCCCTTGAGGCGACTCCGCTAAAGGAGTCCGAGCAAGAGCTCTTTCATGAAACTGACCCGGCGATGGATAGCGCCGGATTGCAGTTAGAGAAGTTTTTGTCCGTGTGGATTCAAGGAGAGGGCGAAGACGGCAAACCCTCGACCTATAACGGCGTCTATGTTCGCACCGCCACGCTGGATTTTCAGAAACGCGTAGGATTTCTTCAACCCCTTCAGGGGCGATCGCATCAGATCAAACAGCAATTGACGCCCGGACAAAAAGAATTCCTGCGCGGCTGGCTCCGCACCCATTCCGCTGAGGCGTGGGAAGCCTCCGACGATCACTTTCGAGACCTCTTCGAAGTCGAATGACGAGGCGGTGCTTGCCAGCCTTCTGCCAATTCTCCATTCGGTTTATCCTCTGCGTTGCCTGTGTGATTGGCGGCCCGGTTGGCTCTGCAGATGCCACGAGTGTCGAGGTGTATTACGCGCCCGAAGACGAGCCGCTGACCAAGCTTTCGAAAATCTACGATCATGCCTCACGCTATATCTATGTGGCTGTCTACGGACTGACTTCTCCATTGGCGGTGAAGGGCTTGGTTGATGCCAAGAAGCGCGGCCTCGATGTGCGCGTCATTACCGATCGAGAGCGACTGGAAGACCGGAAGCAAAGAACCGCGGTCGAGACCTTGCATCTGGCCGGCATTCCCATCATCGTGAATCACCATGACGGGCTGATGCATCTCAAACAAGTGGTCATTGACGATGAGATTAACGTCTCCGGATCAATGAACCATACCGGCAGCGGGAATCGGTACAATGATGAACGGTTGGACGTGATTCGCGATCACGCGATTACAGCCAAGGCGCGAGAGAAGTTTCTCGCCATGTGGAAAGACGAACAGCGGTTTCATCACTGGGCGCCATAAGCGAGACGTACGTGGCAGGGACAATCGTCGAAACAGACATTGCCGTGGTCGGGGCCGGAGGCGGAGGCGCCGTGCTGGCGCTCGCGTTGGCACAAAAGGGGATCAAGACGATCGTTCTGGAGCAGGCCCCAGGGCCGCCGCAGGGGTTGCGTGGGGAAATCCTTCAGCCGAATGGCCAGCATGTGTTGGATCGTCTGGGGTTGCTGAATAAGTTGCCGGTTGAATCGACCAGGCCTATCCGCAAGTTTCATTTCTGCCGGGTGGGTGGAGAGCGGTTGTGCACGGTCGACTACGGAGAGTTGCCCGCACCCTACAACCATGCCGTGGTGACGTTGCCGAACGTCGCGCACCACGCCATTCTCAATGCCATTCAAGCCGAGCCGTCGGTCTCGCTGTGGTATGGCACCAGTTTTATAAACCTGATTAAACACGGGACACACGTTGTGGGGTTGACTGCGAAGCGCGATGGTGAAGAGATCACCATCCACGCAAAGGTCGTGGTCGGTGCCGATGGCGCATTTTCAAAGGTCCGTGAGGCCCTGGAGATTCCCGCAGACGTCCATCTCTATCCGCAGGGCTATCTGATTGCGATTCTGGATGCACCGCTGCCGGTCACCGAGTCGAAATATTACGTTGGCAAGAAAACGATTCTCGGGCTGTTCCCGGCCGCCGGGGACAAAGTCTATTGTTTCTATATGATCCCAACGGGTTCCTACGATCGCATCAAAACGCAAGGCCTTCCGGCAATGCAGCAGGCTTGGACCGCCATCGATCCCATACTCAAGCCGCTGTTTGAAGAATTGAAGGATTGGAACCAGACGGCCTTTATGCCAACCGGTCGCGTTCGAACCCCGACCTGGGTGGCAGATGGGGCGGTGTTGATCGGCGACGCGGCTCATGCGATGAATCCGCATGCGTCGCAGGGCCGGATGCAGGCGATGGTTGATGCGATGGCAGTGGCGGATCTGTTGCCCGAGTGTCTGGCGGAGAATAATTTCTCTGCGGCGAAGCTGAGAACGTATGAGGTTGCCCGGCGGCCGCAGGTCACGATGCTGCAACGATTGGCGGATGAACAGGTGCTATTCTGGAATACGGCAAATCCTGTGATTGGATTTCTCCGCGATCGGGTGTTTCGTACGCTGGATCGGAATCCACGGTTGCGGTATCGAGTCTTGTCCACGACGGCGGGCTTGCGGCAATCGCCGCCGTTTACGTTGGTTGATCGCGTGATGGCAGCGGGATTCCTGCCGGATCCCTGTGCCAAGAATGTACGATAGCAATAGCGAGGTTCGATGATGGCGGGTCATGACTGGGTGATCGATGGATTGCCGGACGAATTGCAGCAGCACTTGCGGGCCTACGTGAAGGATGTACAGCGCGTGTACGGCGACGCACTCGATGGTGTGCTGCTGTATGGCAGCGCGGTACGCGGCGAGTTTCTTCCGGGTCGATCGAATCTGAACGTTGTCTTGGTAGTGAAATCTGCCAAGGCCGATCAACTGAAAAGATATGGCGCGTTGCATCGCCGGTGGGCCAAGGAGCAGATTGTCGTACCCCTCTTTGTGACACAAGCCGAGTTGCCGGCGATGTCGCTGGTGTTCCCTCTCGAATATCTGGAATTGCAGGAGCACCATCGGCTCCTTGCCGGGCAGGATCCGTTCGTCGGGTTTAAGATCGACCAGCGGCATCTGTTGGCCGAAGTGCTGCAGAGCTTGCGGGGCAACCTGTTGCGTGTGCGCCAGCGTTTCATTGAAGGCGGAGGGACGGAAGAAGCCATTACCATCCTTCTGCCGCTCTCGCTGACGGCGATCCTGCCTTGCTTGCGCGGCGTGCAGCGGTTGCTGGTGCGCCCGGTACTCTCCCAGGGCGAGCCGTTGTTAGCAGACCTTGAGGCGCTCTTGTCTGTAGATCTGTCAGGGTTGCGTGACGCGTGGCTGCTCAAGCGTGGGCAAATTTCGCCGGGGCAGAAGGAAATCCCAAGGCTCATGGAGCGGTATCTGGAATGCTTCGAGCGACTGGTCCAGGCCGTGGAAGCTCGCCTGACTCAGGAGAAGGCATGATCCGCATGCTGACGAAATTCACGGTCCTGATGGTATCGATGTGTGCGCTGGTACTCTGCGCGAGCAACCCTACACAGGCGGCTCTGTATGACCGCCCCAAGGAACGCGCGCCCTTGCCCGGTCCCATGGGGTATGTCAGCGATCATGCCGGCGTCCTCGATGCGGAGTGGAAAGAGCGGATTCGTTCGGTCTGTCAGGATCTCGAGCGGAAGACCGGTGTCGAGATGGTCGTCGTCACGGTGCCATCGATCAAACCGTTTCTTTCGGCGAATGAGTATGCGGCGGCGCTCTATGGAAAGTGGGGCATCGGCTCGGCGCAGCAGGAACATGGCGTGATGGTACTCGTAGCGGTGGAGGAACGGCAGGCGGCCATGACGCTCGGTCGCCAGATGTTGCCCATCATCACCCCGGCCGTCATGACGGAAGTTGGCGGTGGCACATTGCTTCCAGCCATTCAACTCGGCCATTTCGGCGAAGGGTTATACCGCACGGTGGTGGCACTCGCGACTCCGGCTCAGGAAGTGCGGGTCGGCACATTGCCGAAACATCATTTCAAGGGCGTTGGGTTTTGGATCACGCTTTTTACGAGCCTTGGCGCCATGTCGTTCTTCTGGTGGATCAGCCGCCCGGATCTCCGGCATCCCTATCGCCGCATTCAACGAGGCGAATATTGGGGAACCGGGCAGGGCGGCTTCGGCGGCAATTGGGGCGGTTTCGGCGGTGGAACGAGCGGAGAAGGTTTTAAGTAGTCAGGGGTACTCTAACCAAAAAGGAGCAGCATCATGGGTAAAGGGCAGGACAAGAAGAAAGAGACCAAGAAGAAACCGGCCAAGACGATGGCAGAGAAAAAAGCGGCTAAGAGAGAAAAGGGTAGGTAGTGTCGAGGCTGGCGCCACAAATCGAATGGTGCCAGCCGTTCCTCTGCATCCTAGGTCAAGGATGAGACGGTACTATCGGTGCACCGGGGTGTTTCCGTGGAACCGTCCGTCCTTCCTCCAAGTCCTGCAAGTCAGACCAGGCGGTCAGGTCGGTGCGTGAGGGATCGACGGCGTCGCGGTATTTCTTGAACTTCTCCAGGCTCTCGGGAGAGCTCGGTCCACGTAATAAGAGTTGCTGGTTCCAGTCTTCCAATTCAGGCGAGGAGTGTTGCTTGGACGTTTGCCGAAACCAGGCGGCGACGCCGTCGTCGTCGGGATTCGATTGCACCGCTGCGGTGAATTGATCGCTGGTGATCTCCACGTAACTCAAGAGCCGTTCATCCATTGGGCAGGGATAGATATACTCACCCGCGGTGCAGGCGAGGACGGCGCGGCACTTGTCGATCATGCGCGCCAAGTGGACGTAGCCTTCCAGCTTGGCGCGCATGCTGCGAGGGTAGTGCTTTCGCAGATCCATTGGGTCAATTAGACCAGTTTGTGATTCGTGAAGGTGAGGTTCTTCACCACGACCTGCCCATTCTCAAACGTGATAATGCGGCGGGTGGCGGGAAGATCGGCCGCTCCCACGCGCACGTGGGTATCGGTGAAGCTTTCGACGTTATTCAGCTTGCCGTCGGTCGGGGAGTAGTAATAGACGGTGTATTTGGTGGTCAGGTTCTTCTGATCCTGCGTCAGGCTGCTTTCTTCGACATTGATCGAGAAGGCAAATGGGGTCATGCCCGGGTGAGCCATCTTGCGATTGATCTGGGTGATGCGATTATCCTTGATCCGGTAGAAGGAGTTCGACCCGTGGATATCGAGCTTGGTGCCGAACGGATGGCCGTCTTCTTCCATGGTGAGAGAATATTTGCCGTCTGATTCTTCAAACGTTCTGGGACCCCGGTGGACGGCGATCATGCCGAGCTGCTCCTGGACCCATTTCTGGACATCGGCATCGTTCAGTTGGACGGACACTTCGCGAGGGCCCTTCACCATCACGGGACCGGTGGTCACCGTCCCATTGATATTGACGGTCAGGTCGGCGGTGAAGCCGTTGAAATCCTTTGGCCAGCGGGCCGTCTTTTCGAATGCGTGGCGCATGATCTCCCGGGCCTTGGGATCATCAGCGACGGTGGATTGCGGGGCTGCGTGCATGGACATGGGTGCGTCTCCTGTGAATATGGTTGCGGCATTATACCGAGCGGGTTTGATAGGGCTCAATGGAGAAGCGTTGGCCTCAGCGTGGGGTGTGGGATTAAAATACCGTCACCACATAAACCGGCTTCAACATTTGTTCTAATTCTGGTATAGTCCACCGGGGTTTTTCAACTTTGGCGGGCTCGAAGCCTGTCTGAGGGGTTGCTAAAAGGGGACAATGTAGAATGGAACGACGCGCCGCTTCGCATACGGAAGAAGAAGAGATGAACCAACGCCGCAAGCTGTTAAACGCGGCGAAGAGGGGCGATCAAAAAGCTGTTGGGAAATTGTTTGAGCTGTATCAAGTTCGGGTGATGAATCCAGATCAGCTGACCAAGATCAACAAAGTATACGCGGCGATGCCAATTCCGGTGAAGTCGGGATCGTCTCGTTCTAACCGGCAGTCTGCCAAAACGGGGAAACAGCCTCCGACGAAGCCTGGTGCGCCAGCGAAACCGGTTCAGGCCGCGAAGCCCGCCAAAGCAGCGAAGGCAGCCGAGCCGACGAAATCAGCGAAGCCCGCAAAGGCTGCGGCTGCTCCCAAGAAAATCGCGAAGCAACCGGCGAAGCGGAAAGCCAAGTAGGTTCTTTCCGTCCGGTGTGAGCGCCACGTTATTGCACCACCACCCGCAGGCCTCCGCTCGCGATTCCAGCCGCAATGTGTTCGGCTTGTTCCGTCCCTCCTTCAAACACGATCGCTTCTCCTTCATGATCGATTCGATACGCGAGCTCAAACGCGCGCGATGAGGTCATGCCAGGCACATACTTGCACAGGAGGCTAATCACCTGCTGGTAGGTGTGGCAGTCACAATTGTAGACAATCACACGGGCTTCGAGGCCATCGCCTGAACGTGTTCCGGTCTCTTCGGTCACATCTGGAGTCGCAAGTGGGAAGGACGGTTTTGCCATGGCGGAAAAGTGTAGCAGAGTCTCGCGAGGAGGTTAATACCCGTTTCTGATGATCAAGTGGTGAGGAAGTGTTCGGCCTTCGCGTTCGAGCATTCTGTTGAAGAGTTGGAAATGCGCCGGCGAATCCGTTGCCGCCGCGAGATGATGCCGGTCTGCCAGATGAACGGTGTAGTGCTGTGCCGCGGCCGTCTTGACCAGTGCCAGACCATATTCAAACCGATAGGCGTCGCTGCCGGTCAGCCGCTGGCGGCTGAGCTGCTGGACGGCGTCTACGGTAAAAGGTTGGTGGAGAAAGTCCTCGTGCATGAGTCGTAGCAGTGCAGCCGGACCGGGCACGACCTCTCGTCCGATCGTCATGGCGTGCGTCGGATCGAAGAGGCCCCGCTGAAAACGTCGGTCTTCCCGGATGGCCTCATGGAACTGCCGGCGCCACCGGACATCGGCCAGATCACGGTCAATGGAGATCCGGCTGGCGTCGCTCAGGGGGCCGCTGACGTTGTGACCTTGAACCAGCCTTCCGGTGGTCACCAACTCGGGAAACGATCCCCCCATGCGATCGGCATAGGCGGTGGTCCCTGAGACGGGGCTGAGCTGGAGCGCCATGTAGTCGCGAAAGTGGACGCGGTGAAACCGGGCCAGGAGGCGCCGTAACGTCTCTTCATGGCAGAGGTGAAATGGATAAAACAACGTCTCTGTGGTTGGTGTGGGTGTCATCGACAATCGTCCGGACTCATGTTAGGTTTCGCCCATGCGACACATTTTCTCATCCTGGCTCGATGTATTGCTCGTCTTCATTCCGATCGCGATTGGCCTTGAAGTTTTCAAGGCCGATCCGGTGTACGTCTTTGCGATATCGGCATTAGCCATCGTTCCTCTGGCAGGGCTGCTTGGGCGCGCGACCGAACATCTAACCTCCCACGTCGGCGCCGGGATCGGCAGTTTGCTGAACGCATCGCTGGGTAACGCCGCGGAATTGATCATTGCGCTGGCGGCGCTGCGCGAGGGACTGCACGATGTGGTGAAAGCGTCGCTCACGGGATCGATTCTGGGAAACGTGCTGTTAGTCTTGGGTGCGTCGATGGTCGCCGGAGGATTCAAGTATGAGCGGCAGAAATTCAACCAGACTGCGGCAGGCACGGGGGCCAGTCTGCTCTTGCTCGCGGCGGTCGGATTGATCATTCCGGCGTTGTTCCATTTCACCGCGTCAGACCGTGGCGTTGCGATCGAACGGGAATTGAGTCTTGAGATTGCCATCGTCCTCTTCGTGATGTACGTGCTCAGTCTTCTCTTTTCGCTGAAGACGCATCGCCATTTATATGCAGGCGAATCGCACGATGCGGAAGATCTCGGAGAGAAGCCCTGGTCCATGCGTCTTTCGGTGGGGGTGCTCACGGTCACCACGGTCCTGATCGCGATCATGAGCGAACTGCTTGTCGGTGCGATTGAGCCGACGGCACACAAGCTGGGGCTGACCCAGGTGTTTGTCGGCGTGATTTTGGTGGCGCTGGTCGGGAACGCGGCGGAACATTCCACGGCGGTCCTGGTGGCGTTGAAGAACAAGATGGACTTGGCGTTTGGCATTGCGGTGGGGTCGAGTCTGCAAATCGCGCTGCTGGTGGCGCCGGTGCTGGTGTTTGCGAGCTATCTATTCGGGACTCCGTTGGATTTGATCTTTACGCCTTTCGAAGTTGCGGCGGTGACGATTTCGGTGCTCGTGCTGGGATTTGTCGCCATGGACGGTGAGTCGCACTGGATGGAAGGCGCGATGTTGGTCGGGGTCTATACGATGCTGGCGATCGCCTTCTATTTTCTTCCTGCCTGACAGAATGCTGAAAAATCACGCCAGCGGCGTTCTCGCTGCACGAAGAAGCTCACCGTACCGCTGCGTACGTCTCGCTGCTTCGTTTGCTGCGGCCTTGCTGAACGGGCATTTTGAGCATCCTGTTTGAGCCGCTGTCGGCTAGACCTTATCCATATCGATCACTTCAGTCGCATCCCACAAATTTTTCCACTCGGCATCAGCTAGGTCCTTTTCACGATCGGCATGGGTTTCCGTTCCAAAGGTTTGCGGGGAGGTCCCGACCGGCTCCGTGGCGAGCGCCGCGGGCGGGGTTGGTGTTGCCTGGCCGCTTCGACGCTTTTTGGCTGGATCCATATTGACGGGCATGGGGCACCTCATGTGAATGGAGAATAGTGTCTCTTTCCGAGACGCTGCTTGTCAATGGCGGGGCTGGTAGTGGGAGCTACATGCAGGTTCGGGGGCGGAGGGGATTAGAACAGCTCTGATGCCACGCTGTCGGCAAAGCGGCGGCCCAGGGGGGTGAGTCTAATCCGGTCACCTTCATGCACAATCAGGCCTCTTGCCGCAAGTCGCAGGAGGATATCGCGCTGATTTTCATCCTCGGCAGCCATTTCGCTCGGAACGCCTTTCAGCAAACGAAGTCCAAAGATCAGCGCGTCGCGTTGTTGCTCTTCAGTGGTTAGATTGAGGCGATCCATTACCGGAAGCCGATCGTCTTGCAGTTGTCTGGCGTAGGCCTCGAGATCGGCAACATTGCCGAAGCGGTTTCCAGCAACATAGGACTGTGCGCTGGGACCGAGGCCAAGGTAGTCGCCGTCTGTCCAGTAGAGCAGGTTGTGGCGACAGGCATATCCAGGTTTGGCGTAATTCGAAATTTCGTAACGGATCAAGCCCGCCGCAGTCAGTACCTTTTCGGCTGCCTCTTCCATCTCGTTTTGAAGCTGTTCATCCGGTGCAGCGACCAGCCCTTTGGCAATGTCTTGGGCCAATTTTGTGTGAGCTTCAATGGTGAGGGCATAGCAGGAGATATGGGTTGGATTTAGTTTGAGAAGCGATTCCAAGGTGGCTGTCCATGATGCGAGGCTCTGGCCTGGGAGGCCATACATGAGGTCCAGGTTGATATTTGAAAATCCTGCCTGTCGAGCATCTTTGACGGCGCGCTCCGTTTCATCCACGGTGCCTGGCCGGCCAATTGGGATGAAGTCTTGGGGCGCCATCGACTCGGCCCCCAGGCTGACCCGATTGAAGCCGGTTTCGGCAAGCATGCTCAGGTCGGCCAGTGTGACGGTTGAAGGATGGGCTTCGATCGTCACTTCCAGGTCAGGGGCTGTCGGGAACTGTTCTCGAATTCTGGTCAGGAGTGCGGCAAGTCGCTGGGGAAGAATGGTTGTGGGGGTCCCTCCTCCAAAATAGATGCTCCGAAGCTTGCGGTGCCCGATCAGGCCTTGTCGTTCATAGAGTGCGAGTTCACGTTCAAGTGCCGTGAGGAAGGCCTCAATGCGCGCCGGTGTGGCGATTTCGAGGTAAAAGGCACAGAAGTGACAGCGCTGCCGGCACAACGGGACGTGAATATAGAGTCCGATCTCTTTTTCTGGTGGCATCGCTAGATCTTGAATGGTTGAGGTTTTCCGAAGTCTTTCTCAACGACGACTTCAATTTCATCCTGGGCGGATTTCCCCCGATTACGAATGTGCGCCGCCCAGCCAGGCTGTCGGCGTAACGACTCAAAGACCATCTTGAGGATGTCAGGCTTCATGCGCGCCTCCCACTCGCCGGTCCATGCGCGCTGATCTTCATCACCGTCGTAATCCTCAGGGAAACTGGCTTCCAGGCTGAATCGGAGGGTGAAAGATTGTTCCTCTCGATACATGGGGGCCTCTCATTGCGATCTGAACGGGGTGATTTTATAATGGCTGCCAACAAGGAGCGTGTGACATGCCTATCTTCGAATATGTCTGTGGTGAATGTAAACATCGGTTTGAGCTCTTGATCCATCGATCGGACGAAGCCGTATGCCCAAAATGTAAGGCCACAAGGCTGGAAAAACAGATTTCTTCGTTCGGCGTCGGCGCGACCGGAGGCTGGGCCTCTCCCGGTGCCGGTTCCGGCGGCTCCTGCGGCAGCTGTGGCGATCCGCGCGGGCCAGGCGCTTGTTCGACGAATTAGTTGGCGCTGATGGAATCTGAAGAGCTGCTTCAACGTGCCATCTCGACGATCGCGCAGTCCGATCCGATCATCAAGCTGCTTCAGCAGGTGAAGCAGGGGAAGATGAGGGCGGGAGACGCGGGGTTGCGCGCGGTCGTTGAGGCCTGGTTCGGGACCTATGAGAAGGTCATTAAGACAGAGGGGCTGACTCAGATGTCCCTTCGTCGACTTGATCCCGCCCCACGGGTCGCCGTGTTGCTTGAAGTCGGCGTGGTCCAAGCCGATCAACCTGCTGTCCTCGCTCTCGAAAAGGCATTTTCCCAAGCTGTCGCCAGCGCTCCCGTCGGATAGCCCCATCTCGGATCTCTATGCGTACGGTTCTCGTCTTCATGCTTATCATGGCCGTTGCATCCGTGGCGGCCGCGGACGAAGGGGTGGGGATTGGACCGTTACAATTCTTCACCCGGGCGCAGTTTTCAGCCGGCCTCGATCCGGACATCCTTTTCCTGGATGATGCGTCTTCTATCGAACCGTTTCTGGCTGCCTTGGACGGCCAGCCCCCCGATTGGCCTGCCGTGTATGGACATGGTCATCATGACCCAGAGCACGATGACCGGCTATTTGCCCTCAATCGTGAACGGGATGCACGCCGTGCAGAACGTCCCGCGCTGGCCAAGCGGATTGCTTTTCGCTGGTCTGGAGAATTGTCTCAATTCGATCCGGGGGTGCAGGGCTTTTCGGTGGCGCTAGGCCCAGTCTTTACCGCTACTCGATGGGGACAAGTTCGCTTTAAGCCAGATGACTTGCCCGGTGAGCTGAAGGCAATTCCTCCGGCAGACTCGTTGGATCGACTGCAGCGGGAGATGGCTGCTGGAAAGACGATAGAGTTCGCCGTGATGATTTTCGGTCGGCTGATTCCGGAAGAGTCGATCGTCTATGACTTCTCGCATGACCAGGAAGGGCTCGGTCTCATCATGCCCTTTGTCCATGTTGAAGAGGTGCACTATGTACTTTTTCCTTAAAGCATAACTGTTCTGCTTCTTGCTTTTTATATTCTCCGAGCCCGCCTGCAGTCTCACTTGTAGCACTAACTACGTATACGACCCGGCCCGCGTCCGTCCTTTCTCTGTAGGAATGGGCAATCAGTCATCGTCACATTGTGGACGGGAGTTAAAGGCGAGCCTCGTACACCACCTGTAGGGAAAGACAACCAGCGGGCGTTGATGAGGGTAGATAAAGCCTCAATTGATCATAGGTTCCCAGGGAAACGGTGACGGATAAGGCACAGGGCATTGGTCTTGCTCAACCAAAGGCGTGGTTTGGGACCTCAGTTTCATGAAGGGGGTCAACTATGGTGCTGGTCAAGGACGAGCAGGACACAATGTTGTCAGCGGTTGCGAAAAACGTGTGGCCCGGGCCCGGTCGAATTGCCGCCCTTATGGCGCTCACCATGTGGGTTTCGCAGGGTCTGAGCAGTACGGTGTTTGCCCATGACAGTGGCATTCATCCTGTGCCGGATTCTCCGATCGTTCCAAGGCACTCACTTCTCAGGCCTATTCGGCCGAACGACTCGGTGTCCCCTGCGATGAGTAATGGCGCGAAGTCCTCTTTGCCTCGCGAGGCCAGCCGGAAGAACTCTCTGAAATTGAAGGCGAAAGCCGATTCCAAGACGTTGGATACTAACTCCCAAAAGCCTGACTTAATGAGCACATCGGGGATCGAGCCGGTGCTATCTGAACAAACGAAGATCGCAGTACCAGGGGCGGTGAGTGATGGGATGAAGCCGGCGAGTGCCGGTGTATCCAGGCCTCCGGCGATGCCCGGGGCAAGTCTGGCTGTGACGGGTGGAGTATCGGTAGCGGCCGGCGTCGCGCCGACTGTCGGAACGGCGCTTGGGGCTGCGCGTCCGAGCGCTGTGATGGGATCAGCATCATCTGTCGTCATGAATCCGCTGACGCCGGCAAACAAGGGTATTGAGCGATTATCCAACTCGATTCCAGGACTGATGCGAGTGATCGTCCCGCCGCTTCCTCCGGAAGCAGTCGCGCTGCCTGCCCCTCCGTTAGGACCTCCCTCCTCGGGTCTTCCGGCTGCGCCGGCAAACTGGTTCGGGTATCACGTGTTGAATCGCCTCACCTTTGGAGGCACGCCGAATCAGTTGAATGCGGTCTCGCACATGACTGCCGCGCAGTCCAGGGATTGGGCAACCCGATATATCAAGGAGCAACTCGGATTAGATCCGACGCAACCTTGGCCGACCAATCTGCATGCCACCTCACCGCTTCCGAACGCAATTCCAATTCTGGATACCGATGCGGATTTTCTGCTGGCTTCGAATAAAGGTACCTGGCGGCGGGATAATCCCGAGCCATCGCTGCTCGTGCCTGAGCTGAATCAGATCCAGGATTATGACTTGATCAGGAAGATCCACAGCCGGCGTCAGTTGCTCGAAAAGATGGTCTATTTCTGGGACAACCATTTCAATACCGACTACCGGTCGCATTTCCGCGGCCAATACGAAGTCTATGAGAATGATGCCTTTCGGGCTCAGGCCTATGGGCGGTTTGTGGACTTGTTGATTGCGAGCGGAAAGAGTCCGGCCATGATGGTGTACCTGAATACCGATGTGAATAAGAAAGAGAATCCGAACGAGAACTATGCGCGCGAAGTCCTCGAACTCCATACGCTCGGCGTGGATGATCAGGGGCATCCGGCGGGATATACGCAAATGGATATCAATGAGGCTGCCAAAGCGTTTACTGGTTGGACCGTACCGGAAGGTTCGGCTCCCGGGTTTCGTTTTGTGTCCAGTCGGCACAGCCCGGGAACCAAAACGGTGCTGGGGCAGTCGGTGGTATTTGACGGGAGTGGACCGACCGAGGGGGAGCGAGTGTTGCAGATTGCAGCGAGCCATCCATCGACCGCTCGGCATTTGGCGAAGAAGCTCTGTGAATATTTCGTCAGTGAAGCACCGTCTTCAGCGCTGATCACCGAAGTGGCGTCGGTATTCGGCGATTCAGGAGGCGATATACGCAAAGTGCTGATTGCCATCGTTACGTCGGAGGACTTCAATGATGTGGCCAACTATCGTGGATTGGTGAAGACGCCGTTGGAATATGTCGTGGGCCTTTATCGGAATCTCGGGGTGTGGTCCTCGCGCGATCCGTTTCGGGGCCGTTTGACGAAAGCCGGCCAGGGACTCTTCGAGATGCCCCCTCCGACCGGATACAAGGAAAAATCCGATCATTGGTTGAATACTCATGTTCTCTTCCACGAGACCGCCATGGCTTATGAGGCCACGATCCCCGGTTTTGGATCGACGATCCGGTACGGGTCAGACACCAGCGGGGGGCAGACTCGGGTGTGGCTGAAGAATCTTGGTCTGAATACAGAAGAGGACGTCCTCGGCTTCTTGCTGAACCTGACAACCGATCGGCAGGTGACGGCGACGGAGTATCAGGTGTATCTGGCGACTCTCAGGAGCGGCGGTGGAACATTCAGCCTGGATCGTTCCAGTATCGAAGGGCCGCTCGACCGGACATTAGCGAGCATTCTGGCGAATCCACGTTATCTATACCAATAAGACCGGCGGAGTCGGGAGCACTGATCATGAAGCATTGTCATTGTTGTTCCTCCACGTTCCAGCAAGTGTCGCGCCGGACGGTGCTGAAACGAGCGCTGGGAGTTGCCGCCACGGCGTTTGCTGCCAATATGTTTCCGTTGGAGGCGCTCTTTCAAGGTACGGCCAGGGCGGCGGCGAATGCAGGAAAAACGCTGGTCGTCGTCTTCCAGCGGGGAGGCAACGACGGGCTGAATACCATCGTGCCCTATACGGACACTCAGTACTATGCCATGCGGCCGCGATCGACGAGTGGCGGGATCGGCATTCTACCGCCGGGTTCCGGTGATGGGGCGGGCCTTGATCTGCCGGGGACCGGCTTCGCGATGCATCCGTCGATTCAGCCGTTGCACGCCTTGTATACGAGCAATCGTTTGGCGATTGTGACGGCCGCCGGGTTTGCCGGGAGCACGCAATCCCATTTTACGGACCAGGACACGATCGAGCATGGCTTGCCCGATCAACGGGATGGATGGTTGAATCGGTATCTGGCAACTGTCCCGGCCGGTGGCACCGCGACGTTGCGCGCTGCTGCAATAGGAGACGATGTCGCGAAAGCGCTCCGTGGGCCGGTGCTCGTACCGTCCTTCACTGATCTGGCGTCGATGAGCTTTTCAAGGCTCGGCACGGCGAAGGCGGTGCTCGATGCGAATCTCAGGGCGATCTATGCCCAGGATCCTGTCTCAACCACGAGCAATCCTGCGCGCAGTGCGGTGCATGCTTTAGGGCCGGAGATGTTGAATCGCGTCGCGGCAATTGAAGGCATCGGTACCGCAGCGCCGCAAAACGGCGCAGTCTATCCCACTACAGGTTTTGGAAGAGAAATGCGGGATTTGGCTCATATCATCCGTTCAGGTCTCGGGCTTGAGGTGGCCACCGTCGATATCGGTGGATGGGATACCCATGATGATCAGGGGGCGGGTGGCCCAGCAGCCAATCGCCAGGCCGGACGTCTCGCCGACTTCTCCGGCGGTATCCGTGCTTTTGTCGATGATCTCGGGCCACTCATGAATAATGTGGTGGTACTCACCTGTACAGAGTTCGGTCGCACGGTCAGGCAGAATGCCAGTGGAGGAACGGACCATGGCAAGGCCTCAGTGTGGTTCCTCGCCGGCGGATCGGTAAAAGGAGGGCTGTATCACGGGGCTGCCGGCTGGCCGACGTCGCTTACCGAGGCCAACCTCGATAGTGGGCGCTACCTCCGGCCGACGGTTGAGTTCCGCGATATCTTTGCTGACATTCTGACCAGGCATTTTGGCGTTAGTTCAACGGAGCTTGGCGCTGTGCTTCCAGGTCATGCCCACCAGCCTGTCGGCCTCTTTGTTTAGGTGAGATGATCGAGGACTACGCGGATTAAAGGGTGGTCTGTAAGACTTGCTCAAGTGCGGACGGTTCATTTTTATTGCCCGACTATCAGGCGAGCCCTCGGTTGCCGTAGGGCCATGTCAGATACCCACCTTTTGAACTAACCTTTCCGCACACTAACCAAAATCACCTTTCCAGGCTAGAGTTCTCACTAGCATGGTGAATTGATCTGGGCCGAACGGTGTGGGGAGGCTCCATGATGAGCATCTTTGAATTGCTTGGTGTGCTTGGATTGGCGGTGGTCGCGGCCTATGCGGTGGTCTGGTCGACCGAGCTGAATTGGCACCGAGGTCTGGTTCGCGTTGTCGGTGGGCCCTCTCACTCTGTCTCAAAGAGCGGATTTGAGGACGCGTATGTGAGTGAAACGACACCAGCCTATTTTCAGTACGTACGGAGACGGTATCGGTATGAGGTGCATTGTCCCGTCCGGTATGGTGTCAATGGGCAGATCGGCGAGGGGCTGGTCATCGATATGACGCGGGAGGGGTGGCGGGTACGAGGGCAAGGGGGTATGCGACTCGGCATGGTCCTGAGTCTGGATCTGATGCCTCCTGACGCGAGTGGAGCGATCTCTATTTCACGCGCCGTTGTTTGCTGGGTGCAGGGGACGGACTTTGGAGTGAAGTTGGAATCAATGGACTCTCAATCTGCGGCACAGCTCAGCGAGTATTTCAGCACGCTCCCGAGAACCGCGGCTGTTGCACCACAGGCCGCTTAGGCCTGTGGTGGCTGATCGTGCGGCGACTTAGTAGGCGTCTGTGGCGCAGCGAAACCCGGTGCCACTCGGGCGGCTATCCATGATTCCCCAGTCGCGATCGCTGGTTCGTAAGCTAATCGCCGGTTTCAACCAGGATCCGCCTCGCATGGATTTGATCGCCCCTCGCTCCGGCCCTGTTGGATCGGTCAATGGAGCGGATCGATAATAGTTTGGGTCGTACCAATCTTGTACCCACTCGGCGGCATTGCCTGCAAGGTCGTGAATGCCGTATGGGCTGACCGAGTCGGGGAAACTTCCCACGGGCAGAGTCAGGACTTCGCCGTTGATACCGCTCTCTTTGGCGGCGCGCGCCCCGTCTCCCTTGATCCAAAAGGCCTCCCAATCGGCGCCACTCTGAAACTCGATTGTCCGACCGGCCCAATAGCTCGCACTATTGGCCTTGGTCAGATCCCAGTCGTTTCCCCAGGGATAGCGGCGACCGTCTGTTCCGCGAGCGGCCTTTTCCCATTCAGCTTCGGTGGGGAGACGCTTGCCGGACCATCGGCAATAGGCCGCGGCATCTTCCCAGCTGACATTCACGACTGGATGCGTGGCAATCGCCTGAGGAGGAACGGCTCCGTCCCAGATGGTCGAAGCCGGATTATTGTTTGCTGGCGGGCGGTGACCGGTTGATTGGACAAAGGCAGCATAGTCCTGATTCGTGACTTCGAATCGATCGAGGAAGAATGCGTGAAGCGAGACCAGCCGTTCGGGATGTTCGTCGGCCAGTCCGTCGCTGCCATCCGCGGTGCCCATACGAAATTCTCCCGCAGGAATGAGTGCCATGCCTGAAGGAGTTTCGGCGCTGATGGCAGAGGGGGAATAGCAGATAGCCAGGAGAAGCGGGAGGAAGACCATCCTGCCGGGCGGCATTAGGCTTTCTTCAAGCTGCACGCCTTGGCGACCGCGTCACGATAGGTGAGCCAGAGTCGCAGACTCCGTTTGACCGTACTGAGAATCGCTTGTTGGGTCGTGGCGGACGGGGCGTTCTGCGTCACCATGTCGTAGGCATCGTGGCGATGGCCGGATTCGACGAGCTGATGGGCCCGAATGAGATCCATGCAATCCGGGGAATTGCCATGGTAGCGAACGAGCGGATGGTTCTTGATGGTGATCTCGATCTCTTCCGCGGTCTTAGGCTTTGAGGGTTCGAGCAATTCTTTCCGGTCTTTCACGCTGCCCTCGACAAAAATGGTGAGGGCCGCTGCGCCGAGTACCCATGTCGGCTGTTTAGAGATGCGGTCCAACCAGGCCCGATAGGCCCGGCTGGCGGGCAACGGGCGGACGGTTTCGAAATCCTTCGCGGCGAATCCCAACCCTTCCATCATGGTGAGGAAGAGTTCAGGATGGGATTTGCCGAGCGACAGTCCCCCGGTGTCTTCTTCATAAATATTTTCTGCGAGCATGCGCCGGACCGAAGGGGGCGGGTTGTGTCCATGAATACGAGCCAGGAAAACAGGGAAGTCGCGGACGTAGACGAAGTATTCCTGTTGAAAGTGAATCTTGAGCTGGTCTTTGGTCAATCGTCCAGACGCAAAGTGATCCCACGCCCAATGGTGTTTGCCATCCATGACTTTCAGTAATGCGTCGAGAAAGCGGGCTTGTGTCAATCGTGATGCCATCGTACCTTGCCTTCTTGAAGGCCGCCTCGTTAGAATCCCATGATTCTGAGAGGACGGCGATGAACCCAATTACTATTCAAAACCCTGACGAGATCCTGACGTTCTTGGCCGATGTCGCCTTGCAGGGGCCGGGATTTTCTACGGAATGCCTCCTGGACTATGTCCTCGAAGAAGGGTTTACGGAACCCATCTTTCTTAACGCGACGGGTGAAGATGCCACAGCATCCTACAAAGGCCAGCCGAATGCCTGGGCGGTCTATCAGATCCGTGAGTGGAAACGGGTGCTGACGGTATCTGGCGGTGGCCGAGAGCGTCGCGTACAAATCAGAGAAACGCCGTAACTAATGGCCGAGTGTAAAGAGGCGCGTCGGAAAGTGCAAATCCTTGTGCGATTCGACTCTCCACTATCCGGCCACGGACAGTGAGTCCAGTATGCTGATGCGGTATCTGACGACGGCCTATGATATGGGGGAGCTGGCGATCATCAAGAGTCTGTGTGAGGCGAACGATGTTCCCTGCCTGTTTCAGGATGAACATGTCAGCAGCTTGTATCCCGGTGTGCTGGAGCTGCGTTGCCAGGTGATGGTGGAGGAGTCTGACTGGGAGCGGGCAGACGCGCTGCTGAGCCGCCTGCGCATGCCGATTCGGGACATCACGCCATCTTCGTAGCGCCCAGCAACTGTTGAGATCCACCGCATCGGTCAACGCGGGATTTTGGGGTGTGGGGATTCGGCCGGAAAGTCGGTTGGTTTGCGCTCGCCCGATCCTTCATACCAGCCGCCAATGAGCAGACCTTCTTCGAAGTAGAGATAGCGGTGTTTTACGACCGCGGCATTCTCCCAATCCTCGAAAATCCATTCCTCGCGGCGTAAGCCTTCTTTGGTGAAGGACGTATTGATCGTCTGCGGTCCTCCCCAGGCTTTCAGCACTTGGTCCTTCGACATGCCTGCCATGACCCGGCGCTGCTCAATATGCTTCTGGAAATCAGGATCTCTGAGGTGAACCGCCAAGGGGACGACGACCATCATCAGGAAAGAGAGTGCCAGACCTGCATAGATAATTTTGCGTACAAGAGGCCGTCGAATAAAGGATTCGTCATTCAGTTGTGCAGGGACCTGTTCGGCGGCTGACGGGGGCTGTTCCATAGTCGTAATTGCTTCCTCAATGAGCTCACGCATGCTAACTAAGGGGGGTGGGATGAGTCAAGCTAACAAGCTGGGATCTCAAGCTAATTCAGAGAGAGCAGGCCTCACTCCTGAGTGTGTCAGTGAGGGCATCTGACGTCCATGAGGTTGGCTATGGAACATCAAGCGGTGCAGTGCAGAACGTCAATGCCGGTATGGGGGTGGATGGTGCTTATCGGGCTGTTACTGGGAAGCTCGGCGCTGCTTCCGTTCCAAGCCCGAGCGGCGACGATCTATTCCTATATCGACGAACAAGGCAATCCTCGCTTTAGCGATACGCTAGAAAATATCCCCGAAAAATATCGAGCGAAGGTGAAGACGCATGAGCAGGCGGCTCCGCAGGAGCGGCCGCCGTCAGTTATGGACTCTGTGCGGGCGATTGTATCGCCGTCAGCGATCGCGTCATTCAAGCAAACAGTGGTGGCGTGGCTGCAAAGTTTGGGCGTGACCCTTCCCTCTGTTTCCCCGAAAGCCGCTGCCGTTTCATCACCCGCGTCAGATATGAATACATCGCAGTCTAAAATTGTGACCTACGCCGGCGCGGCAGCGATGGTCTTGTTACTTGTGATGTATTTCAGCAAGAGCCAGCTTATGCGCCTGCTTGGATTGTGTCTCCTCATTACGCTTGGCGTCGCCACACCGATATTGCTGTATGTGAGCGATGATGGACCGATGACGAGTATGAAGGGACGAG
>JBEBHO010000260.1:0-2587 GCA_040081095.1 Nitrospira sp.
GTGGGGAAAGATCTGCAAGGCCTTTGGCGTTCAGGTGACGGAGATCAAGGTTGAGTGGGGCCATGCGGTTAACCCGCAGTTAGTGGCCGATGCCTTGAAGGCAGATCCCTCCATCAAAGCGGTCTATGTACAAGCGAGTGAAACTTCGACTGGCGTGTCCCACGATGTGAAGACGCTGGGAGAGATCGTCAAGGGATACGAGAATACAATTCTGGTCGTAGACGCAATCACGGCGCTCGGAGTGTTCGATATCAAGACCGATGAGTGGGGTCTGGATGTTGTCATTACCGGCTCGCAGAAGGCGCTGATGCTTCCTCCTGGGATGGCATTTGTCAGCGTCAGCGACAAGGCCTGGACGTTTGCGGAGAAGGCCAAGAACGCGGCATTCTATTTCAATTTCAAGAAAGAGCGTGAGAACCAAGCGAAGAACCAAACGCTCTTTACTCCAACCGTGTCGTTGATTATTGGTCTTCAGGAAGTATTTAAGATCATGAAGGGCGAGGGGTTGGACAAGATGTTTGCGCGGCAGGGGCAATTGGCGCATGCCATGCGTGAAGGGATGAAAGCCGCAGGATTGGCGCTATTCCCAAAGGAATCCCCCAGCGATGCCCTAACGACTGTTTGTTCACCGGATGGTGTGGATGGCCAGGCTATCTATAAGAATCTCCGGGTTCAATATGGGATTACTGCGGCCGGCGGCCAGGACCAGTTGAAGGGCAAGGTGTTCCGTCTTTCGCATATGGGTTATGCCGATCGATTTGATGTGATTACGGCCGTGGCTGCGACAGAGATGGTCTTGAAGGGGCTCGGCCATCCCGTGAAATTGGGAAGCGGTGTCGGTAAGGCGCAAGAAATTTTGATGGCTGGGAAATAGGCAGGTTTCCATGAAAATTCTAATCAGCGATAGTTTGTCGAAGCAGGGCGTTGAGCTTCTTGAGAAGGCGGGTTTCACGGTTGTGGTGAAATCCAAGATGCCGAAAGATGAGCTGTTCAAAGAGATCAAGGACGCCGATGGGTTGATCGTGCGATCTGGCACCAAGGTGACCGAAGAGCTGATGGCGGTGGCGGAGAAGCTGAAAATCGTCGGGCGGGCTGGGTCTGGGCTCGATAATGTCGACACTCCGGCGGCCACCAAGCGCGGCATTGTGGTGATGAATACGCCCGGTGGCAATACGGTGACGACGGCCGAACATACGATGTCCATGATCTGCGCCATGGCCCGCCGGATTCCCCAAGCCACCGCGTCGGTCAAGGCGGGGAAGTGGGAAAAAGACAAGTTTATGGGAGTCGAGCTCTATAATAAGGTACTCGGTATCGTCGGCGTCGGCCAGATTGGTAGCCATCTCACAAAAATGGCGCAGGGGATCGGCATGAGGGTGATCGCCTACGATCCCTATTTGGCTCCGGATCGAGCGGAGAAAATGGGCGTGACGATGATGGAGTTGCCGGACCTGTTCAAGGGCGCCGATATCATCTCGGTCCATACGCCGTTGACGCCAGAAACAAAAGGCATCATCAATGCCCAGGCCATCGCTACGATGAAGTCCGGAGTTATGATCGTGAATTGCGCTCGCGGCGGGATCATCAATGAGACCGACCTGGTCGAGGCCTTGAAGAGCAAGAAAGTGGCGGCTGCGGCATTCGATGTGTTTGAAGAAGAGCCGGTCAAAGCGGACAATCCTCTTCTAACCTTGGACAATTTCATCTGCACGCCCCACATCGGCGCCCAAACGACAGAAGCGCAGGAGAACGTCGCTGTTGGAATCGCCGAACAGGTGGTGGACTACTTTACAAAGGGTGTGGCTCGAGGCGCCGTAAACATTCCTTCCATCGCGCCGGAATTGTTGCCGCGGTTGCAGCCGTACCTCACGTTGGCTGAAAAGCTGGGATCGTTGCAGTCGCAGTTGTGCCAAGGCGGGATTGAGCGAGTGACGGTGGAATACAGCGGGGATGTGTCCACGCTCTCCATTGCGCCGCTGACGATCGGGGTGCTGAAGGGTTTGTTGACGCCCATCATGGAAAATCCGGTGAATTACGTGAATGCTCCGATCGTAGCGAAAGAGCGGGGTATTGAAGTGAAAGAGGTCAAGAGTTCAGACGCGGGTGATTTCACCAGCTTGATTCGCGTCAAAGTCGAGGCGGGGAAAAAATCGCATCAGGTAGCGGGCACGCTGTACAATAAAAAAGATGCCAGGGTCGTTGAAATCGATAGCTTCAAGGTCGAAGTGGTTCCCGAAGGACACATGTTGTTCATTCATAATGTCGATCGCCCCGGCGTAATCGGGAATGTGGGCCATGTGCTTGGCGAGAACAACATCAATATCGTGCGCATGCAATGCGCGCTGGAAAAGCGCGGCGGGAATGCGTTATTGATTATTGGGTCCGACACGGTGTTTCCATCAGCGGTGTTGGATAAGATTAAGTCCAGTTCCAATATTCTCTCAGTCAAAGTAGCAAATCTCTCCTAACGGTCGTAGACGCGCATCGGTCTGCTATGCCTCCTGCCCCTTTGAAGCCGCGCGTTGATCTTGGACAGACCAACCCCGTGGGTGATCGGTCGCTGGTCCCCTCCGGGATGGCGACCATT
>JBEBHO010000055.1:0-9780 GCA_040081095.1 Nitrospira sp.
CGGAATTGATGAAAGACAAACACGACGGCAATGGACACCGTGAAGATGACGAGCAGATTGCTGAGAACGCTGTAGTCGGTCATGCGATAGGCTGCCAGGATTGGGTGTGAAAAGTCAGGCGGGGAGATCGGCTCATCCCGTGCACGTCGCGCCTCACGATTCACATGATTGAGAGCGGAGAATACCTGAGTGGAGGGTCCCGAACAAGGTAAAGCTTCTTGTCGGACTGAGCGGAGATGCGTAGAGTGGCCCGGGGAGTGAGGAAAGGAATCGAATGATTCGCGCCATCCTGTTCGATTTTAACGGAGTCATCGCGGATGATGAGACGACCCATGTGGCCTGTTTCTGTCAGGCGCTCCAAGAATTCGGCCTGACGCTTTCCAAAGCCGAGTATTACGGGACGTATCTCGGGATGGATGAACGGACCTGTACCGTGCTCCTTCTGACGGCGCGTGACGGGAAGAGTGGCGTCGGGTTGGTCCAGCAGATTCAGGAGCGCAAGGCCGAATTGTTCCGGCTCCATCCCGCTGCACAGAAGCCGGAGCTCTTTCCCGGTGTGATTGAGTTTGTGCAAGCCGCCCGACCTTTGTGCCAGCTCGCCATTGCGTCTGGCGGCCGCCGTGAACAGATCGACCAGGCGCTTCGCGGGACTGTGATCGAACAGATGGTCGATCTGATTGTGTCGGCTGATGACTGTCCCGTGGGGAAACCCGATCCGGCCATCTATCTTATGACCTTGCTGCGGCTGAACGACGCCGTACGGCCTCTCTTGAGGGCCGACGAATGTCTGGTCATTGAAGATTCAAAGGCAGGTATTCGAGCGGCTCGGGCGGCCGGAATGAAGGTGCTTGCCCTGGCCACGACCTATCCGGCCGATGAATTGCGCGAGGCGGATCGAGTTATGCCGTCGTTGGTTGCGGTCGATCCGTCAGCGTTGCTTCGGCAGTTTCGCTGAGCGTGCCGGGCGTTCAATCTCGCACAGTCACAATTGCGACAAACCCGCTCCTGCTCTGCGTTCCCCCTCCAAAGTGGCATAGACTCCCGCGACCTCCGTTGCGTAGGCTGTGCGTGTCTCTTCGCGATGTCGAGACAGTCCAGGCACTGATGGCCCAGCGCGAGGCGCTTTATTCTTTCGGAGGTGTTCGTATGAAGCTGACACACATGGTTTCAACCGCTGCATTCCTCGCGCTCGTTGCCTTGCCGCCTGCGTTCGCGGATGCCTCGACGACACCGGCTGAGCCATCAGAAACTTGGGAGTGTCCCCAGGCCGACGGTACGTCGGTCTATACGAATAAAGAAAAGACCGGCTGTCGTGCGATGCCGCTCAAATCGCTGTCCGTTGTCCCTTCGCTCGATAACATGCCGCTGATTCCGAGACACATTGGCGTCCCGTCGCCGTCCGTCCATATACCTGGTTATCCAGACTACGCGACTGGCGCCAACGCGCAGAATGTGCCGGATTGGGCAAGAGATTGGCATGCCTCCACGACCGGTAGCCGTGGCGACATTTGCGGGATGTATTGGGAATGGATCAGGCTGAATGAGAAAACACGGGGCGGATTATTTTTTGGATCTGATCCGTCGTACGGTGGCGATCCGACCGGCCGGAATCAACGGGGACCGAGCTACTCGTTCTACGACAATGCGCGCTATATCGCGCTGAATCGGATTTTCGGCACGGGGTTTATTCCGGTCGGCTGCCAGTAAGCCAGCGGGGGACTTATCCTCGCAATTTAGCCAGGACGGTGGCGGGATCCCAGTAGGCCCAGAGGGTCTGAATCTCGCCGGCTTCATTGAATTCGAAGACATCGATCCCGTGTACGTCGACCGGTTTCCCATTCCTTCCGATCCCCTGGCCATGAAACACGACGGCGGCACGATTGTGGGTGACGTGTGTTTCCTGTGCGTGGATCGTGACCTCCTGGAGCGCACTGGCGATCGTGTGAAAGACCGTCTTCAATGCGGCATGTCCTTGAACCGGCGTCGCGCCATAGGGTTCATGGCTGACCGCATCGGCGGCGAAGCAGGCCGACCAGGCGGAGGGATCAAGGGCGCGCCAGGCGGCGAAATAGCGATCGACGCGGTCGCGAATCTCGTCGGGTGAGAGCGGCATCGTCAGTCCTTTCGTGATCATCCCCACTATGTGAGCAATCGAACGGCTTACGCCTTGTAGTATTCGCGATACCACTTCACGAATCGGGGGATGCCTTCCTCGATCGGTGTCGCCGGTTTGAACCCGACATCCCGCGCCAGGTCATCAATATCGGCATAGGTGGCAGGCACATCACCAGGCTGAAGGGGCATGAGCTTCTTCTCCGCCTTCTTCCCCAGAGCGTCTTCCAACACTTCGATAAAATGGAGCAGCTCTACCGGCTGGTGATTGCCGATGTTATATACCCGTGCCGGAGCGGAACTCGTGCCGGGATCTGGTTGCTCGCCGTTCCAATCCGGATTCGGTGTCGCCGGGTGGTCGAGCGTGCGAATGATGCCTTCAACGATGTCGTCCACATAGGTGAAGTCCCGCCTCATCTTGCCGTGATTGAAGACCTCGATCGGCTTTCCTTCCAGAATCGCCTTCGTGAAAATAAACAATGCCATGTCCGGGCGGCCCCAGGGGCCATAGACCGTAAAGAACCGGAGGCCGGTGCAGGGGAGGCGATAGAGATGCGCGTAGCAATGGGCCATGAGCTCGTTGGCCTTCTTGCTCGCGGCATAGAGGGAGACCGGATGGTCCACGTTATCGTGGATCGAGAACGGCATGTGAGTGTTTCCGCCGTACACGGAGCTGGAAGAGGCATACACCAGATGGTCGACGTTGGCGTGCCGGCATCCTTCCAGGATGTTCATGAAGCCTTCGATGTTGCTCTCGGTATAGGCGTGGGGATTAATCAGTGAATAGCGGACACCGGCTTGGGCGGCCAGGTGGACGACGCGCTTGATCCCGTGATCGGCAAAGAGCGCCTTCATCCCTGCGCGATCGGCCAGATTCAGTTTGAGAAAGCGATGGCCGCTGGCATTGGCCAGTTGTGCCAGCCGTGCTTCCTTCAGACGGACATCATAATAATCATTGACGATGTCCAGGCCGATGACCTGCTCACCGCGTGCCAGCAAGCGCTGGGCGACGTGGAAGCCGATGAATCCGGCCACGCCGGTGACAAGAATCGGGGATTGTGCTCCGTTCATGTGAGGACACTCCTTGGGAAAGAGAGAATGTGTGTTGCTAGGCCCGTCCGCCAGGTTTCATGAAGGGAGGATCGCCATGGTCCAACCGGTGCAAGGTCAGCGGGGTCAAGGACTCCCCCGACGATACTACGCTCATACGGCCGTCCTGATTGGCCCGATAGATATCGAGCGCTCGAGCGTAATGATACTCGCAACCCTGTGAGGCGAGAAGGTCTTTCAGCTTTTCCGGACGTTCCCAATGGGCCGTGAGGAGCGCCGTTCTGGCGGGATTCCGCTGGCTGAACATGAACGAGAGGTGGTCAGGATACCAGTCTGCCCCGCCGGTGGCATAGGAGACGAACAAGTTCGCCTGGGCTGAGGCGCAGAGGTCCGCCAGGTAGGCGTTGGTGAGATAGCCGTTTTCTCCCACGTCCAGCCACTGTCCGGGATGGGAGAGAGAGGCGTGAGCCGCATAACTCCGGACTTCCAGTAGTTGCTGTTGCGACGCGAGTACCAGCGAGATCGGTCCGTATTTTTCGACGAGTTGCTGAATGATCTGTTCCTTGAGCGCGGAACGGCCGCTGTTCGTGGGGCCGCTGTCGGCGTGCACGAGGATATTCTGCCCACGGTCGTGGATCAGATAGCAGTTTCTCGGCATCTCGAGATCGCAGGGGTCTTCTCCGTAAAACGGCACCGACACGACGGATCCGCCGTCGAAGTCCCAGTGCTCGCCATGCGCCAGTTCAACCACTCGCCCGAATCCCATCTCGCGTAGCAGCCCGAGATAATCGTAATGCAGTTTCTTGCGATTGCGCCGGCTGGGCACGATAATCGGCGTGTCTTTGGGAAGATGCAGGAGTGTCCGTGGATCGACGTGATCGTCGTGGTCGTGCGTGAGAAACACGGCGGCCGGTTTCGGCAGCAACGCGCCCCACAACGATGGCACCGACGATTCCGCAAACCAGGGAAGCAGCCAGGGATCGAAGAGCAGCATCTGCGATTGCTGGCGGTAGAGCAGCGCCGCATGTCCGAGATGCACGAGATCCCGATCCTGGACCTTGTCGAGCCAATGTTGCCGGATGGCTGGCTGGGCGGTGCTGAGCAGGCACTCATATTGGTGCAACGATTCGATTAACTTGAGCAAGACCGGTTGCGACTCGCGCGGTGCGGTCATCACGACGGTCTTGATCTCTTCGGTTTGATGGGTGCCGTCCAACATGCCGAGGACTTTTCCCACGGCCGGGCCGAGGAGGCGCTGATCGAATCCGATCGGAATGGCCTGCCGTTTGACGGAGTGGAAAATCCGCAGGCCCCCGTTGGTGACGGTGGCCGATTTAGTGGGATCCGTCTGGAATTCCCACTGAAACGTGCCGTCGGGTTTCCGCCCGCAACGAATATGCTGCTTGAGATAGGGGCGGGAGTTCACCAGTTCCGCATAGGCATCTTCCAGCCGCCGTTGCCGATCGGGATCGTCCAGCGGTGCGCGTTTCGAAAAGACATCGCTGATCGCCGTATCGATAGAGCTGGACAATAAGCTATGCGCTTCGTGGAGGCTCGCGACGATTTCTGGGGCGATCCCTGCGACGAAGGGAAAGGGGCCGGGCGCTTCGCCGCTTTCCAATTGCACCCAACACCAGGGGGCGAGGCTCACATACTGTTGCCGCGGAAGCCGGTCCCAAATAGTCATGACAGTGATGAGGGATCGGTGATGGGTGATGGGCGAGAAATGGGGATGGTCTTGATTTGTAACTGGTCACTCATCACTGATCACCCGTCACATCCCAGCGGAGTTTGCTGATCGTGGGTTCATAGAGAGCCTGGATGACATTGCCGTCGGGGTCTGAAAAGTAAAACGAATAACTGCCGTCCCGGTGTTGCTTCGGTTGTTTGACGATTGCGCCCCCGCGTTGAGTAATCTTTGGAGAGATATCGGCATACATCCGGTCAACCGCTTGCGGACTGTCGAGAATCACGCCGACATGATCCAGCAATTGGCCCTTGGGGGGCAGATAGGCACTGAGTTCGTTGTGGGGAATTTGATGGAGCGCCAGATTGTCGCTTCCCGAACTGAAGTAGACATTGTCCGCATCGGGCTCCCAGACGACCTTCATGCCGAGCACGTCCTCGTAGAACCGGCGCGACTTGGGAAGGTCGGTCACCCGCAGGGCCAGATGGCGGAGTCCTCGATGGAGCGGAAGCGACATAGAATCGATCCTGTTCTCACAAATCAGCCGTTTGAAAACAGCCGTATAGTAGGGAGGCGGTACACCACCCGTCAACGGAAATTCAGCTCCTGCGGAATGCCAGGTGCCTGTGATACCATGACCCATCGATCGTTGCACAAAGGAGTGTCGCGGCATGAAGGCTCTACGTTATCTTGTGCTGGCAGGGGTGGTCTTGGTTGCGGTGCCTGCGGTCACCGTGGCCGAAGGTCTTGAGAAGGAAGTGAAGGGGAAAGACGGGGCCCCGATGGTCTTAATCCCTGAAGGCTCATTCCCGATGGGCGTTCCGCATGGCGATCGCGACGGGGGACGGGATGAATATCCCCGCCATGACGTCTTCGTGAGCAATTTCTATATCGACAAATTCGAGCTGACGAACGGCCGTTATCTTGAGTTCGTCAAAGCGACCGGTCACCGCATCCCGCAGAATCCCAAGAATGCCACGAGAAACCTCTGGCAGGGCGATGTCATCACGGAGTCACTCACTGACCGGCCGGTCATCAATGTGGATTGGGCCGATGCGAATGCCTATTGCCAGTGGGTAGGCAAGCGGCTGCCGACCGAGGCGGAATGGGAAAAAGCGGCCAAGGGCACGGCCGATCGCCGCTTCCCCTGGGGCAACGTGGAGCCCACCAATAAGCATCTGAATTTCAACCAACAGTGGATCGGCGAAAAGACGCTCATGCCCGTGGGCAGCTATGAGGCAGGGAAGAGCCCCTTCGGTGTCTACGACATGGCAGGCAACGTCTGGGAGTGGGTCAACGACTGGTATGACGCCAAGTATTACGAGAAGAGCCCTGCGAAAAATCCTACAGGTCCGGAGACCGGGACCAAGCGTGTGCTGCGTGGATCGGGCTGGCAGAATGAGACTCCGACCGTCCGCATCTTCACCCGTGTGGACAGCGATCCAACCATCCGCAACGAATCGACCGGGTTCCGCTGCGCGATGGACGCGCGGACAAAGTAGTTGAATCTATGAGCGAGAAGGGGTTTGCCGGAATCGCCGTTGCTGCCTTCGAAAGCCGGATGGCGCCGGAAATGACCCGGCTTATCGAGCGATATGGGGGGCGCCCGTCGGTGGCCCCCGCACTTCGTGAGCTTCCCATCCAGGACAATCCTACCGCCCTCCGGTTCGGGGTTCGGCTCATCGAAGGCCAGGTCGATGTGCTGGTGCTGATGACCGGCGTCGGGACCACGGCATTATTCGACATCCTCAAATCGCGCCATCCCATGTCGTCCATCATGGTCGGGGTCAAACAGGCGGCCATCGTCGCGCGAGGGCCGAAGCCGGTGGCAGCATTGAAAGCGCTGGGGATCACGCCGACGCTCATTGTTCCGGAGCCCAATACGTGGGTCGATGTGGTGTCGACGCTCGATGAGTACCGGCCGGTCAAAGGGCTTCGCGTCGCGGTGCAGGAATATGGCAGTTCCAATCCTGAATTCTTGGAGTCGTTGACGGCTCGTGGCGCCGATGTGTTTCCCGTTCCGGTCTATAAGTGGGGACTTCCGGAAGACCTGGCTCCGCTGCGGCTGGTGCTGGCCGATCTGCTTGCCGGGACGGTTCCCGTGATGCTGATCACGAACGCGGCGCAGATCGATCACGTGATGCAGTTGCTTGAACAGGAGGGGAAAGTCCCTCTGTTTAGAGAAGCCTGTAAGACGATCATCGTCGCCTCCATCGGCCCGACCGCCAGCGAGCGGCTCCGGCACTACGACCTTCCTGTGGACTTTGAGCCGTCGCACGGGAAGATGGGCGTGCTGGTGAAGGAATTGTCCGAACAGGTTGCCTCGCTGCTTGCCTCGAAGCGCCGCTAATCGCCTCGCAGATCCTCGTCCGATGCTCCTTCCTCGTTCAAACCTGTGCAACAGGTGGATAGATCCCTTCGTCCAGCTTTCGCCGCACGCCATCTTTCGCGGGGTTCGGCGCGGCACTTCTCTTGCGGATCTTCGCCGGGTTTGCGTTCAACACCGAGGGCTTTTTATGAAAAGGGGGATCCGATGGCACCAACGCTTGACCTGGACAAACAGACGGCTTCATTCGTGTGGCAACTGGAAGAGCAACGCAAACTTGAGAAGACGCTGTTGGTTGAACGGGTCCGCGGGACCAAGGAGGGTGCCGAATCGGTTTTCAACGATATCAAGACTCGCGTGGCGGTGTTGGAGAAGCTAAACGGGTCTGCCAGTGCCACCTGCATTGCGCCCATCGGCTGGAGCAAGCTGATTTTTACCGGTGCGGACAGTGTGTCGGCGCCGAATACGATCGGGTTCGGCGACCGCGATGAAACTCTCTGCAAGCTCGACCAGGTTCGCTATTTTGAAGACACCACCTATCTGCGATTGAGTGCCAATCCCCATTATGTGGAGCATGTGATGCCGAACAAATCGGCCCATGCGCGGGTCGGGGCCAATGTATCGCTCTGGGATACGCTGGGCTATGTGCACGTCGGCTATGTCACACAGCTGGGGATTCCGGCGTCATTGGAGCCGACCACCGTGTCGATCATGTCGCGTCTGAATACGCTCTTTAATTGGGTCGAAGCCAATGCAGTGGGCGATGAATGGTATGCCCACGTCTCGGCGACAGCCCGGCTATGGGTGACCTATGACGGGGAGTTTCGCCAAGCGCCGCCAGCGGTGTTTGTGAATATGCTGGCGACGCCGGCGCAGATGCGGACCCATCACGATATTCAGTCGCCGGCCCCGAGCGCCGCGTTGACGATGCAGATCTCGGCGTCGGCCGGTAGCGGTACGACGATCAGCGTGTACGAAGGAATCGAGCTCGTCGCGACCACGCCGAACGGTCACGCCTATCTGGACGGTATTTTTTCGTGGGAGCCGTTGGCAGTGCAGTTGAGAGAGGGTTAGCGCACTGTGTCGCTGTACAGGAATCGAATGATCTCAGATGTGTTGAAGAGCATGGCGTTCGATCTGGTGTAGGCGGCGTGCCCGTAGTAGTGTTGTTGAACATTTGTGGAGTTCGTACAGTCTTTGTAGTCCACCAGCAGGCAACTGCCTTCGCTGGGGAAGCGCACCGCGCGCCGGGCACATTCGAGCCAGCGTTCGAATCCATCGTAGGGCTCGACCATTTCCCACACGGCTTTGTTCACGGCCTTCGCCGCTTCGGTCGTCGGCACGGCATCGCTTCCTGCGACGGCCAACTGCTGGACATAGTCCCCGCCCCAGGCGATCGGCATTTCCATCGTGACCTGCGGGAGTTCCATTTTGGAGAGCCAAGTCTTTCCGTCTGTCCGGAGATTCCGGTGATTGACGATATGCAGCAGGCGTCCCATTCCTGAGAGATCCCATCCATAGCGCACCGGGGTGCCCATGGTGACGACATCGAGGGTTGCGCCGTGCAGCAGCGAATGGTCAGCGAGCAGGGGCTCGATTTCCCGGGCCGCAGCGGCGAGGTCAGCTTGGGCATGGTGTTCTGCGTAGGTGGCTAGCAGGCCCAGGAGTTTCGGCCTCTTCGTAATGGGGCTGGGACAGAGCAGGTTCGAAGCCAGAGCGAGGATCAGCCCGGCCTGCCCATGGGCCTGGACGAGAATCCGGTCTCCCTTGCCGAGCTTGTGAGTCTCACAGAGGCTGCGCAGATCGCGGAGTAACCGCGCGGCGGCCCCAGCTCGGCCCAGGTGATGATGTTCCGACGCCCAGAGAATGCGCTGACAGGCAATCGGTTGAGGCAAATTCTTATTGATGGCGTGTTGAAAGAGCGCCGTGTACGCGTTGGTGAAGTTGCCGGCCTCGCCGACCTGGTCGTCGATCATCTTCCTGGTGGCGTCGTCGTTCGAGAGCGGGGGCTTCAGTCCACCCGAGAGGGCTGAGATTCCATTGCCTCCTTCTCGCATGGCTGCGAGCAGGGCATCGACACCCGAGACGCCGCGTGAATAGCCGCGCTTCAGCCCGCCGACATCATCCAGCCGCTGCATCCCGAACACATCGCTGCCATGGATCGACCCATGGAGGAAGACGATGGCCCGGACGCCCGCGCGAGCCAGTCTGGCGCCACAGTCGGCCATGCTAGCGAACCAGGCCGGGGATTCCGGCAGCGCGCCGCTGGTCAGTTCGGCGGTCGTCAACCGTTCGCCGGGACTCTTTCGGGAGAGTTCATCGTGCTGGAAGTTATTCTCGTTCGGCATGGGAAGACGTATCTACAGCATGTGGAAGCTGAAGTGCAACGGAGTTCTGTCTATCGGGTGAGCGGAAGGGCTGGATCGAGGTCGGACGCTTGCTTGGGCTGCATCGGGCTCTTGAGCATTACAGCGGTGGCGGTACAAACCTTGTTTTCTTCGTCGATACGGCGGTCGATGATCATCACGCCCAAGAGATATTCCTGCACAATTTCTTCGCGCGTGAGTTCAATGTCCTGTTCGCTGTCACGGCCGGTCCGCTCCCG
>JBEBHO010000015.1:0-9766 GCA_040081095.1 Nitrospira sp.
AACGCCCTGGAACCATCGTCTGGGCAAGGCCCTCCACTCCATTTGCCGCCGTTGCTCGACATCAGATTTGGACCGTTCTATCTGGGAATCTTCAACCAGGAAGCTCAAACGCTCGATATTCGGCCTATTCTGGCTGGCACACCTGTCGAACCTGCTCTCGCTCGCACCATGGCGTGCCGGCGGGACCGCTGACGGCAACCTCCCCCCTCCAATTCATCTTGAATCCCGCACAGTTAAATACACATCCTTTTGCTCGATCGATCCGTAGAGTGTTATAGTTGGGGCGTGTCTCAGACTGAAGCCGAAAAGTCGTTAGCCAGCTGACCCATTATGGACGCCTCGTCGCAACACGCCGCCTCACACATTGATCCCAAGCTGCTCGCCCGCGTGGTCAAGGGAGATCACCAGGCGTTCAGCCAGTTGTACGATCAATCCAGCACCCTCTTGTATACGATGGCCTTACGAATTCTCGGTAACCGTGATGAAGCCGCAGAGTTGTTGCAGGACGTCTACTTGGAAGTATGGCGCAAGGTCTCGCGGTACGATGTCGGCCGCGGCACTCCCGTGGCGTGGCTGGTGACGCTGACGCGCAGCCGGGCGATTGATCGGCTCAGGGCCAGAGCGTCCAGAGGGCATCACAAGTCGGCCGATTCGTTGGACAGCACCTCGGCCGCACAGGTCGCTGACCGAGGCCCGAATCCTTTCGATGCCCAGGCCGACCAGGAAATCCGCACCTTAGTCGGAGGCGCCATGGCCGCGCTCCCCCAAGCTCAGCAACAGGCTCTGGAGCTGGCCTACTATGAAGGACTGTCACACGCAGAAATCGCCGCCCGGTTGAACCAGCCGCTCGGCACCGTCAAAACGAGAATCAAGCTCGGCATGTCCAAGCTGCGGGAATCGCTCCGGCGCTGTTGGGATCAAGGTGAGCACGCATGACCCACGAAGAACTTGAAGAAGCCGTTCCACTGTACGCGGCCGGCGCCCTGGAACGCACCGAACGGCAGGCGCTTGAAGCCCATCTGCTCTCCGGGTGCGTCTCCTGCCATACGGCGCTGAAGGAATTTCAATCCGTCGCCGCCATTCTGCCATTCGGGTTGAGTTCGACCCAGCCGCCGCGCGCGCTCAAAGCGAAGATCATGGCGGCGCGCACTCCCACCGCCATTGCGGAAGAGACTCCCGAACAATCCGACCCCAAAAAGCCAAGCTTGGAGCCGGGAGAGTGGATGAACCATCTCTTCCCCCCGGAATCTGCGTCCTCTCCCTGGTCGTTCGGATGGGCTCTAGGATTCGCCGCTGCGGCCATTCTCGTGGTCGGCGGCTATCTTGCCTGGACGTCATACACACAAAACATCACCGGCACCGCCGCCGTGCAGCAACTCCAAGCCGCCTCGGAGGATCAGACGAAGAGAGTCTCCGCCTTGCAGCAACAGCTGGAGGAGCGGGAACGCACGATCGCCCAGGTCAAGGAGGAGTTGCAGCAGCGCACCGCCGACTCCACAGAACTCAAGGATCAACTCATCCAGCGGGAGGCGGAACTCGAAGATCTGAAATTCCAATTCGCAGCGCGCGGGGGGGCTCCCGTAAGCCGCGGACCGGAAGATGAGCTCGCCGCCCTGCTCCGCGTTCCAAACGCGAAAGCCGTCTCACTCAATGGCTCAGACATGGCCAAACAAGCTTCCGGGATGCTCGTCTACGATGCCCGGACCAAAAAGGCCTGGCTCTATGCGATGAACCTGCCCGAATGTCCCAACGGCACCACCTATCAACTCTGGGCGATCAATGACAAGCCGGTCAGCGTCGGCACCTTCCATATGGACAGCGGCGAAACCGCCCACCTCCTCGTCAGCCGGGTGCCGGAATTCGCCAGGACTAAAAAGTTTGCCGTCAGTCTCGAACCTTCGGGAGGGCGCCCGACACCGACTGGCCCGATCTATCTCGTCAGCCAGTCCTAACAGATTCCTTCACGCCCCTCTGATCTTCCATCTCAGCCATGCAGAGAGAGAACCCTCCCTCATGACCACCGGCACGCCCCAGGATGACACCTTCATGCGAATCGCGCTGGAACAGGCAGCCCTGGCTCCGGCTTCAGGAGAAGTGCCGATTGGGGCGGTGCTCATCCATCGAGGACAGGTGCTCGCTCAGGCGCACAATCTCCGTGAAACAAGGCAGGACCCGACGGCACACGCAGAAATTCTGGTGATTCAAGAAGCGGCCACCAAGCTGGGAACCTGGCGGCTGATTGACTGCACGCTCTACGTGACGCTGGAACCCTGCCCGATGTGCGCTGGCGCCATCGTCCAATCCCGCATTGCCAGAACCGTGTTCGGCGCCTGGGATCCCAAAGCGGGCGCCTGCGGATCGTTGATGGATATCCCGACTGATCCACGGCTGAATCACCGCGTCGAGATGGCCGGCGGGATTCTTGCGGAAGAGAGTCAGCGGCTTTTGCAGGAATTCTTTCGAACCCGACGGGCTGGGCAAACCGCTCGCGAAAAAAGTGATCGCCCGATACTAGGCTAGCGGCCATTCATCCACGCGCACGCTCCAGCCAGTTCCTTCGGCGGCGACCGCCCCAAGCCATCCTTCGGAGAGGGGCAGAAAGCGAACGGTTCCCTGCTCCACTAAGCCAGGTTTCACCATCCAGTCGACCGCAGCCATCGTGTTGTCAGCGGACAGCGTAATCTGGCAGCGCTCCAGCGGAAACTGCAACCCAACTCCCTTGAGCTTGAGATACGCTTCTTTGGCCACCCAATGACGAAAGAACGCGGCGGCCTGCTGCGAACGCTCTTGGCCTGCCACCGCGCGCCGCTCAGCAGGCGCAAAGAACCGCGCTGCGAGCTTCTCACACTCCACATCCTGACGGATCAACTCCACATCGATGCCGACCTGACGACCGGCAGCCACGGCGACTAAACAACGCCCGTGCGAATGTGTCAGATTGAACCCGATCTCAGCCGATGGCGAATCCCCCTCCTCCTGCAAGGCCGGTTTGCCAGCTGGCCCAGATTGGAACCTCAGCAACGCAGGATCCTGGCTTGTGTATTGGCTTAGAATACTGCGCAGCCCGCCGTGCGCCACCTCGTAATGCTGTCGAGTCAGCTCTGAGACAAATCGACGGGCTCTGTCTGCTTCATCGACGGACAACCATGACCGGCACTGCGCTCGAATTGCCGGAGACACGTCCAGTGAATACGACCAGACCATGACTTCGCCAGGATTGAGCACAAACCTCCTGCCACCCGGATCAGAAAACGCGACAGTTGTCGGCCCCGTCGCTCGAATCACCTCGCCGCCTCCTCGATCAGATCTTGGCGGCGCCACGTTTCGGACTCCAGCTCTCGACAATTTTTCCCTCATCAAGCTTGACGACGCGATCCCCCAAGTCGAAATAGCGGTCATCATGCGTAATCACAATCACACTCTTGCCGCGAGCTCGCAAATCCGGGAGCAGCTTGCGGTAGAAGATCTCTTTATACTGCGGATCCTGATCCGCCGCCCATTCGTCAAAAATGTATATCGGACGATCCTCCAAATAAGCCGTCACCAAGGCCAATCGCTTGCGCTGCCCTTGAGACAAATCAATAGTCGAATATTGCCGATCTTTTACCACAACCTTATGATCGAGCTGCAAGCAAGCCAGTTGCTCCTGAGCCAACGAATCGACGGCTCCCCCCTCTATCCCAAGCAGTTTCTGAAACAGATAGAAATCCGAGAATACAACGGAGTAATGCGTGCGATACCACTCGCGATTCCCTTGTGCGATTATCGTTCCGGACACATAGATATCACCGTGATGCGGCACGTACAGCCCGGCAAGCATTTTCACAAACGTCGATTTGCCGCTTCCATTTCCTCCCACAATAAAGACCAACTCTCCCGGCCTAATCGTCAAGTCGATCGGCCCCAGTGAGAATGGCTCCACCATTTTCTCAGGGTCCGAATAGGTGAACATCACCTGATCCAAGACGATGGTCGCGGCGCTTCGTCGACCTGACACCGGCGCTGAGCCGCCGTCGCTGGAGGCTCCGTCCAAGGCCCGCTCAAGCTTCAGAATGTGGTCGTACGCAAGGAGTCCCCGCTCTAGAGGCGGCAACGCCCCCACGATGCCCCAAATTGGCGACATCATGTACAGCAACACCACGGTATACCCAATCAAGGACTCTGGAGACAGCGCGAACAACGAGGGAAATACAAAGATGATCGATCCAATCATGAAATAAAACGCAACGTGCGACCACGACTCTTTCACGGCATGTTGTTTCGCAGCCTCGATGTTCGTGCGCCGATAGAGTTCTGCCGCGCCACGAACTTCGTGATCCAGGAACTCCTGACGCCGCTCAGGGTGCATCAGCAGTTCTTTCAGCCCGTCGGTAAGAGATCGAAAATGTCCGTAGAGATGCGTTCTGGCCTCACGGGAGGCCCTCATGTCGCTGAAGGTCCTCATGTGAAACCACTGATACCCACTGGCGCCCAGAACCGTGACTCCCACAAGGGACAGGAAGGCCGGCCAGGAAAGCCAGGCGAGATAGCCCCCGCACACGATGACAATTGCGATGTTCGTCATGAGCTGTGGCAGGCTCTGAATGGACCACCCCAGGGCGCCGATATCATCATTCAGCACGGTCATAATCCTGGCAGGACCCTGCGTCTCCGTCTGCCGAAAGGGAGCGGCCACAATCTTGCCGCACAAACCGAGCGTGAAGTCGTATGTCGTGTCCTGCGACATCCGCGCCAACATCATTTGCGAATACGCGCGTGACAACAGCTTGCCGAGCACGCACACTGCAAACCCTATCCCCAGATACCAGGCATCATCGCGGGTTCCCTGAAGGGCCCGGTTGATCAGCGCGAGAACTCCGGCGCTGCATATCCCAGACAGCACGCTCACACACGCCACCGCCATCATCCGAGCAGGGGAGCGACGATAGAGAAACAGGAGGAAATCGGAAAGCCGGACATTCATTGCGCGTCGGACACCTTGTTTTTCAAGTTAGACTCCAGAATGTTCCCAGGATCTGGCGACAGCACGTGTTGAATGCACCTGGCTAGCTCATCGACGTACGGAGGCTCGCACAACCGTCCCGCATTCCCGGCCGGAATGACAATCGTACGGCTCTCTCCATTCCCAAAGGTCGGCCAGTCATAGCGTGTGTCCAAGGCTATCTCATCGGCCAGTCGAGGGGATGCCACCACATTCACAATTCGCCCAGGGAATCGCTCGACCCGATACCGCGCGATGGCGCCGAACGTCGCGGCTTTCAGTCGCTGTGCCGGAAGCTGCACGACATCGTCATGCCGCACGATTGACCGCAACGAGTAGACGAGGAATGCCTTGCACTTCCGTCTGAGGCTCACCCATCTCTCACGCAACGGCAACCCCCTCACTAATCGGAGCGCAGTTGTGAATTTCTTCAGGATCACGGCAACCCCGATGACAGCCCCCCACAATCGACTCTTGTGCCGCGCATACGATTTCGGATGCCAGGTGTTTAACATCACCAGAGTGACCGCCTGCCCTTGGGCAGTGAGCTGTTGCGCCATCTCGTAGGCAATGACCCCGCCGGTGCAAGACCCGACAAAAAGGTATGGCCCTTTGGCCTGGACGCGCTGCACTTCACTGACATAGTGGGCTGCCATTTCCGGAAGAACCGTGAAGGGGGATTCGTCGCCATCCACCCCCCGAATCTGCAAGCCATACACCGGCAGCTCCCGCCCTAAGAGCCTCGCCAACCGCGCAAACATCAGAATATGTCCGCCCACTCCCGGCACCATAAAACAGGGGCTCGCCAGACCATTCGGCTGGATCGCCACGAGCGACTGCCAGGGCGGAGTCCAGTCCTCCCGTCTAAGCACGTCACCCAGCTCAGCGATGGTCGGAGCGTGAAACAGAGTCGCCAGAGGCAACGTTTTCCCGTATACCTGCTCAAGCAAATAAAATAACTGTGCCGCCGTGAGCGAATGGCCGCCCAGATCGAAGAAATTCTCGTGAATTCCGATCTCCTGCACATTCAGCACCTGCTGCCACAACGCTACCAGCTGAACCTCGATCAAATCCCTCGGCCCATCATGCTCCAGGCCGACGCTCGCGGCCCCGGATCGAGGAGGCGGCAACGCCCGCACATCGATTTTATTGTTCGCCGTCAAGGGCAAAGCATCGAGGAACACGTAGGCTGTGGGGAGCATGTACTCGGGTAAGGCCGCCCTGGTCCAGGAACGTAACTCACCGACTTCAACGGACTGCCCTTCCGCCCGCACCAGATAGGCCGCAAGGTACTTTTCTCCCGGCTCGTCTTCCCGCGCGGTCACCACCACTTGGCGAACAGCCTGATGGCGCCCTAACACGGCTTCGATCTCGCCCAGCTCAATCCTGAACCCTCTGATCTTAACCTGGTGATCGAGGCGGCCCAGATGCACAATCGAACCGTCTGCACGATATCGCGCCCGATCCCCGGTTCGATACATGCGCGCGTCAAGTTCGCAGGCAAACGGATCGGCCAAGAATCGCGCGGCCGTCAAATCGGGACGATTCCGATAGCCGCGGGCCACTCCATGCCCTCCGATGTACAACTCCCCAGGTACACCGACCGGAACCGGCGCCCCGCGTTCATCCAAAATATACAGTGACGTGTTGGCAATCGGCCGACCAATGGAGATCTCGCCGTCGCCCGGTTCAAGCTTACTGACCGCCGACCAGATGGTCGTCTCGGTTGGTCCATACATATTCCACACCGCGCGCGTCCGCTTAAGCAGCTCGGCAGCCAAGTCAGGCGGAAAGGCCTCCCCACCACACAGCGCAGTGAGAGTGCGACGCCCCGCCCAACCGGCCCCCAATAACAGACGCCAGGTGGCTGGAGTCGCTTGCATGAGAGTTGCGCCACTCGCCTCAAGCTGATCGCGGAGCTTGGCCCCGTCGATCGCCACGGCTCGGCTCGCGATCTCCACTCGGCCGCCCACCATCAAAGGCAAATACAGCTCCAAGCCGGCAATATCGAACGAGAGGGTCGTCACAGCAAGAAGCACGTCATCAGCCGTACAACCAGGGCGCTGTCGCATTGAGCACAGAAAATTGACCAGCGCGCGATGCCCTATCTCCACGCCTTTCGGCTGGCCGGTTGACCCGGAGGTGTACAACACGTACGCCAGATCATCCGCCGTCGCCGCCCGAGGAAGATTATGCGTCGGTTCCTGATCGAGAGCGGTTTGTTCTTGATCGAGACAGACGATCCGAGTGCCGAGCACCGCGATCCGGCCGGATAACCCCGTGGTGGTCAACGCCAGGGTCGCTCCTGAATCCTCCAGCATGAATCGAAGACGGTCGCGGGGATATTCTGGATCGAGCGGTAGATAATTGGCGCCCGCCTTCCACACCGCCAGGACCGCAACGACCATGTCAAGCGAGCGCTCCAGGCACAGGCCGACCGTATTGGAGGGACGCACTCCTAGAGCCACAAGTCGGCGCGCAAGCTGGTTGGCCTTTGCATTCAACGCTTGGTACGTCAGTGTCCGACCATCCATGGACACCGCCACGGCCTGCTGGCTGCGCTCGACCTGGCTCTCGATCAACTCAAAGAGGCAATCCTGGTCAGGGTAGACCTCAGACGTTTTGTTCCACCCATAGATGACTTGAGCCTCTTCCGCAGGGGTGAGCCAGCGCAAGGCCGAGCACGTGGTTTCGGGAGCTTCCACGGCCTGATGCAGGAGCACCTTGTAATGCATCAGCATCCGCTCAGCTGTGGCGCGGGTAAACAAATCCGTATTGAATGTCAGGTGGGCTTTCCGAGAAACCACCGTTTCAACAGTCAAACTTAGATCAAATTGGGCAGTTCCTGTGTCGGCCTCGAACGGAACCCAGGTGAGGCCGTGAAGATCGACATCGCCGACAGGCGCATTCCCCATGTTGAATAACACCTGTACGAGAGGGCCATAGCTCGCATCCCGGGTCACATGGAGACTCTCCACCAGCTTCTCGAACGAGTAGTCCTGATTGGCGTACGCCCCGAGCGCGATCGCCCGCACTCGCTCCACACACTCAGCGAAGGTGGGATCCCCTGAGAGATCGAGCCTGAGCACCAGCGTATTCACAAAGGTTCCGATCAGACCTTCGAGCCCCGCCTGTGTGCGATTCGCAATCGGCGATCCCACGGCAAGATCGGTGGAACCGGAATAGCGACCGAGCAGAATGAAAAAACATGTCAGCAGTGTCATGAACGGCGTGGCATTCCGCTCCACGCTGAATTCTTCAATGCGCGTGATCAAGGACGACGACATATCCATGGGGCAGTACGCACCATTGAATGTCTGCTCAGCAGGCCGCGGAAAATCAGTTGGGAGGGATAATGGCAAGAGTCCGGCCAGCTGTTCTTTCCAATATTCCCCTTGTGCGTTCAGATGATTATCGAGCAGACATCGCTGCTGCCACGCGGCAAAATCTCCATACTGGATAGCAAGGGGGGGCATATGCAGCTCTTGCCCTCTCACGAAGGCATTATAGTACGAGGCAACCTCACGCCCCAGAACTCCGAAAGACCACTGATCGCTGATAATGTGGTGCATCGTCAGCACCAGGAGATGGTCCTCTGCCTCCAACTGAATCAAGAAGAAGCGAACCAGCGGGCCAGCCTCCAGATTAAAGGGACGACGCGCCTCCTCTTCCGCTAACCGCTTGGCTTCTGCTATCCGCTGGGCCGAGGGTAACCGCCTCAGATCCACCTCGCCCCAAGGCACTGCAAGTTCTGGCGACACGCGCTGAATCGGTCCTTTCTCAGACATGGCAAAAGTGGTGCGGAAGGATTCATGTCGGGCGACCAAGGCATCCGCGGATTGCCGAAGCGCCTGGCGACTGAGCGGACCCATCTGCCTTGAGACAAACAGCATGTTATAGGCGGTACTCTGAGGCGCGAGCTGATGGAGGACCCACATCCGTTGCTGCGAGGACGACAGCGGGAGAGGCTGCGACCGATCGGCCGGCTGAATCGGAGATAGTTTCGGCTGTCCGCGATCCTGCCTCTGCGCTTCCCGGATGGTTTCTCCCAAGGCCGCGATCGTCGGCTGCTCAAAGAATGTCCGCAGAGGCAACTCAACCCCGAACACTTCACGAACTCGAGACGCCACCTGAGTGGCTAACAATGAATGCCCCCCCAATTCGAAGAACTGGTCATGGATGCTGGCAATCGGAACACCCAGCAACTGAGTCCACATGTGGGTCAGACCCACTTCAATATGATCCCGTGGAGCGATGGGAGCCGGCTCTTGAGGGAAAGCCGCCGCATCCGGCATCGGCAATGCCTGACGGTCGATTTTCCCGTTTGCCATTTTGGGAAATACCGATAGAACAACCACGCTTGACGGCAACATATACGACGGAAGTCGGGACCTCGTCGCTTTCCGAATCTCCCCGATTCCCAACACCACCCCCGGTTTCGGCGTCAGATACGCGACGAGGGCGGGTTCCCCGGCCAGCGATTCACGGTTGAGCACAACCGCATCAGCGACGCCCGGCAGCGTGCGCAAGACGGACTCGATCTCCTCGGGCTCGATCCGGAATCCGCGCAGCTTGATCTGCCGATCGCGCCGGCCCACGAACTCGAGGAGGCCATCGGCTCGTCGCAGACCAAGATCGCCGGTCTTATACAGGCGTCCGGGCTTGCCATCGGGTCGTCTGAGAAAGCACGTGGCCGTCATCACAGGGTCATTCCAATAACCCTGCGCCACCCCGGCCCCGCCAATATAGATCTCGCCAATCTCTCCCGTTGAGACCGGACGCATC
>JBEBHO010000137.1:0-9740 GCA_040081095.1 Nitrospira sp.
ACATGCTCACATTCGAAAGCCCCGCGCACCCAACCGTCGCAAGCACCGCCACACCTAACAAGCCAGCCCCGATCCAGCTTCGCATCCTACTCCTCCATTTCAAGCTGAAAGACGGTTCCTGGAACCATTATCTTCACCTTGCGCATGTCCATCATGACTTTCTCTTATGAATCAGAATTCTATTCCCATCCGGGTCGCAGATGATGGCGAAGCGGCAGATGTGGGTATCCGTCACGCCTCTTGCAAACGGAACATTCATTGCCTGAAGCTGGACTAGCTCTTCATCGAAGTCCTCCACCTCAAACGCGACACAAGTGCCATCGGGTGACGGCTTCCACATCTCACCGAAACAGCCGATGCCAAACGTGCCGTGGCCGATGTCATACTCGACCCACAAACCGCCATCGGACTCCATCGTTGGCTTCAGCCCAAGCACTCCCTCGTAGAAGGCCCGAGCCCGCGTCATGTCCGTAACCGGTGTGCCAGCATATGCGAGTTCGGTGATTTTCATGTTATGTGCTCCGTCGGCATACGCTCCATGCCGCCTACCATTGTTTAGTCAGACCCGCGCGAACGAAACAGGGACGTGCTACGTATTTTTCAATTCCCGCGACCATCAGCCGATGGCTTGTGACCAGGCCTTCCCACTGCCAGAAATTCAGAATGTCCCCGTTAATTCCCCTCAAAGGAGAGATGAATGGCTCCTGATACCACTTTCTTGCCCCCTGGCTGGGAATCTACAGCGTCCCGCTAGGCGGCTTTCCCTGATGTGCGTTTCGCTCGCACCAATAGATCGACGTCGCAATCCAGAATATGGAATAAAGAAAGAAGCTGATCGACCGACTTGCGGTAATTGGTTTGATCCAGTAACCGATAGAACTGCGTGGCGGAGGTGCCAAGTCGCCGGATCATTTCACGCTTGGCTAGCGAACTCGCTTCAACCCGTTTCTGCGCCTCAATGGTCATTTTATACAAAAGGGCATCGCGTAAGTAATGCGGGTCTTGATTGTATTCCAACACCTGCTCGCTATGAACGGTGCCTTCCTTGCCTGATTTCAGGACATACGTGAACCCTTCATTCCCCAATTCTTTATCGACAAACACCCGGACGATGGGATCAGCCGTGCTTGGATGCGGAGCCACCTTCGAATATGGCAGCTGGAACAGCTGCTTCGACGCCTTCACTTCAAACGCTTTCTTACGATTGTTCAGCGCGACTGATTGAATCTTCATAACGCCCCCTCACGGTCCAACTCATCGATCAGCCCACGCAATCGTCTCGTCGCGCTCCCCATCATCGGCAACTTATGATCCAGATCCCATTTCACGATCAGCACACCATCTCGATAGACATGCACATGCCGAGGGGAATGATCGCTCTTCCAGGTGACGAACACGTACCCGCCTCGCCGAACTTTCCCCATGCAGAAGTGTTACCTCTCAAGGTATCACTTGTCAAGATAGCCGACTAGTTATCTCCGCGGCGATGACTGAGGAAGGATGGGCGAGATCTGACCAATGTTCAGACCAAAACAGAAGGGCCTGGCCACGGCGTTTTCTCACGCGGCAAGGATAGGATGATTGAGGCGGCTACTGGCAAAGCGAAGGCAGGCCGAGATATCTTCGGCTTCAAGATCCGGCAACTCTTCAAGAACCTGTTGTTGCGTCAGCCCGGCGGCCAGGAGATCGAGCACATCGATGACGCGAATCCGCATCCCACGCACACACGGCCGTCCTCCGCACTGTCCGGGATTCACTGTAATGCGCTCGACAAGCTCAGCCATGATAGGCACCTCCGGATCAGATCATATGCAAAGAAATCGGATCGACCGAGTTCTATGCCAATCGTATGAGCAGATCTGCTGAAAACAAAGCCGTTTATCTACGATTCCCCCCAACATACAGAGAGGAATGGCTCCTGACACCGCTCTCTCATCTCTGGGCTAGCTCATTCTAGGTTCTTCTAGTTTCCGTGATCGATAATGAGCCGATGGCTCGTGAGCAGACCTCCTCACAGCCAGAAATTCAGAATGTCCCCGTTAATCTCCCTTCATTTCACGATCAGCACAGCCTGACTTAGGGGGTCTGACCCCTTTGTTTTCTCCCGGGCACCGTCCGTTCTTCCTCTTATCTTTCATGTTCCTGCATTTTCCTAATGCGCGCCTCTTCCTGGTCGCGAAAATTCTGCTCATTCTGCCTCAGCACATCCTGTCTATTAAGATCTTCCGCCTGATGCTGCTGAGCCTCCAAGGCTTTCTGCTTCTCTTGAATCGGCTCGATCTTTGCGTTAAGGATCGCCATCTCACCTTGAATCATACGTTCTTTGTCTGCTTCCAACTGAGCTATTTTTTCCCCTAGCTGGTTCTGATTTCCTCCATCGGGTCGATCCCGATTATCTTGCTCAAGTCTTCGTTGCTCTTGTTCGAAGCTTTTTCTTACTGCTTCGATAACATCTTGACGTTGTTTTTCTATATTCCTCAAAGCCGCCTCAATCTCTGCTCGATCATCATGGATGGTCATACTGACTCCTCTTATTCCGAATCTACAAGTGGTCTGAGCCGTACACTGCGTCTTAATCCAGAACTAGATTTGCCTGCTCAGATACTCCCCATCTTGGCGGTAAGCGCAGGGTCTTGATAGGCGAAGGCCTTGCGCACTTTGGCCGGCTTGGTGTTGGTAGCCAGCACCAATACCGTATCGCGATAGTTAGGCCCCGCCAACTCCAACGGCTCAACTAGCTTTGTGCGTGAAGCATCCAGCGGTCCCTCGCGATAGCCCAGCTGATCCGACAGCTTTTGCGCCAGCTCGTCGTTCAAGGGCACGTTCATGAAGGTCCGCACCACACAGCTACCTAAGATGCCTTCCGGATTAGTATAGGCCTCCTTAAGCTGACCGTAGCTCTGAGCAAACATCCAGAGCCGAATCCCATACTGTCGCCCGATGTTTAACGCTTCATCAACCGGGGGCATCTTCTTCAACCGTGGTAATTCATCAAGGACGAACAGCACCGGAGCCACATCCCGTGGCGGCAGCTGGCTGGTCAACATCCGAATGTGTTGGGCGATGAAGACCCGTAAGATGGAGAGGTAGCTGTCGATCTCGTTGGGGTTGATACAAATATAGATGGTCGGCTTGCCGGTGCGCAGGTCCAGGGGATTCCAATCGGATTTCTTGGTCACTCGGTTGATGCGCTCTCCCTGCCAGGCGCTCAGGCTGCTCTGTGCTGTCTTGAGGACGCTGTCGCGGGTTTTCTTTTCCATCTCCGTGAGTGAATGGCCCATCTGCCGCATGGCCGATACCGCCAGATTAGTCCTCAAGGACAGGACCATCTCATCCCATCCCATGCCGTAGATCAGTTCCATAATCTTAGCGATGGGGCGCTGATCGGGTGGGTTGTGATAGCAGAGGTAGGCAATCGCACTCGTCAGTACATCCCGCGCCATACTCTCCCAAAACGGATCAGAAGCCCCCGAAGGCACGATCATCATGTCAGCCAGAAAGCGGGCATCTTCCCATAAGTATTCCGGATCCTGTCGGATAAAAGTCAGAGGGTTATAGCTATGACTATTAGCCGGATCGAGGGGGCTAAACTTGAACACTGGCCCGATATTTTGTGCGCGCCACTTGCTGGTGGCCGCATAGATTTCGCCCTTCACATCCAGCACCACGGCAGGACCGGACCAGCTCAGCATAGTCGGGAGCACAAAACACTGCGTTTTGCCGGAACCAGGGGGCGCAATGGTAATGAGCGAGCCTTCGCCCCCGTAAGCAAGTGGCGTCTGACTCCCCTCCAAAAGACCAAGCCGCACGGCATAGGCCCCGTTGCTGCAGAAAAGAGTACTCGGCACCTCTTCGGGGGCAAGCCAGGCCCCGCCGCCATGCAGTCGCCCCTGAATTTCTTTGACCACCGCTGACACGTTCCCGGCTTGCCCCAGCTTCTCCAGCACTCCCAAGAGCGCATTCACAGCGCTATCCACGGAGGCATCGATAAGATCTTGATAGAATCGAACGGCCGTTAAGCCATTGGCAACTCCTTTTTCCCTCAACTCATTCGAATACGTCCAGCTATCAATGCTCGCCTTGCCATTGCCGGAAATAAATGCGAATCGGTAATACTCAAACGCCGGTCCGCTTATGAGATTGGCGTTGAACAGCAAATATGCAGTCCGTAGAAACTCTCGGTCCCGCGGGTCCATCGCGGCCAAGCCACGACTGATACGGAACTGAATGTAGGCATCTACCTCGCCCTTCTCGCCATCAGGAAAACTCTTTTCAGTCTTACCATCCCAACGACCTCCATAGCTTAATGTGCCTACTTTCTCATCAAACAATTTCCTAATGTTCTGCTCCCGCACTTCAGCCGTGCCCCCCAGTTGCTTCCAAGCCTCCGCATCAGGGCGCTTTACTTCCGCCAGCGCAGCTGCATTTCGCTTCCTTTTTCGACGCCCAGAAGTGGCAATTCTCCAGATGAGCCAAAGAATAAAGAGACAGACTCCCCCTATGGCGAGAATGCCTTCAAGACTTGCCCCCAACTCATCTCTCCCCTGCCCTCTGGCCCGTCCTTGAGCGTGCGCTTGTTCTTGATTCCTCGCCTCCATCGCCGCCTGGCTGCTCCTAACACGCTGCTCCATGGCAGCAGCATCTTGCCGATACCCCTCCTGCCATTGTGGCGAAAAGTACCGAGCAAAAATCTCTTTCTGGTACTTCTTTGACGAACCGTAATGGCCGAACATATTCCACGTGCACTCCGGGTCATCTAGCTTCTCGGGCAAACATGGTTTTGCAAACTTTGCCTGAAACTCCGCCTGAAGCCGAGCGACCTCAGCCTGATATTCATTCAGCTTTTTAGATTCGCTAGACGCCAATCGACCTCCATATGCTCTCCCTTGACTTCGTTCCTTGAGAGCCTCGACCAAAATACGAAAAACACCGCTCTGACGGGCCAGCGTATCAAACTCATCTTTCCCCTGAATATCCTGATGAACTTGATTCACTTCCGGCATTTCCAACAGATAGCTGGCATCGACGTTTTGAGGGGTCTTCTGCTTGGCAAAAACAGGAACAAATGCACCGCCCACCATAATTGAAATTGGCGCCATCACGAAAATGAAAAAGAGAACGAGCTTGCGCATAGAGTCCAGATCCTTTCACTCCAGGAATGGCTTCCTGGCGTCATCCCATTAACTATTACTTCATCCGTTTCTCATCCCCAACACATCCCGAGGATCACCGCCACGCACAGACCGAACGCAGAGAACCAAAGAAAAGGGGACAGGGTGGGTTCAAGGTCCTAGTGCAACACCTGTATCCTGGAGATTCCAGGAGCGAAGGAGTTGTATTATGGGGCACTATCACCGGTTGACCCTCATGGAGCGTGAAGAATTCAGTCGTCTGTTAGCCGCAGGGTATAGTTTACGAGCGACGGCTCACGCCCTGCAGCGCGCCCCCAGCACGCTGTCACGTGAACTCACTCGGCACCGCACCAGCCCGGTGACCTATCGCGCTGTGCCAGCCCATCAACGGGCGACTCGGTGGGCCCATCAGCCACGGAAACCCCGGAAGCTCGCGGCTGACCTCCGCCTCCGTCGAGCGGTCTTGGCCCGGCTGGCACAACGCTGGTCGCCGGAACAGATTGCCCACAGTTTGCGCCAGCAGTACCCTCAAGACCCCGCGATGCAGATTTCGCATGAAGCGATCTATGCCTATCTCTATGGGTTACCCCCCGACACCGTCAAGCGCGCCCTCACTCGGCACCTCCGGCGGCACCACCGCTTTCGGCGGCCCCACAAGGTCCGGCTCTCCTCGCGCGCCGTCCAGGAGATGGTCAGCATTGATGACCGACCAGCCGAAGTGGCCGCGCGTGTCATGCCGGGCCATTGGGAAGGCGACTTGCTCGTCGGCCATGCCAATGCCTCGGCGCTCGGGACTCTCGTCGAACGCACGACACGGTTTACCCTACTGGTCCCGCTGAAAGCCAAGCATGCGACCGCAGTACGGCAGGCCTTTGTCCGGGCTGTCCGGACGCTGCCGCCGCAGCTCCGCCGGTCCCTCACGTATGACCAGGGACAGGAGATGCGCGACCATCGGCGCTTCACCATCCAGACGAAGATGCCCGTCTACTTTGCGCATCCCCACTCTCCCTGGGAACGGGGCACCAACGAGAACACCAACGGGCTCTTGCGGCAGTTCTTTCCCGCTGGCACCCGGTTCAATCGCGTGTCACGACGGGAAATTACGCGGGTGCAGACGCTACTTAATAATCGGCCGCGAAAAATTCTGAACTGGGACAGCCCAGCCCAGGCCGTTCATCACCTGTTGCGTTAGGATCTTGAATGTACCCAGGCTACTTTCCCTCGAGCCGCAACTTCCGTTTAGGACACGAGAAGGTGAAGAGCGCCCGCCATCAAGCTCAAGCTCAAATCCGCCCTACGCCGCCGCCCAACGAAAACGAACTAGTCTGAGCTGCCCCGGCCCTGCGGACAGCATCCCTGACGGTTCGTTGCAGAATCGTCGAGTGAACGTGATGCCGTCCTTCTTCGCCCGTCTTCGTGTTGCTCCACCGGGTTTTCTGGGGAAAGACCCACTGCCAGCGCCAGTCTTTCGGCGTGTTAGGATACTTTCGGCCTGGTGTATTCGGCCACACGATTATCAGGCAGATGCCTGCGAGGCTACTCTCCCCACTACCTGCCATCGTGATTCAATCGTGTCCGCGGACAAATCGGCACCGCACTCCCATTCGACAAAGTACCCGCCGTTGGCAACCTTTTGGAACTCACTGAGGTCACGAAGACACTCAAAAACCTCCAGTTCCAAATACGGGCGGACGTCGAATTCGCCGATTCGACCGTCATCAGACACGACGGACAATACCCAGTTTGGCTGTGGACGAAGTTCAGTAATTCTCATTGGTCAAGACCCTTAATTGGAAACAGCCGTTTACCCTGTACCGCCAACTCCCAGTCGGCAAGCAAATCCTCTCGATGAATCTCAATCCATGCGACAACCAACTTGTGCTTATTCGGCGGCAACGCGCCAGCCAAAACTGCCCCATCAAGAATCGAGTATGCGGCGACTGCTCCTTGGTAATCGGCATGGATGTGTGGCAGATGATGTTTGTCAATATCCTGAAAAAACATCCGAATGAGAATCCCATAAAACATGGAAATTGTCGGCATGCTATCTTCGTCACCCTTCTACGACCTGATACGTTGAATGTTCGACATGACCAGCCAACAACAAAACGAACCACATTTCTTCAATAGCACGCCATTTACATTAGTCACCGCAAGTCTACTGAAACAGCCATGGTTAATCCAGCGCTCCCCTTCTTGCGGGGCTATCCCCACATCCCATGACGGGCCACTCTTCCCCGCATCGTTCTGAATTCTCCCGCATTCTCTGAACCCCTGAATTTTCCTCACAGTTCTCAAGATTTCCCTACCCCCAATTCACCGGCACTCCGGTTGCTCAAGCACAGGACCGTCGGCGCACGGAACTCACGGCTGGAAAGGAGGTGATGCAGGGCCGAGGCCAAAATTGTGATGAGTGATGGGTAATGAGTGAAGGGTGAATTGAGAATTTAAATTTCATGGCAAGGAGGAAGCATCATGCAAAAAGGTCCATCGCAGGTTTCGTCAGGCAACATTACCCCCAAGGTCATGGGGCCGGAGAAAGACACCAAGGACATCGTCGTCGTGTCCAGCCTCGTTCTGCTCCTGGCCGGGCTCTCGGCCGTGGCCTGGATCTACAGCGGGATGAATGAGCCGAAGGCGCTCACCTCGTCATCGGACAAAGTCGATTCGGCCAATGTTTCGGACATCCTCAAGAAGGCCAGCGGACTCTCTCAAGCCGAGGCCTCTATTGCTTCCTCCACCCCGGTGACGGCTCCGGCCGCCTCGCTGCCGGAGATCATCCATGCCGACGTCTACTTCGAGGTGGGGCGCAAAGGCCTCACGGACGAAGCCAAGGCCCAGCTCTCTGCCCAGGCCGACCTGCTGAAGCAGCATCAGGACTTTGCCGTGCTGATCCAGGGCCATACCGACCAACAGGGATCGGCCACCTACAACAAGAAACTCGGCCTGAAGCGGGCCGACCAGGTGAAACAGGAATTGCTGAATGCCGGCGTCGCCGAGCAGCAGATGCAGGTGGTGAGCCTGGGAGAAGAGGGCGTGCTCTGTGTGGATAACAGCGATGTCTGCCGGCATCTGAATCGGCGGGTACACCTCGAAATCCGCAAGATCGGCCAGGAGCACCTGGCTGTCCCTGTCGCCTCCGTGACTGGAATTGATCCGTCTGAGTCGACCATGTACCAAACCGGCACCAGCCAGACTCCTCCCTCCTCGTCCGATCCGGCCATCACGACCTTCGACCCGGCATCGGGCAGCTAACACCTGATCGGATTTCTCTGCTGCGCGGGGCGCTCGTCCCGCGCAGCAGCCGATCCTGGACAAGCGTGCATTCATCCACCACCTCTACCGAATCAGACGAGGACTCTATGACCAGACATCTCTTGCTTCGCGCAACGCTCGCACTGTTCCTCTCCTTAGGCGCCGGCAGCCTGTCGCTGGCGCCGGCCTGCGGCAATGAACTGGAGCAATCGGACCCCACCATTGGACTCAGTGATGTGAAGGGCGGTCGGCTGCTTTTCAAGACGGCTCAACCTGGCCGGTATCTTCCGGCTCCCACGCTCAAGACCGATGTCCGCATCTCGGTGACGGGTCTCATCGCCCGCGCGACCGTGACACAGGAATTCACCAACCCCAGCCTGGAGAAAGAGGCCTGGGCGGAGGGGATCTATGTATTCCCCCTGCCGGACACGGCGGCGGTGGATCATCTCCGCATGAAAATCGGCGAGCGGATCATCGAAGGGCAAATCAAGGAACGGGGCGAGGCCAAGAAGGTCTATGAGCGGGCCAAGCAGGAAGGGAAACGCGCGAGCCTGGTGGAGCAGGAACGGCCGAATATCTTCACGACCTCGGTAGCCAACATCGGACCCGGTGAACGGATCACAGTCGAGATCGAGTATCAGGAAACCGTCCGCTACGACCAGGGCGCGTTCTCGCTGCGGTTCCCCATGGTCGTTGGCCCGCGCTATATCCCCGGCACGCCGGTCGTGATGGAAGATCAGTCGCCGGGCAACGGCTGGTCGCTCGATACGGATCGTGTGCCGGATGCGTCGCGGATAACCCCGCCGGTGCAGCATCCGGATGCAGGCGAGATCAATCCACTCAGTCTGAGCATCGACCTCGCGCCGGGCTTTCCCCTCGGCACCATTGAGTCGCCCTCTCACGAGATTCTCACGATTGCCGAGCCGGAAGGCCGCCGACACATCACGTTGCGGGCCGACACCGTACCGGCTGACCGCGATTTTGCGCTGACCTGGCAACCGGCCCCCGGCCAGGCCCCGACCGTCGCCGCCTTTCGCGAACAACAGGGCGACGATCACTATGCCTTGCTGATGGCCATGCCTTCGGTCGGATCGGAACAACCGGTGGCTCCCATCCCACGCGAGACTATCTTTGTCATCGACACCTCCGGCTCCATGTCAGGCACGTCGATCGAACAGGCCAAGGCCGCGCTTCTCCTCGCCTTGAACCGGCTGACGGCGCAGGACCGGTTCAACGTCATCCAGTTCAACAGCATCACCCACGTCTTATTTTCTCAGCCGCAACGGGTGAAGCCGGAGACGCTGCGCAAGGCGGTGCACTACGTCGAGCAGTTGAAAGCCAACGGAGGGACCG
>JBEBHO010000275.1:0-9661 GCA_040081095.1 Nitrospira sp.
GCGACCTCGGAACTGGTCGCGGCCGCATACCAGAAACCCAACAGCGGAGGACTGCGTAACGGTGCGGTATCTTGTTCGAGAACGGTGCTCATGCGGCTGGAGTATCCAACGTCTTGTCAAAATACATTCGGCTGGGACTATAGCCAGCCTCACGAGTGCGGTCAAGCACGTTGCCTTGACAAGAAAAAGATACGGAGACTATAGTCAAATCACCGCGAAAATAGCGGCCGTTTGCACCGCACCATCAAATTGAGGCACCCATGCAGATGACGCAGATAGAACCCTCAGCCACGTTGGCGCAGTTACAGGAATCGAAACCGGACAAGGTGACGATCGTCCTCCTGAGCGGCGACTTGGACAAAGCCATGGCCGCGTTTATCATCGCCACCGGCGCCGCCGCCATGGGCATGCAAGTCACCGTCTTTTTCACCTTCTGGGGCTTGAATACGATTCGCAAGAAAGGGGCCACCAGTTCGGCCAAAGACTGGCTGCGCCGGATGTTTGGCGTCCTGAACAAGGGAGGCGCCGAAAACCTCCCGCTGTCTCGATTCCATTTCGGTGGCCTCGGCACCAGCATGATGAAGCTCGTGATGAAGCAGAACCGGATGCCAGGAGTGCCCGAGTTGATGCAGATGGCGCTCGATTTAGACGTGCGATTCATCGCCTGCACGACAACGATGGGGCTAATGGGCATTACCAAGGACACATTGATCGACGGGATCGATCAATTCGCCGGGGTCACAACCTATTTGGCGGAAGCCAAGCAGGGCAGCGTGAACCTTTTCATATAAATCGATCACAGACGGAGATACCGATAATGCAGGCTGATGTGAAACTCGATACCCTCGGATACTTTTGCCCCATGCCGATTATTCTGACCTCGAAGAAAATCAAGGAACTCACCCTCGGGCAGGTGCTCGAAGTGGTGTCCGACGACGAGGGAATCAAGAAAGACATGCCCGCCTGGTGTGATACCACCGGGCATCAAATGGTCGGCATGGAAGAAGAGCAGGCGACTTCAGGCCGGATCTATAAAGCCTTCGTCAAGAAGACCAAGTAACCGCAAGGCGGCTGCCTTCGTGAAACCAAAGACAAACCGGAGGGATCCCACACGTTCCCTCCGGTTTTTTATTTCTACCCGATAGCACCCTGATGCCAAAGATCATTGAGTGCATCCCCAATTTCAGCGAGGGCCGGGATCCCGCCACCGTGCAGGCGCTGACTGCGGCAGTGGAATCAGTTCCGGGTGTCAGGCTGTTGGAGAGAACCAGCGACCCCGACCACCATCGGTCCGTGCTGACCTTTGCGGGCGATCCCGATGCTGTTGCTGAAGCCGCGTTTCAAGCAATACAGATCGCCACGAAGCTGATCGATCTGCGCAGCCACACAGGAGTCCATCCACGCATCGGGGCGACCGATGTCGTTCCCTTTGTCCCGATTCAGGGTTCGACGATGGGGGACTGTGCGCAGCTCGCCCGTCAGCTTGGTGAACGGGTGGGAGGTGAGCTGAGAATCCCGGTCTTTCTCTATGAACAGGCAGCCGGTCATCCGGATCGAACCAGGCTGGAAACGATCCGACGGGGAGGGTTGTCCGGGCTAGGGGCAAGAATGGCGACCGACCGGAATTGGCGCCCAGACTTTGGCCCTTCCGATCTGCATGCCACCGCCGGAGCGGTGGTGATCGGCGCCAGACATCCACTCATCGCCTTCAATGTGAATCTGAATACCCCTGATCTCACGATCGCGAAGACCATCGCGCGCACAATCCGGCATTCCAGCGGCGGCCTGCCATGCGTAAAGGCCATCGGGGTGGCGCTGCCGAGCCGCGGGATCGTGCAAGTCTCCATGAATCTCACCGATTACCGCGTTACCTCGATGGCCACAGCGTTCCGTGCAGTCCAGACTGAAATCACCAAAACCGGCGTGGGCATTGCCGAGAGCGAGTTGATCGGGCTCGTCCCTCAGGCCGCATTGGATCAAGCCGCGGCGGCGCTCTTGCAGATCGGTCACTTCGATTCCACCCAAATCCTGGAAACGAGACTCGCCCACGCCCAGACGACTCAACACCATCACGCGGCGGACCCAACCGTCACATCCTTTCTTCATGATCTATCAGCCGCCACACCGACACCGGCCGGCGGCACGGCCGCGGCACTGGCGGGAGCCCTCGCTGCATCCCTGGGGACCATGGGCGCTCGCATCGGGAAGCAGACAGAGCCAGAACAATCGCTCAGCGGCGTTGGTCAAAAACTGGTTGCGCTAATGCAGAACGACTGCGAGGCCTATGAAGCCGTCTCAAAGGCTCGCCGCCTTCCTCTGGATGCCCCAGACCGTCCACGGTTTCTCGCAACTGCGCTGGAGAACGCAACAGAGGTTCCGCTCAAAATCGCGGAGCTCGCCTGTGAGGCAGGCCACACCATCACAACCATTCGAACGCAGTTGTCGCATGCGGTGCAGTCTGACTTAACTGTCGGAATTATCTTAGCTATTGCAGCAACAGAGGCGGGGCTGCATACAGCAAGGACCAATATAAAACTGCAACGAAATCAGTCAGTTGCCGAAGATCAGACTCGACGAATCACCAAGATCGCCAACAGTCTTGAGGAACTCAGGGGCCTATGCTACACTCCGCCGCCTAGTACGTAGTGTCATGGGTGTAGCCAGGCACGGCCTGAGAAAGTTGAAAGTCGGACCGGATGGAAATTAAAGTTTTCAATAACAACGTTGAAAAAGCTCTGAAGGTTGCCAAGAAGAAGCTGGCAGGCGAAGGTTTGTTCCGCGAACTGAAGCGTCGCCGTTTCTATGAGAAGCCGAGCGTCAGAAAAAAAGCGAAGCTGCGCGAAGCTCAACGCCGCCGTCAGAAGTGGTTGTCCAAGCGGAAGCCTGAGTAGCCGACAGCCTCGGGCTGTCCGTTCCCTCACACGCTCTCCTCGGTCAGCAGGTTCCCGCTCCACGCTCCTCGAATACGATGCGTCAGGATCAGATCCATGCCGCCATCAGGATCGTCAGGCGAGAGATCCGTCAATGGCACGAACCGGTCGTGGGCGTCGTGGCGCGCGAGTCGAACCGCGATCCGTTCCGCATCCTGATCTCCTGTCTCCTCAGCCTCCGCACCAAAGACAAGACCACCGGTGAAGCCAGCGGACGGCTGTTTGCCCTGGCGCACAAGCCCGCCACCATGTTGGCGCTTTCGCTCGAAACGATTGAACAGGCCATCTATCCGGTCTGTTTCTACCGGACCAAAGCCAAATCCATCCATCAGATCTGTCAGCGACTCCTGGAAACATACAGCGGGATCGTTCCTGATTCCATTGATGAATTGGTCACGCTCTCAGGAGTGGGACGAAAGACGGCGAACCTGGTCGTCACGGTCGGTTACGGCAAACCGGGCATTTGCGTCGATATTCATGTGCACCGGATCAGCAACCGCTGGGGCTACATCAAGACAAAAACCCCTGACGAGAGCGAAGAAGCGTTGCGCAGAAAACTCCCCGAACAATATTGGATTACGTTCAACGACCTGCTCGTGCCCTTCGGGCAGAACCTCTGCCAGCCGGTCTCTCCCTGGTGCAGCAAGTGCAAACTGACGGAGTATTGCGACCGGGTGGGAGTGACGAAAAGCCGTTAGGCAACCGGCGCCTACCCTGGCAAGCCACAAGAAAACTCACAGCTTCCAGAACCGTTGATTGGGCTCTCTCGCAGAATGCTCAAAATGGCCGTCAGCAAGGCCGCAGCGAGTGAAGAGCCGAGGGCGTACCCTCTGGGGTACGTTGAGGATCTGAGCGATGCGAGAACGCCGCTGGCGGACGTTTTCAGCATTCTGCTAGATAAAGAGCTTCGTCTCCGCTTCAGCGGTCAGACTCAGAATGGCAGGGAGCCCGAGAACTTCATCGACCTTTGACTCAACCGCTTTTCCGTCCACGCCCATATATTCCAAGCCGGCGCTGCAGGCGATCAGACGAAGCTGACCGACCTGTTTGGCGTCCTGAAACATTTCAGAAATTTTCGGGACCTTCTTTTCCTTCAACAGGCGCGTGACTTCCGCGGCAGAGTCCGCATACTCCGGGGGAAAATCGATCTGGTCGATCTTCCCTTCCGCCAGCTTCTTGATCGTCCAGAACAGCAAGACGACGATCACATCTTTCCCCATCGCGGCAGCCGTCATGCCGAGCGTCGCGACTTGATGCAGCTTATCGTACGTGGCGTTGTGGGCAAAGATGACGAATTTAGGCTTGGGGGGCATAGTCCTGTTACTTCTTCTTGGCGCGGGCCTTCACACTATTCACATAGTCGGCAATGGCCGCGTCCACTTCAGCGGGCACCAACGGCCGGTCGTGCGTTTCGCTTTCATCGACCAGATACTTGTCATGATCCTTTTCCTGCCGGACCACCACTGTATTCTCCGGCGTCACTTCAATCAGCATGAACCACTCTTTCGCGCCCTGGGTGATTACGACTTCTTTCCCGAGCCCCTTCTTGCTGATCTCGACCTGAAGCTCATCGCTCTCGACGGCAACGGAAACGCTCAGCCCAGGCCCCCCATCTAAGAAGACACACATCAACAAGAGGGCAAGCACCCGCCGGCGTATGAGAGTGCGCAAGATCATAAAAGATTCGCTCTCAGTTGAACGACTGGCGCATTATATGATGCCGTCTGACGCAGGTAAACCATCGGCATCCCCCAACACCTTAGCCCTTCCGGTGGGAACGACCCCCGTGCTAGGATCTCCCCCGCATGGATGCCATTCTCGCGACAGTCACACAATATATCCCGGTCCACGTCCTCATCTGGCTGACAGTCGGTTCGCTGGTCGGATTCATCGGCACACTGATCGCCATCCCGTTTATCATGGTACGGCTCCCGGCGGACTATTTCGACACCCGGACCACGCGCCATTGGATGAAAGATCACCATCCCGTCCTTCGATGGGTCGGACTCGCCGTCAAGAACGTGGTCGGCGCCGTGTTCCTCTTGGCCGGATTCGCCATGCTCTTTCTTCCCGGCCAAGGTATTCTGACGATGCTCATCGGCATCTCACTCTTGGATTTTCCAGGCAAGCGGCAGCTGGAAGCAAAAATCGTCGGCCAGCCAACCGTGTTACAGGCCCTCAATGCGATACGCACGAAGTTCGACAAACCGCCCCTGACCCTCGCACCCGATTGTTGAGCTGCCATGCCGACGACTGACTCCAGCCGCAAGACGCTCTATCTCATCGATGGGAGCGCCTACATCTACCGCGCCTTCTTCGCCCTGCCCGCGCTGAATAATTCCAAAGGTCTCCAGACGAACGCGGTCTATGGGTTCATGACCACCCTGCTGAAGATCCTGCGGGAGCGGAAACCAGACGGGATCGTCGTGGCGTTCGATGAACGGGGGCCGACCCTCCGGCATCAAGAATTCAAAGAATACAAAGCCCAACGGCCCCCGATGCCGGACGGCATGAGCGCGCAGATCCCCTACATCCATCGCGTCGTCGAAGCCTTAAATATTCCCGCGGTGAAACAGGCCGGCTACGAAGCCGACGATCTGATCGGTACGCTCGCCAAGAAAGCGGAGCGCGCCGGCGATGACGTCGTGATCGTCACCGGCGACAAGGACATGCTGCAGCTCATCACGCCACACGTGCGCATCTATGACCCGGTGAAGGACAAATGGTCCGGCGAACCCGAGTGTATCGAGAAGTTCGGCGTCGAACCGGCGCGGGTGATCGAGATCATGGGGCTCATGGGCGATGCCTCGGACAACATCCCCGGCGTCAAAGGTATCGGTGAAAAAACAGCCGTCAAACTCATCGCGCAGTTCGGCACGATCGACGAATTGCTCCGCCGCGTCGAAGAAGTCACGCCGCCCCGCATCAAAGCGATGCTGATCGAGCAGGCCGACAACGCCCGGCTCAGCCGCAAGCTGGCGACCATCGACGTGAACAGCCCGGTTGAATTTGACGCGGAAGCCTTCCGGGTCAAGCCGCCGCATCAGGACCAACTGACCGATCTGCTCCGCGAGCTGGAATTCACCGCCTTACTGAAGACCCTTCAGCCCGCCGCCAAGCCCGCTGAAACTCCGGCAGCGGCCCTTGAAGTCATTCAAGACGAGCCATCGGCACAGCGGTTTGTAGCCAGCCTTCCCGCGGGAAGCCCCCTCGGCGTGCAATGTTTACTCTCAGGAAAGTCGAGCGTCCAGGCAGACGTGCTCGGGTTTGCCCTCTCATCGGAGGGACACACCGCCTTCATTCCGCTCGATGTACACACCTACATGCGCCCGATCACGGCGCTGCTGCACGACCGGGCCCGCACGAAAGTCGTGCATGACCTGAAGGCCGCGTTGCTCGCCTTCCATCGCGTCGGGGTCACCCTCGCCGGGCCCTATCTCGACACGATGGTGGCAGACTATCTGCTCAACCCCAACCGGCGCGACCACAGCCTCGCGACGATTGCGATGGAAGCCTTGGGCCATCGCCTGGGCGAATCACCGGCAGAAACCAAAGCCCCGCAGTCGCTCTTCGACGAAGATACCGGCTCGCGCGATGAGGCCGCTGAACAGGCCACCGTGCTGGCCCAACTGGCCCCGGTCATGACCGAGCGCATGACCGCCCAAGGGAGCCTGACGCTGTTTCATGACATTGAAATGCCGCTCGTGCCGGTGCTGGCGGAGATCGAACGGAACGGATTTCTGCTCGACGTGGAGGGGCTGCGGATCTTGAGCAAGGAGCTCGAACACGAGCTCGACAAAATGATGGAGACAATTGCCGGGCTGGCCGGGACCGAGTTCAACATCAACTCCCCCAAACAGCTGGCGACTATCCTCTTCGAGAAGCTCGGACTCAAACCGGGCCGAAAAACAAAAACCGGCTATTCGACCGATGAAGACACGCTCACCCAGCTCGCCACCCAGCACGAATTGCCCGCGCAGATCCTGAACTATCGCAGCATCAGCAAACTCAAATCGACCTACGTGGATGCGTTGCCGGAACTCGTGAACCCGGAGACCCAACGGATCCATACGTCCTTGAATCAAACCGTCGCGGCAACCGGCCGGCTCTCCTCCACCGAACCGAATCTCCAGAATATTCCGGTCAAGGGCGACTACGGCCTGCGCATTCGCGAAGCCTTCATCGCCCCGAAGGGCCACACCCTGCTCTGCGCCGACTACAGCCAGATTGAACCGCGCATCCTCGCGCATCTTTCACAGGATCCACGCCTGCTCGAGGTCTTCGAGAAGGGCGAAGACATTCACATGGCCACCGCCATGGATATTTTCCACCTTCCCGCCTCACAGATCACGCGCGAGATGCGGCGGGCGGCCAAGAGCGTGGTGTTCGGCATCGTGTACGGCATCAGCCCCTTCGGGCTCTCGCAGAACATCGGCGTGCCGCAGGCGGAAGCCAAGAAATACATTGAAACCTACTTTGAAAAATATGCCGGCGTGCGCGCCCTGATGGATCGGAATATTGCCGAAGGCAAAACCAAAGGCTTCACCACGACCATCCTCGGCAGACGCCGTCCCATTCCTGAATTGCAAAGCGGCGATCCAGTCCAGCGCGGCTTCGGCGAACGCATGGCCGTCAACAGCCCGATCCAGGGGTCCGCCGCAGACTTGATCAAAGTCGCGATGATCAACGTCAGCCGCGCCCTGCATCACGAGATGCCGCACACGAAGATGATCCTCCAGGTCCATGACGAATTAATTTTCGAAGTGCCGGAAAAAGAACTGGACGAGGCTAAACGGCTCGTGAAGCAGGAGATGGAAGGCGTCGGGAAAGAGCTGCACTTGTCAGTGCCACTCAAAGTGGACCTGGGCACCGGCCACAACTGGCGCGTCGCTCATCCCTAGGCTTCGGTTGACGACAAATCGCATGGCATGTCAGACTGTGCCCACGTTGGTGCCCATATGAAGACAGCAACTGTCAGACAATTTCGCGATCGCGCCACCAGCCTCCTCAAGCAGGATGAGCCAATTATTGTCACGCGACATGGAAAAATCGTGGGCTTCTTCCTACCAGCCGTCGGCGAGGCCCTCCCGCTCGAAATCAAAGAAGACCTGTTCTCGACCCTGACTGATGAGATTCGGGCTTCGATGAAGAGCCATCGTCTCACCGAGGGCGCAATCCTTGCCGACTTCGAGAAAACCAGAAAAGTTCGTCGTCGACGCTAATCCGATTTTATCCGCATTGCTCGGCGGGAAAGCCAAACGGCTATTCTTTGAGACCGGCATCACTGAGTTCGCCGTGACCGGATCAGCGCTCAACGAAGTCAACGCCTATATCCCTAAAATGGCGCAGAAGCTGTCCGTCAGTCCCGCATTTTTGCACTATGCATTGGATCTCTTGCCTCTGACTGTGTACGAAGCCGAATCCTATCGCCAGGCCTTGAAGAAGGCCAAACTACAGATTGCACATCGTGATCCGCGAGATGTCGAGATCTTGGCGCTCACGCTGGAACTGGAAAGACCGCTCTGGACCAACGACAAGGATTTTGAAGACACCACCATACAGACCTTTACAACAGCCGAGTTGCTGGCCATCTACTTCCCAAAGCCGTCTTGACGCGGGAGGCACCGCAAATGAGTAAGTATGAAGTGATCATTTATTGGAGCAAGGACGATCAGAACTTCATTGCTGAAGCGCCTGAACTGCCTGGCTGCGCTGCGGATGGGGCGACATACCAAGAAGCACTGGCAAACGTTGAGATCATCATTCCGGAGTGGATTGAAACGGCGAAGGGCCTTGCCCGCCCGATTCCTGAACCTAAAGGCCGCGTAGCCTTTGCTTGACCTCCCCAAGGGGGGCCATTCGTTTGCCACACTCTTCGTCCCACTCAAAGTAGACTTGGCCACAACTGACGCGTGGCACATCCGTAACCCACAAACCCAGCGAGGTGAGCGATGCAAAACAGGCAGCGTACATACATCTGGATGGTGATTGGAATTGTAGTCTGCGCATTCGGATTAGGCTTCCTCTCACAGGGGCCATTCGGCACAGCCAAAGCCCAAGAGCTGAAGCGGTTTCAGTACAAAATCGTCGAAGTCTTGCCCGACACGCAAAACATGCAGACCAGGCTGAACGAATTCGGCTCCGACGGCTGGGAGCTGGTGGCTGTCTCAATGGGGAATATGACGGAGCCGAGACTGATCTTTAAGAAGTAAGTCTGTTGACTCGTGATCAGCGGGCCTTTCATAACCTGAACGCGATAGCTCGCACTGGTTGTTGATTCTGAGAGACGAAACTTGTGCGCCGTTTCGGGAGCGAGGGAGACTCACTCCACTTCGGGCAACTCGCCGTACACCGATTCCACCACGCGTTTCATTTCTTCATCAGACACGGGAAGGTTGTAGATTTCCTCGCCGGCTTCTTGCATCGACTTCAGATCGAGCATTGCGCCCGGCGCAAGATCTTCTCCTTTGCCGAGTTTGCCTTTCACGGCATAGAGCACCCAGCGAGGACCTTCGAGCGAGAGCACGAGGTATGACATGTCCGCCGCGGCCAGTATCGTATGCGCGCCGAGATGCGCCATCGTGCCGTAGCTGAGGACCATGCCCCCCGCGAACTGAAATCCGGCAGGCAGAATGACGGCTTTCGCCGACTGATAATATCCCTGCCACGCTGCTGCACCGACGGTCGCGGCCGTTCCTCCCACCAATGTGGTTCCGGCGATGACGTTGCCC
>JBEBHO010000304.1:0-33733 GCA_040081095.1 Nitrospira sp.
AGGTCTTCGATCATGCCCCAGACTTCTGGCGCTGGTGCGCCGGGGGTCGTCAGGTAGTTGTTCACAAAGACCGAGTCGGCCGGATAGAGGGAGAGGGGCTGGAGGCTGCGGAGGTTGTGCTCGCGGCCGCCGGCGATGCGGATTTCCGTGCGCGGATGCAGGAAGCGGAAGAGGCTCAAGACTTTGAGGCAACGTTGCGGCGTGAGGGCGTCGATGTTCTCCAACGGCGTGCCTTCCACCGGATTGAGCATGTTCAACGGAATCGAGTCCGGCTTCACGTCGCGCAGAGCGGTGGCTAGGTCGATGAGGTCTTCGTTGCTTTCTCCCATGCCCACGATGCCGCCGGAGCAGATTTCCAACCCCGCCGCGCGGGCGTTCTTGATCGTTGCGAGCCGGTCTTGAAATGTATGGGTGGTGCAAATCGACTCGTGGAACGCCTCGCTGGTGTTTAGGTTGTGGTTTACGCGATCGACACCGGCGGCTTTCAATCGCTTGGCTTGCTCATCGTTCATTAAGCCGAGTGAACAGCAGATCTGTATCGGGATTTCCTGTTTGATCGAGCGGACGGCTCCGGCGATCTCGTCGATCTCGCGATCCAATGGGCTGCGTCCGCTGATAACGATGCAGTAGCGTTGCGCTTTGGACGCGGCGGCCTGGCGTGCGCCTTCAATCATTTGCTTCTGCGGCAATAAGTTATAGCGCTCGATCGGCGCGTTTGAGACGGCGGATTGGGAACAGTAGTGGCAATCTTCCATGCAGGCGCCGCTCTTGGCGTTTTGCAGCATCTGCAGGCGAACGGTGCGGCCGAAATATTTCGAGCGGACTTGAAAGGCGGCATGCAGCAAGGCGAGGAGGTCCTCGTCCGGTGAGTTCAACACGGACAGGGATTCCGCTCTGGTGAGGGGCTCATCGTTGAGCGCTTTGTTCGCCAGTTGCATGTAGTCGGTCATGACAGACACCTTTCAGTCGTGAGTCAGGGAAACAGGTTCGATCAATACGGATTGTACGGTATCGAGACGGGAGAAAACCTACACGGTTTCAAACGGAGAAGCAATGCCCTGATAGGGGACGGAACGGACGGCTGAAGGGCCGCTCTCTGCGCCTGCGGCCGGTTGGCCGGTTTCCAGCCAGGGGAGCGCGGTGAGGGTGTTCCAGCGCGCGCAACGTCGGCAGCGACCGGACCACTCCAAGGATTCATGCTGGCACTGGGTGCAGATGTACGGCACGATCACCCGCTTCTTGAAGCTCAGCGCTTTCTTCAGTTCGACGATGGCCTGCTCGAAGTGCTGCTTGCGCAGGTACAGGTTGGCCATGATCTTGTGGTAGTCGAGCAAGTGGTCCTGTGGCCCTTCAATGGTGGAGAGCACGTCGAACGCTTCGTCGACCATTTCAAGGCGATAGTAGAGCTTGCCCAGATAGAACTGCAGCACAGGATTCTGCGGGTCCTGTTGCAGGGCTTCCTGATACACGCGGATGATTTCGCTCGGCTCGCCTTGCTCCAGGAACAGTTCCTCCAAGCGATGGAGGATGATGACGCTTCTGGTCCGGTTGTAGACCTTTTTCAGGATCTCAACGGCGTCCTTCGTTTTGCCCTCATGGATGAGGATCTCGCCGATACCGATGTAGGCGGGCAGGAAGCTGCGTTCCTTCTTGATGGCGCCGCGGAAATACCGGCGGGCCTTGTCAGGATGTCCCCGCTCCAGCAGCTGGCGGCCGACTTCGTACATGCAGCCGACCAGGAGATCGGCTTCGGCCTGCTTTTCCGATTCCGGCAGATTGGCTTTCAACAGCCGATGCTGAATTTCCAGCGCATCACTCCACTTTTCCAAACGGATCAGCAGGTCGCGTTTCCGGATCAAGGCCGTCAGGTTATCCGGTTCGATCTTGAGGATCTTCTGCAGGGCCTGGAGCGCGTCTTCATAGCGCTTGGCGCCCTCAAGGTCTCTCCCCAGTTCCAGGAGCACTTCGATGTTCCGGTCATCGACGCGATGGGCATGCTGGTGCAGCCGGATGGCTTCCGCGAAATTGTGTTCGGAGCGATAGATGTTGCCGAGCCACAGCAGGGAGTCCACGCGGTTCGGGTCCATGGCCAGCGCTTTCTCAAACAAGCTCATGGCTTCGACGGTGCGTTTGGACATGAAGGCGTGCGTACCTTCGCGGTGCAGGGCGTCTACTTTTTCTTTTCGTCGTGCCAGGCGGCTGCTTTGCCAGGTGATGATGGCGTGCGCGGTTTGCTGTAAGCCCACTACGAAGGTGACGACCACGGCGCCGATGGCCATGGAAATGAGTACCAGCGTCACGGGGCTGAGCTCAAATTCCGTGGCAGAGCTGGTGCGGACCATCACCATGCCGGGGTTCAGCTCACGGAAATAGCTGTAGATGAACACGCCGGCGCTGACGAGGAAGATGGTGAGCAGCAGTCTGAACATGGTCTAGACCGATTTTCGTGCCTTGGGGGTCCTGACGATAATGCGCCGTTTGGGTGCTACAGGCTTTTCGGGCTTTGCTTCCGGCTTCTCTTCCGGAATGCTCAGTGGCTTCGCATCGCTCCAGAGTCGCTCCAGCGCGTAATGCTCGCGGGCGTCTTGTCTGAAAATGTGGACGACGACGTCGCCGAAATCCATCAAGACCCACTGGCCTGACGTGGTGCCTTCGATGCTGAGGGGCCGGTCTCCCTGGCCGGTCAGGACGTCGCTGACATGGTCTGCAATAGCGCGTGTTTGCCGATCTGATTCCGCTGACCCGATGACGAGATAATCTGCCACCGAGGTTAACGGACCGACGTGGAGGATCTGGACATCCAGGGCCTTCTTGTCGAGCATGGCCCGACCGATATCAATAGCTGTGACCTTAGATGTGCGTGCGATTGCGATCCTCCCGATATAAGTGTTTGTGAAGTATATAAGATTCCACGGGGGGCGGCAACAAATTTGCCAGTGCGGCTCCGCGCTGAATGCGTTGTCGGATGTCGGATGCAGAAATCGGGGAAGGAGGAAGAGACAGACAGATGATCCTATGCCCGGACGGAAGCGGAAGGTCGAGCCGGTTGACGATTCCGGCATCCAACGGCGCGAGCCGCTTGGCGGTGACGTCCAGGAGAAATGGCAGTGACGCCAGGGCCGTAAACGACTGGCCTGGCCTTGAAATGACGACGAAGGAGCAGGCTGCCAGCAGTGCGTCAGGCTCCCGCCAGTTGGGAAGGTCGAGAAAGGCATCCAGCCCGATCAGGAAGAACAGCGCGGTGGACGGTCCGTATTGCCGCTGGAGTTCGCGGACGGTATCGATGGAGTAGGATTTCCCCTGGCGCGCGATTTCGATATCGGAAAGTTCAAAGGCCGGTGTCCCGGCGATGGCCAGTCGCACCATCTCGTATCGATGTTGTGCCGGGGCGAGGGCTCCGTCTCGCTTATGCGGAGGATCTCCCGTCGGAATGAACAGGGTGCGGTCGAGTGCCAGCATCTCATGGGCCTGGCGCGCAATGGCCAGATGGCCGTTATGAATCGGGTTGAAGCTGCCGCCGAAGAGACCGAGCCGCTGCGGGTGTAGGTGCCGGAGGGTGGGTGCTGAGAGGATAGAATCAGGGGCCATTATAGCTCAGCACTCGTCTCTATAAAATCACGAGGTTGTCACGGTGGATGACTTCCTCATATTCCTGCGGCCCGATCTGTTGCTGGATGTCCTGCGTCTTCAGCCCTTTCATGCGGCCCAGCAGCTCTGAAGAGAAATTCACGAGGCCTCTGGCCAACTCCTTTCCGTCCCGATCGATGCAGCTTACTGGATCGCCGGAGTCGAACTGGCCGGTGATCTCGACGATTCCGGATGCCAGCAGGCTCTTTCCTCGTAATGTCAGGGCTTCGACAGCTCCCTGGTCGATCCGGATGTGGCCGCGCGGACGGAGGGTAAACGCAATCCAATGTTTGCGGTTGGTCAGACGGCGTTCCTTGGCAAGGAATAAGCTTCCACCGGGTTCGCCTTTCAGTACTTTGGGGAGCAGGCCGGGCTGTTGGCCATTGACGATCAGCGTGGCGACGCCGTACTCGCCCACTTTCTTGGCCGCGCGCACTTTCGTCGCCATGCCGCCCGTGCCTTCGAAGGTGCTGGAGGCGCCGGCTTTCCGTTCGACTTCTTCGTTGATGTCCGGAATGAGCGGGATCAACGTGGCGTCGGGATTCTTGCGCGGATCGTCTGTGAACATGCCGTCGACATCCGACAGGATCACAAGCAGGTCGGCGTCGACCAGCTGTGCCACTTGCGCAGCGAGGGTATCATTATCCCCCACGCGGATCTCTTCGACAGCCACGGTATCGTTTTCGTTGATGATCGGCAGCACGCCGAATCCGATAAGCGCCGTGAGGGTATAGCGGGCGTTGAGGAAACGGCGGCGATCGGCAAGGTCTGCGTGTGTCAGGAGGATCTGGGCAACCTGAATGCCGAGCGGCTCAAAGGCTTTTTCATAGGCCCACATCAGCCGGCTCTGTCCGACTGCGGCGGCGGCTTGCTTGATAGGGAGGCTTTTCGGATATTCTTTGAGCTGCAGCTTCTTGATGCCGGAGACGATGGCGCCGGACGAGACCACAAGGACCTCCCGGCCATCGGCACGCAGGTCGGCGATTTCACCGGCCAATCGCTCGATCTGGTCAGGCCGCAGCCCGGTGCTGCGAGAGGCAATCAGGCTGCTCCCGATTTTCACGACGATGCGTATGGCTTGCTTTAGGAGTTCGTCTCGCACGGCGTCGTCCTGAGGGCGTCGACTTGTTTCCCGATATACGCAATAAGTTCGGTGAGCCCTTCCCGGGTGGCGGCCGACACGGGAAAGCACTTATATTTGTGTTTCTTGCAATAGGCCTGGAGCTGGCTCAATCGGTCAGATGTGCCACGGATATCGGTTTTGGTCGCCACGATCGCACAGGGGCGCAGGTTGAGCGATTCGTCATAGGCCTGTAGCTCCTGCCGCATGACCTCAAGGCTCGCAACCGGCTCTTCCGGAGCCCAGTCGGACACGTCGACGAGATGGAGGATAAACGCGGTGCGTTCGATGTGGCGGAGGAACTGGAAGCCCAGTCCCTTGCCTTCGGAGGCGCCTTCGATCAAGCCGGGAATATCCGCGACGACAAAGCTGCGATCCTTTCCCCAGCTGACGACGCCGAGATTCGGGATTAGCGTGGTGAAGGGGTAGTCGGCGATCTTTGGGCGCGCGGATGAAATGGCGGCGATGAGCGTCGATTTGCCGGCGTTCGGAAAGCCGACGAGTCCCACGTCAGCCAGGAGCTTGAGCTCCAGGCGCAGGTGCTTTTCCTCACCTTCAGTGCCGTGCTCGAAGTGTGTCGGTACACGGTTTGTGGATGTCGCGAAGTGGCTGTTGCCGCGTCCGCCGTGCCCGCCATGGGCGATCACGACGCTTTCTCCGTTAGTGACCAGGTCTGCGAGGACCTCCCCAGTCTCCTGGTCGTAAATCACAGTACCGACAGGGAGTTCGACGGTGACAGGTTTGCCGCGGCGACCGCTGCAATGGGAGGCCCCGCCGTGCCGGCCGTCTTCTGCTTCATAATGTTTTTGATATCGAAGATCGAGCAAGGTTGTGAGTCGATGCGAGGCGGTGAAAATGACGTCCCCGCCATTTCCGCCGTCGCCGCCGTCTGGCCCGCCACGGGGCACAAACATCTCGCGACGGAAACTGCCTGATCCGTCTCCGCCACGCCCCGCTTTTACAAAGACCTGTACTTCATCGACAAACATCGCATGTCCCCGTTCAGAGTCGAGAGTATACCTGACCCTGCCCCCGATAGGGGAGGGTCAGGCTGGTTTTTGATCCGGGCAGTGAGTGCGAACGAAAAAGGAAGTTAGACTTTGGCAGGGGCAGGGTAGACGCTGACTTTTCGTCGGTCTTCTCCGCCTTCGAACTTCACAACGCCGGTCACTCGTGCGAACAATGTATGATCCCGTCCGAGATCGACATTGAATCCAGGGAAAAACTTGGTTCCACGTTGACGGACGATGATGCTGCCGGCCTTGACGGTTTCTCCGCCGTAAGCCTTGACGCCCAAATACTGTGGGCTACTGTCCCGTCCGTTCCGTGACGATCCGCCGCCTTTGTTTGTTGCCATGGCAGGTCCTTCTCAATAAAGTGCTTATGCCGTTGCAATGCCGGTGATACGCAGGCTGGTAAAGCCTTGACGATGCCCACGGGTCCGCCGGTAATTCTTGCGTCGCTTCTTCTTGAACACGGTGATCGAGCGGGTGCGTCCGTGCCGGACAATTTCCGCTGTGACCTTCGCGCCCTTCACCAGGGGCTGTCCAACGACGACCCCGCCATCTCCGTGCACGAGATGAACCTGGTCGAGCTCAATGGTTGAGCCCACGTCGCCTTCAAGCGTGGCCACCTGCAATAGTGACCCAGACTCGACTCGATACTGTTTCCCACCTGTTTCAATAATCGCGTACATTTCCTATGTCTCCTCCAAAGCAGAACGGCTCATATAACATTCGGTTCGGCCGAGTGTCAAGAGAATGGTCGGACCATCTCTGAACCCCCGTCCATTGTTGTTGCCGGTGCAGGTTCCTTCCTCCCCCCTTTCGGGGGCTAGGATGACGTCGATCATTGGCAGTATTCTCAACCTTCCCTGGCAGTCTGTGGCGGCTGTTTATACCAGACTTTTACCTGGCGAGGTGAGTGGAATGCCCCAAGCGACACGATTTGTTATTCGGACCTATCATCGTATCCCTGTCCGATGTCTTCTCTACTACATGGGAGGAGAGTTTCTTGGCAAGGGGACGGTGGTGAATATGTCCCGGAACGGGATGCGTGTGCTTGGCGATCATCAGGTGGTGCCAGGGATGGAGCTCGTTCTGCGTCTTTCGCTTCCTGATAAAGATGAGCCGGTTGAGATTCAGCGTGTGGTTGTCCGGTGGGTCCGCGGCCTGCTCTTTGGCGCTAAGATTGTGACGCTGGCTCCTGATGGGGAGGAGCGGGTGGGGAGCTTCTTGAGTGCCCGGCTTCGGTCTTACTGCGCCTCGTCGTAGCCCTTTTCGTATTATCTCGTTTCATCGGTTGAATGAGGAGCCGCGGGCTTGCTTGACCCGTCTCCAGCCCCAAGCTATAGTCTGCGGGCGTTCTCGCCATGTGTGGTGATTCGCTCACAGAGGAGTATCCGTCGATGTTGGAGCCGGTAGATACGATTTGGATGGATGGCAAGTTAGTTCCGTGGGCTGAGGCCAACGTCCATATCCTGACACATTCCCTGCATTATGGATTGGCGGCGTTCGAGGGCATTCGGTGCTACAAGGGCAAGTCAGGGTCTGCGATATTTCGGCTCCAAGAGCATGTCGATCGGCTGTTTGATTCTGCCCATATCGGGATGATGGAGATGCCGTACGATCGCAAGCAGATCGCTGAAGCGATCGTCGAGACGGTGCGAGCGAACCGGCTTGACGCCTGCTACATCCGTCCGCTGGTCTATATCGGCTATGGGGCCATGGGCGTCCATCCCGGCAACAATCCGATCAGAGTGGCGGTGGCAGCCTGGCGTTGGGGTTCGTATCTTGGCGATGAGGCGTTGGCTAATGGGATGCGTGCACGGGTGTCTTCTTTTACCCGGCATCACGTGAACGTGTCGATGACGCGGGGGAAAATCTCCGGCTACTATGTGAACTCGATCTTGGCCAAGCGGGAAGCCAAAGTGGATGGGTACGATGAAGCGATCATGCTCGATCCTGAGGGCTACGTTGCCGAAGGCACGGGGGAGAATATCTTTATCGTGCGTCGAGGGAAAATCAAAACCACTCCTTTGACGTCCATTCTGGAAGGCATCACGCGAAACTCAATTATCGATATGGCGCGCGAACGCAATATTCCGGTGATGGAAGAGCGGTTTACCCGCGACGAAATGTATCTGGCAGACGAAGTGTTTGTCACCGGGACGGCGGCTGAACTGACACCGGTGCGGGAGATCGATAATCGACGAGTCGGGACCGGCAAGCCTGGCCCCATCACCCTCGCGTTGCAGAAAGCTTTCTTTGCCATCGTACGCGGGGAAGACCCTACGCACGAATCCTGGATTACCCGAGTCTAACAGCTGTATCCCAAGACGTAATCGGTAAACGCACAGAGGCCCCTCGGCGAAGATTCGCCGAGGGGCCTCTGTGTATCAATCGAAAATCAGTCGAAGAGACGAAATTGTTGCCGTGTCGGCTGCAACTAGTGAGCAGCAGCTGGAGCGTCGGCTGCCGGGTGCGACTCGGTCGTAGGCGTCGGCGGAGTTGCAGGGGCTGACGAGGTTTCTTTTGGTTTGTTGAGATCGATCACGGTGGAGGAGAAATTCCGCTGCTTCGCGAGAATAGCCAAGCTAAACGAGGTCAGCATGAATACGGCGGCTACCCCGACCGTCAATTTGCTCAAGAAGTTTGCAGGGCCCCGGCTCCCGAAGACGGTTTGGCTCGAGCCGCCGAAGGACGCGCCGATTTCTGCGCCTTTTCCGGATTGAAGCAGGATGGCTCCGATCATCAGGAAGCAGACAAACACATGAAGAATCACAACTAGCGTATACAACATGCTTAATGCCCCGTTCGTTTTTGTGCGAGATCGGCAATACTAGCAAAGGATTCGGTCTGGAGGCAAGCCCCACCGACTAATGCCCCGTCGATTTCATAGGATGCAAGGAAGCTCGACGCATTTTGTGGGGTGACGCTCCCGCCATACAGAATTCTCGTGCCCTGCGCAAGAGCGGCGGACCATTCCCGCTGTAACAGCTGTCTGATCGTCTGATGAACAGAAATAGCCTGCTCCGGTGATGCGGCTTTGCCTGTGCCAATCGCCCAAACAGGCTCATAGGCGATCGTCAGCATGGCCAGGTGCGTCACATTAAATCCCGCCAAACTTCCCGTGAGCTGTCCGGTGATAATCTCTGTCGTGCGTCCTGCTTCACGCTCATCCAATGATTCACCAACACACAGGATTGGCTTGAGCCCGTGTCGGAAGGCTGCGGCAAGTTTTTTCTTGATGACGTCATCTCGTTCGCCGAAGAGGGCGCGACGTTCTGAATGCCCAAGAATGACATACCGGCAGCCAAGATCTTTCAGCATCGGCGCAGACACTTCGCCGGTATAGGCGCCGCGGTCTTCCCAATGCAGATTCTGGCCGGCTAAGCCGATAGAAGTGTCTGTGCCGAGTGCATGGCGAACGGAGTCTAATGCGGTAAATGGCGGAGCGATGACGATCTCGATGACCGGCGAGGTAATCTTTCGTTGATCCAACTCGCGTGCAAACGCTGCCGCCTCAGTGGCGGTCTTATTCATTTTCCAATTGCCGACGATCAGGGGTACGCGCACGGTGTCCTTTGGTCTGGCCTGCTGTGGGCGCGGGCTGGAGGGGCTAGAGCGCTCGGTCCGGCAACGCAACCAGTCCGGGGAGTTGCTTGCCTTCCAGCAGTTCCAGCGCCGCGCCACCGCCTGTTGAGATGAAGGAGATACTGTCCGATTCCCCTGCTCGGTGAATGGCCATGGCGGTTTCACCGCCACCGACGATCGTCAGTGCGTAGGCATTGCCGACGGCATGGGCAATTGAAAGTGTGCCACGGGCGAAGGCATCGATTTCAAACATCCCCATCGGACCGTTCCAGAGAATCGTTTTGGCGTCCTGCAAGGCTTCGCTGAACAACTTGACGGATGCCGGGCCGATATCCAGGCCGTACCAGCCTTTGGGAATTTCCTGCACGGGGACTATTTTCGTTTCGGCCCCGGGCTCCCGGCTGGCGGCCACGACGCAATCGACGGGAAGGTAGAATTTCACGCCTCGTGAGAGGGCATGGTCCTCAATGCCTCGTGCAAAATCGAGCATGTCTTTTTCAACGAGCGAGTTGCCGATTTCCAGCCCCTTGGCCTTCAAGAACGTGAAGGCCATACCGCCGCCGATGATGACCTTGTCGACTCGCTTTCCGAGGTTTTCAATGACGCCGATCTTCCCGGATACCTTGGCACCGCCGAGGATGGCGACGAACGGGCGCACCGGGTTTTCCACCGCGCCTTCCAGGTACTCGATTTCCTTCTTGAGCAGTGCACCGGCGGCTGAGGTCTTGATGAATTTGGTGATGCCGACAGTCGAGGCGTGCGCCCGGTGGGCGGCCCCGAAGGCATCGTTCACGAACACATCGCCCAGCGACGCGAGCGCTTTGGCGAAGCCATCGTCGTTCTTCTCTTCGCCGGGATGGAAGCGAAGATTTTCCAGCAGCATCACGTCGCCCGGATTCATTTTGGCGACCAGCTTCTCGACCGCGGGGCCGATACAATCCGGGGCAAAAATTACTTCTTTGCCAAGCAACCGGCTGAGTCGCTTAGCGACCGGGGCCAGGCTGTATTTGGGGTCAAATGCTCCTTTGGGGCGCCCCAGGTGCGAGCAGAGAATGACCATGGCGCCTTCGTCGACCACGCGGTTAATGGTCGGCAGCGTCGAGCGAATGCGGGTGTCATCGGTGATTTGGAGCGATTCGTCGAGGGGGACGTTGAAGTCCGCGCGGATAATCACGCGCTTCCCGCGCAGTTTCACATCGTCGATGGTTTGCTTCCGCAAGTTCATGAGTGCTCCTTCACGGGCCTCCGTCTCATGTTGTGCTCAGACGGGGCCCTCCTCGCGTGAGCGCCGAATCGCTCGATGAATTACTTTCCCTTGGCTCGTTCCGCCGTGACCTTGATCAAGTCCCGCACGCGGCAGGAGTAGCCCCACTCGTTGTCGTACCAGGCGGTGACCTTGACCATCCGCTTATCGATCACATTGGTGAGCGGCGCGTCCAGCGTGGCTGAGTGCGGGTCGCCCTTTTTGTCGATGGAGACAATCGGATCTTCCGAGTAGAGCAAAATGCTTTTCAGCGGGCCATCTGCGGCCTTCTTGAATGCGGCGTTGACTTCGGCAATGGTGCAATCCTTCTCGGTCTCCACGGTGAGATCGACCAGGGAGACGTTCGGGGTTGGGACGCGAATGGCCAACCCGTCTAACTTGCCCTTCATCTCGGGGATCACGAGGTGCAGCGCTTTGGCCGCGCCGGTGCTGGTCGGGATCATCGACATGCCGGCTGCCCGCGCGCGCCGCAGATCCTTGTGCGGGAGATCGAGTAATTGCTGATCATTGGTGTAGGAGTGGATCGTCGTCATGACGCCATGCTTGATGCCGAAATTTTCCAGCAACACTTTCACAACCGGCGCGAGGCAGTTGGTCGTGCAGGAGGCGTTGGAGATAATGTGATGGGACTTCGGGTCGAATGTTTCATCGTTCACGCCGAGCACAATCGTCACATCAGGATCGGTTGCGGGGGCCGAAATGATCACCTGCTTGGCTCCGGCAGACAAATGCTTTCCGGCGCCTTCGCGGTCCGTGAAGCGGCCTGTCGATTCAATGACGACGTCGACGTTCAGCTCCTTCCACGGGAGTTCCTTCGGATCCTTGATGGCCAGCACCTTGATCGGTTTGCCATCGACGATGATTTGATTCTCTTTGGCTTCCACGTTGACGTCGAGGGTGCCGTGTACCGAGTCGTATTTCAATAAATAGGCGAGCGTCTTCGCGTCCGTGAGGTCGTTGATCGCCACAAATTCAAGAGCCGGATCTCCCAGCGATGCCCGTAATACGTTTCGTCCGATACGTCCAAACCCGTTGATTCCTATGCGAATAGCCATGTCGTCATATCCTTTACTGAATAGCAAACCGGTCGCAGATCACCGGCAATCGTGTTCGCGATAGTATCGGCGGCCTGAACCCTTGTCAAGCTATACGAAGGTAGGAATACATGAAGAAACCCCTGTGTTTGAGGCCTTTTTGAGAAGAAAGCACTCAGTAGAAACGAGGGGATGCGTCGCACGAACCGGGCCGTGCAATGTTGCTTCTCCGGTTCCCTCTTCGCTAGAGTTCCGCGGGCAGAAGAATGGTCGAGAGGGGACGCGCCGATGACAGAAACGCTTTCAGTAAAAGCCGCGCAGGCGTTGGAGTGGCCGAAGGTCCTTGAGTGTGTGGCCGAGGGGGCGCAATCCTCGCTGGGGGCCGCGCGTTGTCGGTTGATGGTTCTGGACAATGATCTGGAACTGCTGGCGCGACGGCAACAGGAGACCACTGAATGGTTACGTCTCAGCGAGGGGAACGATCCACCCCCGGTATTGTCGTTCCCGGATATGCGCGAGTTGATCGAGCGGGCCAGTAAGGGAGGCGCACTTGAGGCGCTGGAGTTGCGGGACTGCGGACTCGTTGTGACGCGAATGGAGGAGGTCGCGCGCTATTGTGCCCGCCATGCACACGAGGCTCCCATGATCATAGCTGTCGCGGGTGGGTTGCAGTCGACTCGTGAGCTTCAGGCCATCACGCGTGCGCTTGACGCCGCGATCCAGCCCGATGGGGCAATCAAAGAGTCGGCTACGCCAGAACTACGGCGCCTCACGCACGCCGCGCAGGAACTGAAGCAGCGCATACGGGAACAGCTGGATCGGATTCTGCATTCCAGTCGGTACGAGGAAGTTCTGCAGGAGTCGTATTTTGCCCAGCGGGAAGGCCGCTATGTTCTGCCGGTTAAAACGGACATGCGTGGACGCATACCCGGCATCGTCCATGATGTCTCGGCTAGTGGCGCCACCGTGTTTCTCGAACCGCGTGAGCTCGTGGACTTGAACAATTCGATCAAGGTTGCCGATCTTGAGATCGAGCGGGAAGTGCGACGGATCCTGCGCGAGCTCACGCTCTTGATCGCCGGGCAGGCGGAGGTCGTGCACGATGGAATCGATGTGCTGGCGGAGCTTGATTCCATACAGGCAAAGGCGGCGTTCAGCCGGCGGCTCAAAGCCAATCCCGTGACGTTGAATGACCAGGGCCGTGTTCTGCTGAAGCAGGCGCGCCATCCGTTGCTGATGTTGGCCAAAGATGACGTGGTGCCAAACGATATTCTGCTCGATGAATCGATTCGGGTTCTCGTTATCTCCGGTCCCAATACCGGTGGCAAGACGGTCACGCTCAAGATTGTCGGACTGTTTTCGTTGATGGTGCGGGCAGGGTTGCATCTCCCTTGTGCCCCGGAATCGGAGATGGCGATTTTCCCCGAGCTCTATGCCGACATCGGAGATGCGCAGGATCTGAGCCGCGATCTCTCCAGTTTCTCAGCGCATATGTCACAAATGGTGCGATTGCTGGCGGAGTCGGCGCGGTCACGGAGCAGCGGGGTGGATCCTGGGCAGTCGCTTGTGTTGCTCGACGAGCCGGTGACGTCGACCGATCCGCAGGAAGGGGCGGCTCTGGCAGAGGCGCTCTTGTGCCACTTGGCGTCGTTGAACATGAAGGTGGTCGTGACCACGCACTATGGACCGTTGAAGGAACTGGCCCAGACAGTGCCGGGTTTTGCCAATGCGAGCGTGGAGTTTGATGTGATGCGTCTGGCCCCCACCTATCGGTTGTTTCTCGGTGTTCCCGGTGGCTCGTCGGCGCTGGAGATCGCCGGCCGTCTCGGGATGGATGAAAAAATTCTGGACGATGCGCGCCAGCGGTTGCCGAAGGATGACCGGCGTCTGGAAGATCTCATGGCCGATCTCCAGCAGAAGCAGCGGCAGTTGGCAGACGATGTGGAGCGGGCGGCGCAGGCACGAGCCGAGGCCGAGCGGGCCGCCGCTGAAGCGAAGGCGTTGCAGGCGAGTCTGGAAGAGGCGGAACTGGAAGCTCGTAAGGGCCTGAAGAAAAAGCTGGGCGAGCAGTTTCAGCGCGCGCGCGCGGAGGTGCAGGCGACGGTCGATGCCCTTAAGCGCGAGCAAAAACTCATCAAGGCCAAAGAGACGACGCACCGGCTGAGCGAATTGGAAATTCAGACCAAGCAGGAATTGGTGCCTACTGGGGAGCCGATTCCGGTCGAGCAACTTGGAATTGGGGATCAGGTGGAAATTGCCGGGTTGGGCATGACCGGCAGTCTGCTCGAAGTTCCGCAGGGAAAGAAGCGCGTGCGCGTGAAGGTAGGGGAAGGCGAAGTGTTAGCGACGGTGTCGAACCTGATCGGTCTGGCCCGTGGGTCGGTAGCGTCGGCACCGGAGCCTGCATCCTCGGCATCGAGCCCGCGTCGGTTTTCGACAGGCGGCGGACTGGGGCTTGATGAGCAGACGGTGGTCGATGTGCGAGGTCAAGCCGCTGACGAGGCGTTGGATCATGTCATTGCTGCGTTGGATCGGGCGACGTTGGACGGCGCGCCGTTCTTACGCATTATCCATGGGCATGGCACCGGCAAGCTCAAAGCCTCGCTGCGTGCCTATTTGAAAGACTCTCCGTATGTCGGCACGCTACGGCCGGGCGATCGGACTGAGGGCGGTGACGGTGTGACGATCGTGACGGTGCGGTAGAGTTCTACTCAATGTGATGTTTCGCCATACGATAGCGTAGGGTGTTGCGGGTTATTTTGAGGAGTCGACTGGCTTCTGAGACATTCCCGCCTGATTTGCGGAGGGCCTCCTCCAGCATCTTCTTTTCCATGTCCTGAAAGGACAGACCGAAGGCGAGCAGGGACGGTTTCAATTCACCACGTGGTTGCTCCACCACATTCGCGGTTTTTACAGAGGCTGGGAGGTGGTGAGCCTCGATCCTGTCTGCCTTGCAGGTGATGGTGAGCCATTCGAATACATTGTGGAGCTCTCTGACGTTGCCCGGCCAATGGTGACGTTGTAGTGCCGCCAACGCCTCCGGGGTAATGCCGGTGATGCGGCAGCCTTGCTCGCGGCGGGCCTGTGCCAGGAAGTGGTGGAGGATCGGTTCAATATCCTCCAGCCGTTCACGGAGCGGAGGAATGCGGAGCTGATAGACGTTGAGCCGGTAGTACAGGTCGAGCCGGAATCGCCCGGTTTTGATGTGAGCCGGGAGATCTTCGTTGGTTGCGGCGATGACCCGGATATTGACCTTGTGGCTGTGGGTGTCGCCGAGAGGATCAACGTGGCGATCTTCGAGGACCCGTAGTAATTTGGCCTGTGCCGCCGCGCTCATTTCCCCAATTTCATCCAAAAAGAGGGTGCCGCCTTCGGCCAGTTGGAAGCGCCCGGGCTTGGTGTGTTTCGCGTCGGTGAAGGCCCCCTGGTGATAACCGAAGAGTTCCGATTCAAGCAGATGTTCGGGGATCCCTGCACAGTTCAACGCGACGAGGGGGCCGAGGGCTCTGGGACTGGCGTAATGAATGGCCTGGGCGAACAGTTCCTTGCCGGTGCCGCTTTCGCCTGTGATTAGGACGGTGGCGTCGGTCAGAGCCACTTCGCTGGCCAATTGCTTGATGAGCTGCATTTGCGGGGAGACGCTGACGATCGAATCAAATTGGTCTGTCGGTCGCGTGGTGGTGAGGGCCGGTTGCGGCATCGTGAGTAGGCGACGGATGGCGACGTCGAGGTTGGCAGCGGTCACGGGTGTCGTCAAATAATCGGCGGCGCCGGCACGCATGGCGTCGACCGCGTCCCGCGCTGAATCACGTGGCCCCAAGATGATGACGGGAGGGTGGTTGGGACGCAGACTCACCTGATGTAAAAGAGGCTTGATCGCTTCCGGAGTGCCTTCACACACAATGAACGTGAGATCGGCACCCTGGAGCTGACGGATTCCCGATGCGACGTCGTTTGCGCTGAGAATCGTGGTACGGGCGTGGACGACTTGCTCCAGGGCTCGTCGTATATGGGGATCGCGTGTAATCAGAAGAACGGTCGTAGGGTTCATTCGGAGAGCTCCTTTGTTAGGACTCCTGGCGAACCACCGATCGACTAGTGATAGCCTACTCCTGGCCGTGGCTGAATGAAAGGGGGTATCTGTGGCTTTCGGGATGTGGCGGAGCGGGAGTTATTGATGTGTTCGGGCGATGGCCACATTCCGTTGGAGCCCTGCCAGCTTGGCGCGGCGAATCGGACTGTGCTGAAAAGACGCCCGGAATGTGGCCTCATCCATGCGGGCGAGTTCATCTAGGGAAGGGGCCAGCGTGAGAGGTGACGGCTGAAAGGCGGGTTCTCGGGTGAAGCCTGCCCGCAGATTGAACGGACAGACATCAAGGCAATCATCGCATCCAAAGATGTGATTGCCGAATTGGCGCTGCAGCTCGTTCGGGATCGTGGCCGCTTCCCCGCGATGTTCGATGGTCAGGTAGGAGAGACAGCGGTTGGCATCCACGACGTAGGGTTCTGTGATGGCCTGTGTGGGGCAGGCCTGAATGCAGAGCGTACAGCTTCCGCAGAGGTCCGTCGCCGGTTCGTCAGGCTCCAATTCCAACGTGGTGAGAATTTCGCCCAGGAGCAGCCAGGAGCCGTGTTCAGACGACACGAGATTGGAATGCTTGCCGATCCAGCCTAGTCCAGCCTGTTCTGCCCAGGCTTTTTCCATGACCGGTCCGGTATCCACGTAGGAGCGGGTGATCGCGTGGGGCGCGAGGATCGCGATTCGTTGTTCCAGTTGCTTCAACTTTTCGCCGACTACCTCATGGTAGTCCTGGCCCCATGCATAACGGGCGATGCGGCCATGGCCCGATCGTTCGTCAGCGCGCTCGTCGGTCAAGTAGTTCAGCCCGACGCAAATGATCGAGCGGCAATCTGGCAGGACGAGGCGCGGATCGGCCCGCTTTTCTGGTGCTCGTTCCATCCAGGCCATGGTGGCGTGGTAGCCGCGATGGAGCCATTGCGTCAGTCGTGCGGCAAGCGTGGGTTGCGGCGACGAAGGGGAATTAACGCGGGCGATCCCGACGGCGTCGAATCCGAGCGCAAGGGCTTCTTGTTTGATCGCCCGAGTGAGGGGCATAGCGTTACTGCGGAGGAGAGCAATCGTAGCGGACGCTGAACTGGGCCGAGCAATGGCCGGACTGGCAGCGATTGCAGGCTCCGGTGATCTTGGTCTTCCAGTCGGTTTGCTTGTCATCGAACCGGCAGAGTAACCGGCCACCGGTTGAAATGGTCGTCCATGGTTTAGAGGAGCCGGGCGCCTGGGCCACACGGCAGCCTGCGGGGAACGGGACAGCGCAGCTGTGGGAAGGCTCCCCCTTTCCCATGCCGAAGCTACAGGACTGTTCGGTGGTGGCGGTCGATTCCTGCATCAGTTGGGCTGACGCGGTTTCGACCTGGAAAAACTGGAGTCCAGCCATCACGAACAGGAGCAGCAGGAGCGAGCGTGCGCGTTGCATGGCGCATCCTAGCACAGAGTGATTTGTCCCGGTCAATTGCGATTCATGCTCGCGGGGCAGCATGGTGGTGGGTATAATCGCACGATGTCCTTGCGATACGTTCTGTGCCTCATGGCCACGCTACTCATGCTCTGTTCGACCTGGTCTTGGGCCGGCGATCCGGTCTTGCTCGACGTGAAGACGCAGCCGACCGGCGGGGTGAAGGCGACCGCCACGGTGATGTTTCCTGTCGAGCCGGGGATTCTCCAACAGCTGCTCACCGATTATGCCCATTGGCCCGATTTATTCGATACGCGGATGCGGATGGCGGAGATTCGCGATCAGGGCGGCAGCGTGTTGACAGACATTCGAATTGAGCATGCGTTGCTCCCCGGCGAACGGCGCCTACTGAGTGAGTCGCGGACGTTGCCGACGGGCGGGCTGCTCACAGAACTGACGGGCGGCGATTTCAAGCAATACCGCCGCATGTGGACCTTGACGCCTGTCGAGGGCGGGAAACAGACGAAGGCGGAGTTTGAGCTGCTCGTCGAGATTGAGACCATCGTGCCGGATTGGGTGATTGCCGTCGCCATGCGGCAGGAGTTGGAAACGCACTTTCGAATCGTCAGGGAGAAGGCGCTCGCGCGGGCTATGCAGGGAAAATAAACTCCGATAGCTCGGCTTTCTCAACCCCCTGTTTGACCAGGCGAGGAATATCGAGGGCGCGTTCCACGTTCAGCAGCTCCCCCAGACGCGTTTTCGTGCTTGGGTGGGGCGGGGTGAAGAGCTTGCAGCAATCCTGATCCGGCTCGATGGACGTTTCATAGGTGCCGATACGCTTGGCGTCATCGGTAATTTCCAACTTGTCCATCCCGATGAGGGGCCGCAAGATCGGGAGTGTCGCGGCTTCTTCGACAACCGACAGATTCTCCGGCGTCTGTGAGGCGACCTGGCCTAAGCTGTCCCCAGTCACCAGTCCCCAACAGTCTTCCCTCCTCGCGAGCTCTTCTGCAATCCGGAGCATCATCCGGCGATAGAGCACGACCCGGAATGGTGCCGGTGTGTTCAACACAATCTCTCGCTGAATCTCTCCGAACGGGATCACATAGAGACGGGATTTGTGTAAGGAGGTCGTGAGGGTTTGCACGAGGTCGCGGACTTTGTCCTCCGAGTCCCGGCTGACCAGTGGCCGGCCGGAAAAGTGGACGAAGAGGGCGCGGCATCCGCGCTTGATCATGCGATAGGAAGCGACCGGCGAATCGATGCCGCCGGAGATGAGGCAGGCGACCTTCCCGCTGACTCCCACCGGCATGCCTCCAGGGCCCTGAATCTTTTCAACCGAAAAATAGACATCCCGTGACAGAAATTCCAGATACACGGTGAGGTCGGGATCTTTCAGACTGACGGCTTTGCCTGTCTGTTCGTGGATAGCCGCGCCGACGATGCGTTCCGCATCCACCGATGTCAGCGGCAGGCGCTTATCGGCGCGCTTCGCCGTCACGCGGAAGGTCGAATAGGATTTCGTGCGAAGCTCTTCGATGATCGCACTGTTGAGTGTGCCGAAATCGGGATTGGCCAGATCGAGAGGCACGGAGTTGGCGAGAGAAAAGTTTGCAATGCCGCAGACGCGGGACAGCCGCTGGCGAATGATCGCGCTGCTGGCTTCCGACGGAATAAGTACCCGGATGCGGCTGCGGAGATTTTCAACGCGTGTGATGCCAAGATCTTTGAGCGCCAGCTGGATGTTGCCGACCAAGCGATCTTCAAAGTAGTCGCGATTGCGGCCTTTGAGGGCAAGTTCGTGGTAGTGGACGATGGCGCAGCGCATGGGATTAGCAGGGTGCTGAAAATGGCAGCCAACGTCGTTCTCGGGTCGCCACAATCCTTAACGTACCCCAGAGGGTACGCCTCCGGCTGTGTCTCGCCTGCGGCCTTGTTGGACGACCATTTTGAGCATCCTGTGATCTAGTCATGGTGTCGGGATTCAAGGAAGCGTTCCGCGTCGATGGCGGCCATGCAGCCGGATCCGGCGGCGGTGACGGCTTGGCGATAGGTTGAGTCCTGCACGTCGCCGGCGGCGAAGACGCCAGGAACATTCGTAGCCGTGCCGGTGTGCGTCCGGATATAGCCCTTCTCGTCCATGTCAATCTGGCCCGCAAAGAGTGATGTGTTGGGTCGATGGCCGATGGCGACGAAGACACCGGCACAGGGTACTTCAGTGAGTTTGCCGGTCACTATGTTCTTGAGCCGCGCGCCGGTCACCACATCCGTCCCCAGAATATCTTCGACCACTGAATTCCAGACGAAGGCGATCTGTTCGCTGTGTAAGGCGCGGTCTTGCATGATTTTGGATGCGCGCAGCTTGTCTCGTCGGTGGACGACGGAGACTTTCGTGGCGAATTTCGTGAGGAAGTTCGCTTCCTCCAAGGCGCTATCGCCTCCACCAACAACGATGAGTTCTTTGCCCTTAAAGAAAAATCCATCGCAAGTCGCGCAAGTGGAGACGCCGTGGCCGGTCAGTCTTGATTCATTCTTGAGTCCGATCGGGATCGCTGAGGCGCCGGTCGCAATGATGACAGTTTTGGCTTGGATCGTTTGCTCCCCGTCGATGGTGAGGGTGAAGGGGCGTTGTGTGAGGCCTACTGCGGTCACGTCAGCGGTCAGAAATTCAGTCCCGAATCGTTCTGCCTGTGCTCGCATCCCCTTCATGAGCTCCGGGCCCATGATGCCTGTGGCAAAGCCCGGATAGTTTTCGACCTCGGTGGTCGTGGTGAGTTGGCCGCCGGATTGCCAGCCTTCAATGAGGAGCGGCGACAGATTCGCCCGCGCCGCATAGATCGCGGCGGTTAAACCCGCGGGCCCCGAACCGATGATGACGACGTTGCGCATGGGAGGGGAATCTAACACAGGGAGAAATGAGAATGCATGCGGAGTGGATATCAGATTGATGTATGCAACGATCGGTACAGTGAGTGGGCCTGCTTCTTGAGTTGAGAAAGTGAGCGCGTGCCGTCAATTATGTAGTCTGCCTGCTTTCTTTTCTTTACCAGCGGCATCTGGCTCGTAATCCGACGAAGAGCTTCGGCTCTGGTGAAGCCATTGCGTTTCTTTAGACGTGCGATTTGGGTTTCACGGTCGGCGGTGACGACGATGGTGGCGTCTACGCGCTTGTCGATGCCGGCTTCAAAGAGGAGCGGCACGTCGTAGATCACAACCGCGTTCCGGTCTTTCTTGGCTGCTGCCTTCGTGAGTCGCATCTGTTCGCGCGCAACGCGGGGATGAATAATGCGTTCCAATTGGCGGAGCTTGGCGGGATATCCGAAGACGTTCGTCCCCAGCGCCTGGCGATTGAGCGTGCGATCAGGGTTGAGGATGGCCTTGCCGAAGGTCTTCACGATTTCCCGCCAGGCTGGTTTGCCTGGCTGGACAACTTCCCGCGCGAGGGCGTCGGCATCGATCACCGTGGCGCCGCACTGTTTGAACATACCGGCGACAGTGCTCTTGCCGGTGGCGATTCCACCTGTGAGTCCAACCAAGATCATGGCGGCGGAGCTTATCACGGGGGTGCCGACCTCACAAGAAAGCCGGTTGACAGGCCGCTGTGTGCGCCTGTAATACCTAACGCATGCGTAATCTGTTGCTAGCGATCGGGTGTCTCGTTGGGTTGAGCGGCGCGGCCTGGGCGGAAGAGCCTTCAGTGGCGGCGCCTCGAACCATTACGGTGGCACTCGATGGCTCAGGGGATTTCACGGCGATCCAGGAAGCCGTCGATAGTGCCAAGAAGGGCGACACGGTCTTTATCAAGCCGGGACGGTACCAGCAGGACTTTACAGTTCACAGCAAAGATCAACTCAAAATCGTGGGCGCCGGCCAGGACAAGGTTACGTTGGTTGGGCGCGAGACGATCGTCGGGGTGTTGCATGTCGGCAAGTGGCCCTACGGCGCGACGAATATTGAGATCAGTGATATGACGATCAATGATCATGGCGGACATGCCGTGGGCCTGTTTAACGGAAAGGGTGTCCTGCTGAAGCGGCTCACGATCAACGGGATGCTATTCAGCCAGCAGGTCGAGCAGGCCCGTATTGAAGATTGTACGGTTGGGGGCAGCGAAACGACCGGTATGCAGTTCGCCGATTCGCAAGCGGTGCTTGTCGGGAACTACATTCACGATAATGATCATGGGGTGAACATCGCAGGTAAGTCGAATGTTCAGCTGGACCGGAACATCATTACGCGCAGCCTGTTCGAAGCGGTCGTCGTGAATGACAAGGCACAAGCCGTGTTGGTTGGGAACACCCTGGTTAAGAACGGGGGAGGAGTGGCTTTTCTCGGTTTTTCTCAGGGCGATGTGTCCGGGAATGTTATCGGCCTGAATAAGGTCGGCTTTCTGGTCGCACCATCCAGCCGAGCGACGATGTCATTCAATGCGCTGTTCAACAGTGAGAGCGATTACATGCGCGCTGGATCGCCGAATACCCCGGCGCCTGAGCTGAAGCAGGACTCGGATGTCGTGGGCGATCCTCGCTTCGTGGATGCGGAGCACGACGATTTTCGGCTTCGTTCCGATAGCGGGGCCATCAATAAAGGGCAGTTCCCGTTTCTCGGTGCGCTTCCTCCTGTTCAAAAGATTTCTTCTCATCGCTAGCTCAAGTCGTTGAAACATCACGTGTTGGTCTGTGCCCCTGACAGATTGCACCCATGTGGTATGCTTCCTCTACAGTGCCTTCTCCTTCGACAGGCAGCCACTCAAGAAAATAGGTGGAAGGGCCGACAAGAGTTTATCAGGAGGTTTCCATTGGCCAGTTTCCGAGAGGATGTCGATACCAGATCCGGTGACGGGATTCCCTCCCTGGAAGACATGGAGTCTGGGAAGCTCGTGGGTGCGGTGCTGCCGATGTCAGATAAGGCTCAGACTCAGATGCGTGAGAGTATCGAAGTCATCGACTATCTCCTCAATCAGGAACGTGTCGTTTGGATGTAGGTGCCTGCTCCCTCCGTCTCGTTTTTCTGATTCTCTCACCCATTTCCATAAACCGTTTTCGTAAACGATTAGCCTCATGGGTTCTGTGCAGGACTGTGTTCGCTCCACGGACGCAGACTTGACAGTCCTTCGTCGCCTTCGTACTCTTCTCGCCGTCAATATTCCGTTTTCATCATTCGCATACTAAGGAGTGTCCTATGGATAAGGTATGGCTGTGGAGCATTGCGGTGGTTGGAAGTATCGCGTTTGGAAGTGCAATCGCGTCGGCTCAGGAGTTGCCGAAGGAGTCGGTCCTCTCGTTAAGCCTTGCCCAACGAGCCACGCAGGCTGCCATTGAGGCCTGTAAGAAAGACGGCTATCGCGTCAGCGTGTCGGTGGTTGACCGCGCAGGCTTGTTACGCATGATGGGACGGGCCGATGGGGCAGGTCCGCATACGATCGACAGCAGCCGGAAGAAGGCCTATACCGCAGCGAGTCTGCGGCGTGCGACAAGCGAGTTGGCCGATCTCATGAGTCGGACGCCGACGTTGCAGGCTCTGCGTGATATGAACGAACAGATTCTGATGCTCGGCGGCGGGTTGCCGATCGAGATCGGTGGAGAGGTGGTTGGTGCGATTGGTGTCGGCGGCGCGCCTGGAACTCACCTCGACGATGCCTGTGCCGAAGCGGGGTTGGATGCGATCGGCGCTGCCCCGAAGATTCCGGCGGCGAAGTAATGCGACTCCTGCGGCGGTGGGTGTGCGTCGCTGCGATTGGCCTGTTGAGTGCGTGTAATAGTGGTGTGCCGGAGCCGGCGTCCACTGAAATTCCAGGGACCGGTCTCCGGCTGACGGTCGTGCGAGTCGCTACCGATCCGTTTCTGTCCCGGCATAACCTGGCCATGACGATCGAGCGTGGAGGCGGCTGTGCGCAAACGATCGACCTGTTTCCGGATATCGGTCATACCAGCCGCCGTAATGTGTACGTGACGGCGAAGGGGCTGATCTATGTCGTTGGTCAATTTGATGCCCGAGTGATCGATGTCCGCCAGTGCACGATTACGCTGTCCGAGTTTCGTCATCTCGACAGAGAAGTGATCTTCGTTGGGAGCTTTGATGAAGATGCTGCGGAGCATTGGGGATTTGCGACGGCCTCGGAACGCCCGGAGCGGCCCTTTGAGAAGCGGTAACCGGTATTCGCCGATCATAGAAATCGTCTGTGACGAACTCACGTCCGGTGCATGTACATGAACCAACCGATCGTTGGGTATCATCTGGATGAGCATGGAGACTGGGTGGCCGATCTGGCCTGCGGGCATGGGCAACATGTGCGCCATCAGCCGCCGTTCTTCTCTCGCCCCTGGGTGCTTACGCCGGAAGGACGGGATCGCCAGCTCGGTCACTTTTTATTTTGCAAACGCTGCCAGGAACCGGATGTGTCCCCGCCAGTAGTTTGATTGTTCCTGTGAGCGGGCCGGTCGTCGTTTTCCCACAAAAACAGATGATTTGCTTGGGTCAACCCTCCTCTGGTGGTAGCCTTTCCTGAAAGCGCGTGGAAAGTTGGGGTGAACGTCCACTGCGTGATGTGAAGGGAGATGGGCTATGCGCACAGGAGCCTTGGCAGCACCGTCCTCACAAGAGCGTCGGAAGGTATTTTTTCTGCATCAGGTGCAGAAGGGGTATGCGGTTTGGGTCGGCCTCCTACTCTTCTTGTACTCTGCCTTGTTTTTTACATTGGCCTTTTACGGGCCACACCTGGGCCCGATGTTCACGCTGTATGGTGGCGGCTCGCTCGAAGAACGCCAGGCAGCCGCGAGTGAGATGCTGTTGCTGAGTGAAACGGTGTCTGTAGCCGTGCCGGTCCTGTTTCTTGGGGCCGTGATTTTCAGTCTGGTCCTGACCCGTCGGGTAGCGGGGCCATTGGTCCAACTTGACCAGAGTATTCAGGAATGGGCCAAGGGCAATCTCAGTTGGCGGATGCAGTTCAGGCAATCCGATCGTCTGGATGAATTGGCTTCAACTGCCAACCGGGCGTTGACCAAGGTGGAGCAGGCGTTCGTGGAAATGCATCGGCAGACCGTTGTGATTCAGGCCGCGCTGGCTTCGAACGATTCGGAGAATCGGGAGGCCATCCAGAAGGCCCAACAGGCTGCGGCGTCGATCGCCACGGTGTTAGACGATTTTTCCTTCAAACCAACTCGCTAACCTATGAAGGCTGCCGGCTTAACTCAGAAGGGATTTACGCTCATCGAGTTGATGGTGGTTGTGGCCATTGTCGGGATTCTTGCCGCGGTGGCCGCGATGTCCTATCAGCACTTCACCAAGAAAGCCCAATCGGTTGAAGCTGAAGTGGCGCTCGCTGAGATCCAGCGGTTGCAGCAGCTTCATCAGGCTCAGCACGGCTTCTATGGAGCTGATTTAGGCACGATTGGGTTCAGTCAAGGTCAGGCGTTGAAATTCTACTCGATCGCCATGCGTTTCCTCGGTGGGGTTGACGGAGTATCGTATCAGGTCTACGCCTATGCCAAGGGGCCGTCAGAAGGATCCACGACATTTGTGATGACTCAGTATCAGGATGGGCGTACGACGATAGATAAATCACTCGTGTCCGGGGGCGTTGCTTCTTCAGGAGCGGTAGACGGTGGCGTAGGAACTTTTTCTGGAGTCGGAAGTTCCTCGGACTCTCAATCGGCCGGAGGTGGAGAGGTGGGCATAGATCCGTTCTCAAACTCAAGCGCCAGTTCAACCTCCTCCCCCAGCGGCGGTTCACACACAGTGATAAATCTGAATCAATCAGTGGGTTCGCGGTAGAGCGCTATGCCACGGTTGTCACACCGGGACCTCTCTGGGTCACTGCGTCAAGCCCCGGCCCGGCCCAGGGCTCAAGCTGAGGTCCACGGTATCGATAGCCCCTCTGAATAGGGTCTGTTGCCAACAGCAACGGGGTATCCAGATCTAACACCTCAAAACCCTTCATCCCCAGGACGAGGCTGAACGAGCAGCCCATCGCGATTCTGGTTTCAACCATTCCGCCCACCATCAGCTTCAGCCCGGCGGCGAGCGTCGCTTCGGCGATGGCGACCGCTTCGACCACGCCTGTTTTCATAATCTTGATATTGATGTAGTCGGCGGCACCTTGTGCGATGACATTGCGGGCGTCGGCCAGGGATCGAACCGACTCGTCGGCTGCTACTGGAATCCCGGTGATTTTTCGGATCGCGATCAGACTGTCGAGGTCATCGCGCATGACCGGTTGTTCAAGCAGAGCCATCCTTCCCCCAAATCGCTGAACGCCTTTGGCAAATGCGAGGCAATCTTTCCGCGAGAACCCCTGGTTCCCGTCGCCGATAAACGAAATACCTGGCAAGGCCTTATGGACGGCCTCCAGTCGACGGATATCCTGGTCCACGTCCTTGCCGACCTTCATTTTGAAGAGGCGAAAGCCTTGGTCATACCAGCTGCGGGCTAAAGACAAGGACTTTTCGAGGGTGGCAATAGGGATCGTGATGTCGGTCTCTCGCGGACGGACATCCTGGCCGCCCCACAATTGCCACATGGGGATGCGGGCCATTCGGCAATGGGCATCGATGATAGCGGTTTCAAGGCCACAGCGGGCTGCCGGATGCTGGTGGGCGAGCCTGTCCATTTCTGCTGCAAGGACAGGGTAGTCGCTGACAGATTGTCCGATTAAGGCGATCGCCAGTTCGTGCACGGTCGCAAGGCAGGATTTACGGTTTTCCCCGCCAACTTCCGGAAAGGGCGCCGCCTCGCCGTACCCGGCTACGCCGTTTTCCAGTGTGAGTTTGAGGAAAACATTTTCTGCGACCAGCCGTGCGCCCGTCGCAACCACAAAGGGATCGGTAATGGGAATATCGATCGGCCAATATTCAATTTGTGCAATCCGTGACGCGGATGCCGCTGAACAACGTTGACCTGGCATGAGCGGGATAGTACCCACTTGGCGAACGCACTGTCACCACAAAACACGGCGGGTGAATCCGTTGCGGCTTATAGGCTGCAACGGGATGCTTGACAGGGAGCCGCCGATTGGCCGACAACGAAGAGCTGTTACGGTGTGAGTGTGAATCGTATGTTGCATGATCGATATCAGCGATGGGGGCTTCTTCTTCTCACCGGTGTGGTGAGTCTCTATCTCGTGCTGCCGCTTACGGTTTCGTGGGCGCTCACGAACTGGCTTCGCCATCATGGCTATCAGAACGTCATTGTCCAACTGGGCTATCCCGGTTGGCGCGGACTGTCTGTTCCGGTTGTGTCATTCCAGCAGGATCTGGGCGATGAACGCTTGATGATTTCCCTCACGGATATCGGATTGCGGTATAGCCTGTCGGACCTTCTGCAAGGGCAGGTCGATCGCGTGGACTTGCCGTACGTCGCGGTGCAAGTTCTCAGTCATCCGCAACCGGCATCAGCTCGCGGAGAACGTGTCGGGAGCGGAGCCCACGGTGAGGAGGGATCCCCGTGGAATATGGTGACGGCCGGCGATCTGTTGCGACGGTTGCCTGTGCTGCCGTTCAGAGAGGTACGGATTGAGGAGGCGACGGTGTTCCGCGAGCAGGCGACCGGCCCGCTCAGAAAGGTGTCGATCAAGGGGGTGATTCTGCAGCAGGCGGGCGAACTCGGCGGCCATCTCACCTTCAACGGTCGTGAAACGGCGTCCTATGGGCTGACGGTCAGTGGCCATTCCGCGAGCACCTGGTCGGCAACGCTCGTGTCTCAGCGGCCTCAGGCGCTGCCGATTCTCACCTGGCAATCGACCGCCCAGGCTGCGGGCGAGCAGGTTCATGTCGAGGGCAAGTTAGAGATCAATGTTCGCGAAGTCGCGCCATTTATCGCGCTGATGGTGCCAATCGGTCCTGAGCTTGAAAAAGTCTCCGGCCACGTGGTGGTCCAGTGGACCGGGACTGCTGCCTCCAAGTCCTCGCTCAGGTTGCTGCGAGACGATCCGTACTCGACGTTCGACGGGACATTTCAGTCTACCGTTGCGCTTCCTGCCGTGAAGGGAATTGCCAGGAACATTGCGCTGGCCTGTTCCGGGCGATTTGCCGGGAATCCGACGCGCTTCGAATGGACGGTGAATCCCGGGGTGCTCTTCGCTGCGGCGATCAACACTCAGCCGCAGTTTGTGCCGGAGATCGTGCGGGCGCTTCTGCCTCACGGCGATCAGCCGCTTCGGGTTGAGCACATGCAGGCGGTACACGGCGCGCTCTATTGGACGGAGTCCCCACTCCGGCTGACCGTTGAGGGGCCTGTCTCGCTGATGTACGGAGCGGCGTCTGGCCCATTGGTGGCTGAGTTCAGAGCTGAGAACGCGACGGTGATCGGCGGAGAACTTGATGCCGCCCAGGGAACCTTTCGGATTCAGGGTGCCATGCCTCCACTGGTCACCAGCAGGTTAGCGGCGAAGGAGGCGGTTGGCACGTTGTATGGGCAGATGGTGTTGGCTCAGCATGAGGTGAAGGGACAGATCATGGCTCCTTCCGCGCTTACGGTGACGCAGGTGCATGCCGCAGGGATCGCCATTGCCCGCGCCTCGCTCCACATTAAGGAACCCGTCCTGGTGCAGTGTGCGCTCACCTCCGGCCAATGTACGGGCGGATCCGGGACATTCGCTCTCCAGGCTTCAACCAGTCGGCTGGCAGGATATGACCTCAAACTGGGAGAGGGTGCGCTCGTATTACGGAGAGCCGAGCTTGTTGGAGCTTCCTGGAACGTTCAGGGCGCGCTGAGTCTACAGGGGGTCACGATTGAGCCGTTGCCGCTGAGTCTTCCCGCGACGAACTGGCGGGTGGAGTTTTCGGCGAATCAGGCGGGAGTGAAGGCTGATGCGCAAGGTCATTTTCTGTCGGGTGGCCGAGTGGTGACCGCCAAGATTGAGCAGGGATTTTCGGACGGAAAAGGTTCGCTGCGAGGGAGTGTGGGGCCGCTCCAGTTCAATGCGACGGAGCAGCGGCTTCGTAAACTCGTTCCGGCCCTTCCGCCCTCCATTGATCTCATCGATGGGCGATTCACAGCGACAGCCGATCTGGCCTGGTCAGTGGGTGGGGCGGCTTCTGGCCAGGGACAAGGGCTTGTCCTGCATCCGGGCTCGGTGACGGTCCAGGCAGACAATCTGTCAGGCCTGTACCGAGACGTTGCGGTCCAAGGGGTCAGCACGACACTTGTCTTGCGAACGACGGGATTTGACCAGATTGCCACGCGCCAGCCAGCAGCGATCACGATTGCATCCGTCCAGACCGGAGTCGAGGTATCGAATATCACGACGACGGTAGATCTGAGCTGGACGTTTTCAGGGGCTGGGCCTGTTGTGGATTTGCGGGATATTCAGGGTGAGCTGTTCGGCGGGACCATGACAAGCCCCGGGGCTCATTTCGATCCGGCCAAGCCGCCGGCCCGGTTGACGATCTCGCTCCGTGAGATCGATCTGGCCAGGGTGCTGGCGGTCGAGCAGCAGAAGGGCATCGAAGGCGCAGGTCTCCTCAATGGGACGCTACCCCTCACGATTACGGCGACAGGCGTCAGCGTAAAGGACGGCATGGTCGAGGCGCAGTCGCCGGGGGGAGTCATTCGGTACGTCGCGTCTCCGGACGCCGGTAAATTGCTCGCAGAGTCGGATCACAGTCTGAAGCTTGTGGGGCAGGCGCTCAACAACTTTCACTACACTGTGCTAAGAGTGGGGGTGCAGTATCATGAGGATGGGCTCCTGCAGCTGGCCGCTCGGCTGGAGGGGAAAAATCCGGATCTGAAGAAGACCCCGCCCATTCATTTCAATCTGACGGTTCAGGAAAATATTCCGGCACTCTTGAAAAGTCTTCGCCTTGTGCAGGATATTGAAGCGTCACTGGAACAGCGTGTGCGGAGACGGTGAGGGGTATGGGGGCATGATGACGGACCTGAGGCGGACGCTGGTTGTTCTCACGATGGTCGTGATGAGTGTGCCGGGGGGGATAGGAGGATGCACGCCTCGTGTCGAGGTGACAGCCTCTGAGAAGCCGATTACGATCAACCTGAATGTGAAGATCGACCATGAGATTCGCGTCAAAGTCGACAAAGAGTTGGATCAGGTTATTTCCAGTCACAGTGGCTTATTTTAGATCCATCTCATGAGGAGCGGGCAATGACATTTCGGAACGTCGTGATAGTAGCCGTTCTTGTGGTGTGCTTCGTAGGATCGGTCTTTCCTGTGAGTGCCTTGACGCTGGAGGAAGCCAAAGCTAAAGGTCTGGTTGGAGAAAAACCCAATGGCTATTTAGGGACGGTCGCTGCGGGGGGCGCTGACGTTCAACCCTTGGTCAACGAGGTAAACCAGAAACGCCGTCAGGCGTATGAGGAGATCGCCAAACGGAACGGCACCCAGCTCTCGGCCGTAGAGCTGCTGGCGGGGGAAAAGGCGATTCAGAACACCAAGTCCGGCAACTTTGTGGAAGGCGCCGGGGGGTGGACCAAGAAGTAGCCCCGACTAGCCATATCGGTCGTTTTCCCACGGCAGCGCCGTATTTGAATAGCCGCGCACTTCCCAAAATCCCTTCTCGTCCTTATCCGAAAATGTAATCTCTTTCACCCACTTTGCGCCTTTCCACGCATAGCGTTTCGGGACAATGACACGGACCGGGCCACCGTGTTCTTTGGTCAGCGGCTTGTCGTTCCATTTATGCGTCAGCAGCACGTCGGCATCGTCGCAGACGTCGATCGGCAGATTCGTCGTGTAGTCATCGTACGATTTGAAGAGGACAAACTTCGCGAGGGAGAGTGGCTTCACGACGGACATGATCTGCTTGAAGCTCACGCCTTCCCAATCATTGTCGTAGCGACTCCAGGAGGTGACACAATGAAAGTCTGAGCGGTCTTTGAACTGCGGCTGGGCAAGAAAGTTTTCCCAAGACCAGGTGACCGGCGTGGTGACGAATCCGCCGATGGTCAGCGTCCATTCTGACAGGGGAATATCCGGTTTGAACCCGAGGTCCAGCACCGGAAAGGTTTCGACGAGGTGTTGCCCCGGTGGTAGCCGGTTGTCGCCTTCGTAGAAGACCTCGCGCTCTTCTCCTCCGCGACGGGCCTTAGCCCATTGTTCTTTTGTTTTCGTTAAACGAGAGTCATCATTCATGATCCAGCCTCCGGTTGAAGAGTACGGGAGTGAGGGCCTCTCTGACAAGTCCGGACGGAGTCCCGGTGCTTGCCATGGACGTGATGAAGGGGAAATTCCCTTCTTGAATCAATGATCTGGCGGCGCAAGGGCGCCTGCTACACTTAGACTGCCAGAGAGGCGAAGTTGTAAGACGATAAAGAGGAGCGCGGGTGAAGGGCTATTACGATACATTTGGCATACGTGCTGTTCTTACGATCCTGCTGATCAGTTGGGGTGGTGGGGAGCTGAGCGCTGCTTGGGCAGAGCGAAAACCATCAGCGCGACAGGGTCGTGGTTCCACGGATCACGTGACTCCGGTGAAACCGCCAACTCGATCGTCAGATCCCGTCCGGAAAACCGTCAGGAATCTCCCCAAGCCCATCGATGGGAAGAACCTTGCCGTGGAAAGAGTGGAGAGCCCTCTGCGAGGAAAGGCCGCGCGGCAAACGCATCGCCATGCAAGAAAGCACAAGCCGCTTCGATCTCACGCCACGGTCGCACCGAAACCGGACTTATCTTACCATGGCATGCTTGAGCAGCCGCAGCGATACGCGCCGCAATATCGACATAGTAAAGGAGGAGCTCCGAATCCGAATGCCGGGACTCTGCTGCACGACCATTTTCAGGAGCTGGATAAGAATCGGGATGGGTCGATTGACCCATTTGAGCGGGCGTTCGGGCGACTCGATATGGATCGTGATTTAGCAGACCGCCAGTGGCAATAGCCCTTCAGAAATCATCCCTCGTTGCCGATACTTGACGTAATAGATAACCATCTTCTGCAAGTTTCCTTAAGGGGCATATGCGTATCGGGATACTCATCGTTCTGCTTCTGGGCGTCGGATGCGCAAGTCGTGACTCATCATCGCTTCCAGGCATCACTCGTCCCTCTCCTCAAGAGGCTTGCCGGACTAGCCAATCTCCTGCTGGGCGCGGTCGTGCGAGTGGATCCTCCTGCCTTACACAATCGCTGTGGTGGAATGAGGTCGGCGAGGCACTCAGTGGTGCCGCCACGGCAGTCCGGCTTCCTAGGCCATAGCCCGCCAATGGTCACTCCTCCTTTTCTTGCAGTCCTCATCTAGTCAGCCCTCAGAAGTGCCATGAATCTGAATCCATCCGGATGGCTGGTTCCGTATGCCTCTGTGGGGAAGGGTGGTGTATATCCGGCGGTGTGATGTGTAGGTGTAAGAACGGAGCAGTTCAGCCGACTGATTCAGAGCGTTCCCATTTGACAGCACCAACAGGAGCCCCCCATGATACGCCATGAGGTCACGATGCCGATTCCAATAGCCGAAACAGTTGCCCCCGGCCATTCGAACATGGGGAAAATTGCCATTGCGATGGTGATCGTCTGCGCGATTGGCGCCTTTGTGTATTTCGACCTCGGACGGTTCCTCTCTTTGAATGCGCTCAAGGACAATCGGGATCATCTGCTGGCCTTTACAGAGGCCAACTATGCGGCGGCGGTAGGCATCTTTATTCTGACCTATATCGCGGTCACAGGGCTCTCTCTGCCCGGCGCGGTGATTCTGACGCTTGCCGGAGGGTTCTTGTTCGGGACGGTGTGGGGTACGCTCTTTGTGAACCTTGGGGCGACGACTGGCGCGACCCTGGCATTTCTAGCCGCGCGCTATCTGCTGCGTGATTGGGTGGAGCAGAAGTTTGGCAAATGGCTGGGCCCGGTGCAACAGGGATTCACCAACAATGCCTTCAATTACTTGATAACACTCCGGTTGATTCCGCTGTTTCCCTTCTTTGTCGTGAATCTGGTGTCTGGTCTCACCCGAATGAATGTCGGCAGTTACGTGGCGGCGACAGCGATCGGGATCATTCCCGGCTCATTCGTCTATGCCTATGCCGGACGGCAGTTGGGCACGATCAATTCCTTGAAAGAGATCGCCTCTCCGAATGTCATTACGGCCTTTGTGCTTCTTGGCCTTCTTGCGCTGGTCCCGATTGTGTATAAGCAATTCGCGGCGAAGCAGGGGTAATTGATCGAGCTCTCAACGGTAGAGGTGCCGTGAGGTGCTGTGGGAAAACACGCGTAGAGAGGGTTGCTGCGATGAGTCAGCCTGACGAGCATCTGCTTCTGCCGAATGACGAGCATAATCGACTGCTGTCGGAGAATGTTCATCCGTCGAATTGGATGAATCCAGATCCGTCTGGACGCTACAACATTGTTGTGCTTGGCGCGGGCACAGCCGGGCTAATCACCGCTGTCATTGCAGCGAGTTTGGGCGCGAAGGTGGCGCTGATTGAACAGCATTTGATGGGTGGCGATTGTCTGAATGTGGGGTGCGTACCCTCAAAGGGAGTGATTCGCGCCGCGCGGGCCTGGGCGGACCTCCGCAACGCGGCAGAATTCGGCCTGCATATTCCGGCAGGTGTGAAGCATGACTTCGGTGCAGCGATGGCCCGCATGAGGAAGTTGCGTGCGCGGATCAGTCACAACGATTCGGTCCAGCGCTATACCAAGCTGGGAGTCGATGTTTATATCGGGAGTGGCCGGTTTACCGGGGCGGATACGATTCAGGTTGAGGGGCCAGCCGGGAATCGAACTCTGCAGTTTGCAAAGGCGGCGATCTGCACGGGTGCGAGAGCATCGGCACCGCCGATACCGGGTTTGCAGGAAGCGGGATTTCTCACCAATGAAACGGTGTTCTCGCTCACGGAGTTGCCGTCACGCCTTGGGGTGATCGGCGCCGGCCCGATCGGGTGCGAGCTGGCGCAGTCCTTTGCGCGGTTTGGGAGCCAGGTGTACTTGATCGAGGCTCAACACGGCATTCTGCCGAACGAAGACCGCGATGCCGCGCAGATCGTAGAACGGCAGATGGTAAAGGATGGGGTGCAACTTCTCTGCTGCGGCAAAGATCTGAAGGTCACCAAGGCGGACGGCGGGAAACGACTCTCGGTCGATTCCCATGGCCGACAGTATGACGTGACGGTCGATGAAATCTTAGTGGGCGCCGGACGCACGCCGAATGTGGATGGGCTGGGCCTGGATGTGGTTGGGGTTGAGTTCGACAAAGCCGGGGTGAGCGTCAATGGCCGCTTGCAGACGAGCAACCCACGCATTTTTGCGGCGGGGGATGTCTGCTCCCGCTACAAGTTTACCCACGCCGCCGATGCAATGGCGCAGATCGTGATCCAGAATGCCCTATTCCCCCATCCGTTTGGACTGGGTTATGCCAAGGTGGATTCGCTGATTATGCCTTGGTGTACGTTTACGGCGCCCGAAGTCGCGCATGTCGGGATGTATGAGAAGGATGCCAAGGCGAAGGGCCTTGAGGTGGAGACGTACACCTTCAATCTGGACGAAGTCGATCGCGCCATCCTTGATGGCGAAGACGAAGGATTTGCGCGAGTTCACATTCAAAAGGGTTCGGACACCATCCTCGGCGCGACCATTGTGGCGGCGCACGCCGGCGAGATGATCAGCGAATTCTCCGTATTGATGAAGGCCGGACTCGGCGCGAAGACGATCGCCGGGACGATTCATCCCTATCCCACGCAA